>NZ_JBFRGY010000014.1:0-123253 GCF_052115565.1 Microbacterium sp. 2MCAF23 | reverse complement strand
CGACATGACGGACCGCGGTCATCCGGTTCGGGTGGTCGGGGCGGGCTTCATCAAGCATCCGCAGCGCACGGGCGCGGAACTCAGCATCGTACTTCTTGGGCATCAGTTCCATCCTTGGTCAACATCGGAACGAAACCCAGGCCGATTCACTTCAGCGCATACGTCACGCGGGTGTGTGACATCCTCGACGGCGTCCCGTGGGTCTGCACGATCAACGAACCGAACATGTTCGCGTTCATGATCTACATGGCCAGCGCGATCAACGGCCAGTCCGTCCCCGCGATGGACACCCCCACTATGCAGCGCGACGACCAGTTCGTCTTGCCTCGGCCCACGGAGGCGGCGACGGCCAGACTGATCGAAGCTCATCGCGCCGCTCGAGCGATCGTACGTGACCGTACCGGCGCAGCGGTCGGCTGGACCGTTGCTAACCAGGCCTTCTACGCCGCAGCTCCGGAGCACGAGCCGATGCTGGTCGAGGAACGCCATCTCAGGGAGGACGTTTTCCTCGAGGCTTCCCGAGGAGACGACTTCGTCGGAGTGCAGTCGTACTCCACGCAAGCGGTCGATGAACACGGTCTCGTGCCGCACCCGCCCCACCCGGACAACACTCTCGTCGGGACCGCATATCGACCTGATGCACTGGGTATCGCCGCCCGCCATGCGTGGGAAGTCACCGGAGGCGTGCCCATCCTCGTCACCGAGAACGGCATCGCCACCTCCGACGACGAGCGACGGATCGCCTACACCGAGGAGGCGTTGAAGCACCTGTTCTCGGCCGCGGACGACGGCATAGACATCCGCGGATACTTGCACTGGTCGGCGCTCGACAACTTCGAATGGGGGCACTGGGAGCCGACGTTCGGTCTCATCTCCGTCGACCGTGCAACATTCGAGCGCACCCCGAAACTGAGCCTCGCCTGGCTGGGCGAGCGAGCTCGCGCCGACGTCCCGGTATGTCCGGAAGCTCCGTGACATCGACCAGGGCCTCGCATGATGACGCGCGTCTGCGATGGGGCGTGGTCGGAACCGGAACGATCTCCCGTCAGATCGCTTCCGATTTCGGCTCGGTTGGGGAAGCGCAGATCACCTCCGTGTCCTCGCGACGGATGGACACTGCGCGGAGCTTCGCGAACGAGTTCGGAATCGGCCGCGTGTTCGACGATTTCGGGCAGATGCTGGCTGCCGGCGTCGATGCGGTCTACATCGCCACCCCGCACGTGACTCATTTCGCCTTGGCGAAGGAAGCGCTGTCGCGAGGGATTCACGTGCTTTGCGAGAAGCCCCTCGGTTGAACGCCGGCGAGGTCCGCGAGCTGGCGCGCATCGCGCAGGAATCTGACGTCTTCCTGATGGAAGCAATGTGGATGAAGTTCAATCCGCTTTTCGTCCGCCTGCAGGAGCTCCTGGATGCAGGTGCCATCGGGCACGTGCGGAGCCTGCGCGCATCCTTCGGAGCCCCGTTCCCTGAGGATGGTTCGAGCAGGTGGCAGCCGGGAGGAAGCGCGCTCCTGGATCAAGGAATCTATCCCGTCACTCTCAGCCACATGCTGTTCGGCAAGCCCGACAGCATCTCAGCCGCGGGACTCGTTCGCGAAGACGGCGTCGATCTGCGCAACAACTTCACGCTGAATCACGATGCCGGCGCATTCACGCAGGGTGCAGCCTCCATGCTCGAGTTCCTCGACATGTCCGCGACTATCGCCGGAACGCGCGGATGGATCACGATCGGCTCGGGGTTCTGGTACGCCTCGCAGCTCACGGTCCATGGCTACAACCTCGAGGGCGAGACCGTCGAGCCGGTCAAGGTCGACCGTGAAGGGTACGGGTACACACCCATGCTGCGGGCCGTGACGGATGCGATCAGAAGGGGCGCGCGCGAGCATCCCTCCCACACGCTTCAGACAACGGCTGACATCTTCGACACTCTCGACGCGATTCGGTCATCCCTCAGCTCGACCAGGCCCACGACACCCGCTGCGCCTATGCACAGCTCTAGCACTGACGAAAGGAACGACTGAATGGACGGCCTCAAAGACAAGGTGATCGTCTTTGCCGGTGCCGGTGGCATCGCAACCGCCACGGCTGGCTATCTGGGAGCGGGCGGTGCACGCCTCGTGGTCGGAGACATCTCGCTCGAATCGGCTGAGCGCACCGTAATGGCGGCAACCGAACGTGGCGGAGAAGGGATTCCGATCGAACTGGACATTGCGAACGAATCGCAGGTGAGGAGGCTAATCGACCTCGCGCTCAGCCGGTACGGTCGCATCGACGGGCTGTTCAACGTCGCCGCGAACATCAACCCCGACCAGGTCGCACTCGACACGAACGTTGTCGACATCGACCTGAACGCGTGGCAGCGGACGATCGATATCAACCTCACCGGATATCTGCTGACAGCCCGCTATGCCATCCCGCACATCGTCGCAGCAGGCGGCGGCGCGATCGTTAACACGTCCTCGGAGGCTGTGTACGCGGCGATGGACGACAAGATCGCGTACTCAGCGACGAAAGCCGGGGTCAACGCGCTCACCCGCCACATCGCCCGAAAGTACGGAAAAGACGGAATCCGGGCGAACACCGTTTCGCCCGGCCTCGTGCTCACCGAACAGACCGAGGCGAACCTCCCCGAAGACTTCCGAGAGATGATCCTCTCGAGCACGCCGTCCCCGCGAAACGGCCGACCCGACGATCTCGGAGCCAGCGTCGCCTTCCTTCTGTCGGACCACGCTTCGTGGATCAACGGCCAGGTGCTCTCCGTCAACGGCGGAACGAGCATGCGACCATGACGACGTCGAGGACGGTCGCCGCTGACACCATCCGAGGCGCGCTGCCTCCGCGGCCCCGAATCCTCGTCATCGGGGCCGGCGTGCTCGGTACGGTGTATGCCACGAAACTCGCCTTGGCTGGCCACGACGTGTCGGTCGCCGAGCTGTCACGGCAGCGCCGCGAAGAGCTCACAGAACACGGCCTGGTTATCGAAGCTCTCGCCGGAGGACGTCGGGAAAGCGTGCGGGTGCCGGTACTCGAGAAGATCGAACCCGACGCGGAGTTCGATGTCGCGGTGGCCATCGTGCGCAAGACGCACATCGACTCGATACTCGAGTCCCTGGCGCCGACGCGGATCCGCACACTGCTGTTCATGGTGAGCAACGCGGACGGCCCGCAGGTCTTCATCGACATGGTGGGAGCGCGAGCCGTGGGGGGCTTCCCCGGTGCAGGTGGTGCGAAGCACGGACCAGTCGTGCGGTACAGCATCCCACCGGCCTTCATGCAGCGGACGATGCTGTCCGAAGTCGATGGAGTACCCACCAACCGGGTCCGCAGCCTGGCGCGGATCTTCAAGTCGGCCGGATTCGTGCCCCTAGTGATCTCGGACCTTGACTCCTGGTTGAAGTCGCATGAAGGATTCGTCGCCGCCACGGCGAATGCGACCTATGTGGCCAGAGGCGACGGCAAAGCGCTCGGTCGCGATGCCTCCCTGCTTCGTTTGAACGTGCAGGCCATACGTGAGGTCTACGCAACGATGGATGCGCTCGGCATCCCGGTCGCCCCGAAGTGGTTCCGGGTGTGGCAGCGACTACCCATTCCCGTCATCGTCGCCGCGTTCAGACGTTTCGTCGGCAGTCCCGCCTGGGAGCTCGGCACTGATCAGATGAACGGCATGCGCGACGAGGTCGAGGTCATCACCGAGGAGCTCCTCAGGCTCGCTGACACGGCCAACATCCCCACACCCGCGCTCGACGAGCTTGTGCGGCGCCGCGAGTCAATGAAATTCACCACGAAGGAGAACGCTCGATGAAGAGTGCCGTCATTATCGGCCCCGGCCGTGTAGAGATCAAAGATGTCCCCGACCCGCAGATCGGTGCGCGCGACGTCCTGGTCGCCATCCGCGCCTGCGGCATCTGTGGCGCGGATCCCCATTCGGTATCCCAGGGGCACATCGTCCCTGGGGCTGCGATCACGCCGATCGGCCATGAGCCAGCAGGAGAAGTCGTTGCGGTCGGAGATGAGGTTGGCGGTATCGCCATCGGCGATCACGTCGTCATCGATCCCACCGGTGTGGCCGATGCCATCCTCGGGGGTGGTGGGCCGCAGGGCGCGCTTAGCGAGCTCGTCGCGGTGCGAGAAGCTGTTGCGGGCCGCAACATCATCGTCATTCCCGATCATGTGCCGTGGCACGTTGCCGCCCTGGCAGAGCCCCTCGCAGTCGCGCGACGCGGAGTCGACCGTACTCATCCGCAGCCCGAGCATCAGGTCATCATCTTCGGAGCAGGTCCCGTCGGTCTCGGGGCGTTGTTAGCCTTCAAGGCCCACGGTGTTCGCCATATCGTCGTCGCCGACATTCAACCGAATCGACTCGCGAAGGCCCTCGCTCTCGGTGCCGATGCCGTGATCGACTCGCGCACCGAGGATGTTCGAGCACGCCTTCGCGAGCTGCACGGAGAGGGCAGCGACAGTTTCGGGCGGCCCGGTATCCCGGGCACAGACATCTACCTGGACGCAGCTGGCGTGGCGGCGGTCCCCGAGGCGGTTTTTGCGGGCCCGAAGCTCGGCGCGGTCTACGGCATCGTCGGCATCCATCAGAAGCCGATCCAGATGGACTCGCAGATGCTCATCCCCAGTGAGCTGACCATTGTCCACTCGATGGGTCACCCGACGGAGATGACCGCCGTCGCCCAGGACATCGCCGATAACACCGATCTCTACACCCGCATCATCAGCGACGTCATTCCCTTCGAGGAAGTCGCAGCCGCGATCGACCTCGCGGGCCGCCCGGAAGCTACGGACAAGGTCGTCGTGACCTTTTCCTCGGCTTCGACAGCGTGACTCAACAGCCAGACCGATCGACAACCCACACTCAGGAGAAGTAGACGTGACCTCAACGACGAGCGCAGCAGAATCCGAAATCAAGCGACCGCCCTTCAACCCCACGGTGGCAGCAGCACTCGATGCGATGGGAGAAGGAGGGATCTTTGCCCCGCTGACTCCTGAGTCCATCCCGACGATGCGGCAGTACGCCATCCCGGAGGACCTCGAACGTTTCGATCTCGAGCAGCTCGAGTTCACGGTGCCCGGGTACGAGGGCGTCGAGCTCGCGCTCACTGTTCTTCGGCGGCGCGGTCACACCGGTGCCGGCCCGGGGATCTTCCACGTGCATGGCGGCGGAATGGTGATGGGAACGCGGATGACAGGGGTATCGCTCATTGCTCCGTGGGTGGTGGCTCACAATGCGGTTGCAGCAACCGTCGAGTACCGACTGGCGCCGGAGAACCCGGACCCCGCGCCGGTCGAAGACTGCTATGCCGCACTGCTCTGGTTCGCTGAGAACGCCGAGCAGCTCGGAATGGATCCGGCGCGGATCCTTGTCGCCGGCGCGAGCGCAGGCGGCGGACTCGCTGCCGGGGTCTCACTACTCTCGCGAGACCGCGGAGGCCCGGCTCTCTTCGGTCAGGCACTGCTGTGTCCGATGCTGGACGATCGTGACAACACGGTCTCAGCTCGTCAGTTCGACGGCCTGGGCCTGTGGGACCGCAGCAGCAACGGCGTCGGATGGAGCGCGCTCCTCGGAGACCGGCGCGGATCCGACGGGGTCTCCATCTACGCTGCGCCGGCGCGTGCCGAAGAGCTCTCGAACCTGCCGCCCACCTACCTCGACGTCGGAGGAGCGGAAGTCTTCCGTGACGAGACTGTCGCTTACGCATCCCAGCTTTGGCGAGACGGTAACGACACTGAGCTCCACGTCTGGCCTGGAGGCACCCACGGGTGGGAAGCGCTCATGCAATGGTCGCCGCTCGCGCAGATCGCGGCAGACGCTCGCACCTCTTGGGTTGCGCGATTGTTCGCTGAATGAGCCTTAAAACGTCAGCAGTAAGGCGCGCCATCGCCTTCGCTGGCTGTCGCGCATCCCGTACCGGATCGCGAGAAACCTCAGCCCGCAGCGTCTCATTTGCTTCGGAGTCAGCAGCGTGTCACAGGTCTCGACCAGGCACTTCACTCGGATCGAGGGATTCTTGTAGATCTTCTGCCAGTCGGCCTCGTCGTGAACGTTGATCTGGAGGGGGCGGGCGTCGTCTGGCGGGATGAGCATGAGCCCGCAGACCTTCACCTCTTGAGTGCGGTGAGAGCCATGAACAGGATAGGATCGTGAATTGTGGTTGGCGCCGGCGCCGGGGTCCGTAGTAGGCCATGACCACATCGTGACCGATACCACCGACGCGCAGTGCAGTCGCGTGAGTCAGGGGCAGATGTGCGAGGGCCTCCCTGAGCGGTTCAGTTCAACGGGTTCCGGCTTTACGCCCAGGGATTCGGGGCTGCAGAGTTGGTCCGAGCGTCTCTGGTGGCTTCACGCTGACTTCAGCCCCGACGTCGAATACGACCTGTAGCCCAATCTCGCGTGCGCGACATGCGATCGGCTGCCTGTGCTGGAAGTGCGTACTGCTCCGGACTGTCGGCCAATATCTCAGCGTGCGACACTGGATTCGTGCAGGACTCATCTGGGAGACGTCATCGACCGAAAGGCCTGGGTGGAGGGCAGTTTGTTGCCGCCCGAGCGACCGCGCCCGAAGGCGGGCTGGGCAGACCAGATGAACCGTCGAACCCGGCACCGGACGTTCGATTCGCTCGACAACGCGATGACCTTTCCCGGCCCGAAGTGCTGCATGCAGTGGCGTTCAAGGTCCACGACACCCACACGCGGAACGCCGTGCTGACGAGGGCAAATCACCACGGACACGGACGTGTGGATCGCCGCTGACACCACGGACTCCCAAGCGACGCGCGCGGCCGGCAAAGTGATCACGATGATCGAGCGCCGAACGGCGATGACGCCGGCCAAGCGTGCAGCCCAGCCACCCGTGACCGTGTGGGTGGGGGATGGGTTGGAGCGTCTCGCCGCGCGGCCCGGACAGCCGGTGACGCCGCTACAGCGAGCCATCACCGACATCATGGCCACGGGGCTTGACATGGGTGTCACCGTGAAGCTCGTGAGCGAGGACGGCATCGTGCAGATTGCCGCGGCGCGTGGTGCCGCGTGATCAGATGAACCCGCGTCCGATGCCGAAAGCGATGTAGCCCCGGTATTCCTGCTGCTGATGGGCGGTCAGTGCGGTGAAGTCGAGCCGCCATGCGCCACGTCGCCGGAAACCGGAGATGTCACCGTGCACGGCGCCGGGGATCCCCGCGATCTGCGCCCGGAAGTCGTTGAACTTGGCCTCGAAGGTCTCCTCGGTCAGTTCAGCGGAAGGCGTGATCGCCAGCGGGACACCTGCACGCCAGCTCGTATCCGCAGGCGGGGCGTCGACCAGCCCGAGCTCGCGGAGCCACATGACCGGGGGACCCTCCGCGAGCGGAGCGATCGGCACCCCCACGGCGGCGGAGGTCTCTGACATCGTGCGGACCGCGTCATCGAACTGGTCGCCAGCGAAGACGTTTAGCGGCGCCGCGCTCGTCGACGTGTCTGGTGCGGGGACGACGTCCAGCTGCAGTGGCGCAACGAACGGGGCGTCCTCGATCACGGGCGCCCGGTAGACAGGCTCTGAGGCTGTCTGCCACACATGCCCGTCGATCGCAGCGAACTGATCAAGGTGCTCCTGCACGGCGGCGTGCGCATCATTGTCGTTCGACGCGAGCACCGGGGGGATGCGCTCAGCTTCCTGCTGAAGCCAGGCTGCGTCCGCGGGCACCGGGTGCAGCTCGTAGGTGCGACCAGGGACCGTGGGAGCCCACTCATGCTCGACGGCGCTGCGCTCAGGCGTGGACTCCTGCGCCTCTGCCGTGCCCCGCGCCCACACCTGGCGGAAGAGCTTGCCATCGACTTCGCGGTACTGGTGGGCGACGGCACTTCCGTCCTTGACGCCTTCGACGGTGATTGCGATGGGCGCCTGTACCGAGGTGAACATGGGAACGCTGACGTTCGTGACCAGCGATCGGATCCGCTCTCCAACGCGAGGCTTCCAGTCGTCGCCACCTGCAGCAGCCGGCTTGCTGCTGCCATCGGTGAGCGACTCGGAGGGCAGCTGGATCGGGGCGAAGTAGTTCTCCGGATTCAGCAGCTCCCGCCATCGGATGCGGACGCGGGCGCGAAGGCTTTCCGCGTCGGTGTGAAGGGCTGTTGCCGGCGCTGATACGAGCTTCGGGGCGAACTGTCCGCCGAGCGCGCCAGGCGTTCCTGGGGCGCAGTGAAGGTTCCCGGCCGAGTCGAGGTAGGGCAATGTCATGGTGGCCTCAACCACACCACCCCTGCGGCGGATCACCGTCGGCTCACGCCTCCTTCGAACTGGCCAGAAACTGGCCAGTTCGAAGGTTCTGTGGCGGGACAAGTCCTGTTTCCGTTCCGTGTCTCTCCGTAACGGTGTGCTGCTGCACGTGCAAATTGCAGGTAGTCCGGGCCAGATCGAAAGTGGGACCCGAAACCAACGATCGCAGGTTCAAGTCCCGCCCGCCCCACACTTCGAGTCCTGTACGACGCGCGTGTCTCTCGTCGATTTGCAAAATATGTAGACCGGTCTATTCTAGTGCGCATGGCATCAAAGGGAGACCTCACGAAGGCACGGCTCACAGAGTCCATGCTCGAACTCATCCAGACCAGCGGCTACAGCGGCACGGGCCTGAACGCGGTGACAGACCACGCCGCGGCACCCAAGGGATCGATCTACTTCCACTTCCCCGACGGGAAGGAAGGCCTGGGCGTCGCCGCGGTCGAGCTCGCCACGACACAGTTCGAGACCTTGATCGCGGAGGCTGCCGAGTCGGGGGACGGCGCGGCTGCGACGGCCCGCGTCGTGATCGAGGCATTGGCGGACATCGTCAGCGAAAGCGACTTCCGGCTGGGTTGCCCGGTCTCGGTGGTCACTCTCGAGATGGGTGCGGAGAGCGAGCGGATCCGACAGGCGTGCGCGACGGCCTTCACGTCCTGGATCACGCCGACGGCCGCGCTCCTCGAAGCCGGAGGCATCGGCGCCGAAGAGGCCCGTACCCTCGCGACGGTCGTCGTCTCCACGATCGAGGGAGCGGTGATCGTCTCCCGTGCCATGCGGAGCGTCCAACCCCTGATCGCGGCCGCCGACGTCGTGGCGACGCTCATCGAGCAGCGCATCCAGACTGAGGGGATCACGCGATGACCGCGCAGGAGGCGCCCCGTCACGCGCTGGTCTTCGGGGCCTCGGGGTTGATCGGCCGGCACCTCGTGCTGACCCTCGCGGAGTCCGGTGCGAACGTCACCGCGGCGGTGCGGAGTGCCGCATCTGCAGCACGCGTCGAACGATGGCTGAGCGAGCACGGTCTGACGCGCAGCATCAGCACGACGATCGTCGACTTCGATGCGCCGGAGATCGTCTCCGGCGGTGCCGCGGCGTTCCCGTCCGTCACCGAGATCCACAACTGCGCAGGCTCCTACCGGTTCGGTATGCCCGCCCAGGAGGCGCGCGACGCGAACGTCGGCATCGTCGAGAAGCTGATCGAGTTCGCCGAGGGGCTTCCCGAGCTGCAGCGCGTCGTCCACATCTCCGGCTACCGGGTCGGGGGACAGGATCCTGCCACGGTCCCGTGGTCGGACGCACATCGTGCCGCGGTCTACAAGGAGCTCGGCGGCTACGAGGCATCCAAGGTGGAATCCGACGCCATCTTCCAGGCCGAGGCCAACGAGCACGGGATCCCGTGGACGATCGTCAATCCGGCGAGCGTGATCGGCGACAGCGCGACGGGGGAGTCCGATCAGCACATCGGGCTGGCCACCACGATCGAGCAGATCTGGGACGGGACGGCGACCGCGCTGCCCGCGGGCAGGGGCACGTTCCTGCCCGTTCTCACGGTCGACTACCTGGCGGCGTTCATGGCGGCCGCGGCGAGCGATCCGACCGCCGTCGGCAAGGCGTACTGGATCCTCGACGACGACACCCCGCCGCTGGCGGAGCTGCTCACGCACGTCGGCCGGCACCTCGGCGCGAAAGTTCCGTGGCTGCGCGTGCCCGTCGGTGTCATCAAGCGGCTTCCGTCGCGCATCACCAAGGCGGATCCCGAGACGCTCGGCTTCCTGTCGGATGACCGCTATCCGACGGCATCCGCGATCGAGCTGGCACAGCGGAACGGGATCCGCACGCCGGACGTTCTGGTCTCCCTCGATCGCTGGGCCGACCATCTGGCGGCGCATCGCTTCGGCCGTGCCGGGGCCGACGACCGGAGGTTCGTGGACGTCGGCGGGCTGAAGACGTTCGAGCTCGGCCGGCGCGACGCCACCCGGCTGATCCTCCCGGGGCTGCCCGTCAACGCCGACACCTGGACCGAGGTCGCCGAGGCCGTCGATGCGCGCGCCCTGGACCTCCCGGGCCTCGGTCTCAGCGGTGGCACCGGAGTGCGGGACTGGGATCGGTGGCTGCCGGGCCTGCTGGGCGAGGAGCCCGTCGAGATCATCGGCCATTCGCTCGGTTCGGCCGCGGCGGTGCTCGCGGCCGATCGGCTCCCGGGCCGGGTCACGTCGCTCACTCTGGTCGCGCCGTTCTTCCTCCAGCCCCGGGCCGGAGTCTCAGCGAGCCTGCGGCCGTTCGTACGCGCCTACCTGCGCCGCATCGACCCGGTGCGGCTGTCGTTCCGGCTCACCGGGTCGGACGCGAGCGCAGCCGCTCTCGAGTCCACCGTCGGCGATCTCAAGCGCAGCGGGGCTGCGAGGGTCGCTGCGCAGCTCGCCCTGGCGAGTTCGGCCCGGTGGCGGTCCGAGCTCCGAGAGGTGCTCGGGCGATTCGACGGCCCGATCCGCATCATCACGGGAAGCAAGGATCCGCTCGATCCCGGAGTGGAGGAGATGCTCAGGTCGCGTCCGAACGTCGAGCTGATCTCGGTGCCCGGTGCCGGACACCACCCGCAGCTGACGCACGGGCATGCTCTTGTCGATGTGCTGACGGGATCGTTCGACGGCGCCCGGGTGTGACGCACGCAGACGAGTCAGCGTGATGTCGCGTTCGCCCCGCCGGGCATCGGGGAGATGTCCGGCGGGGCGGCGCGTCTGTTCGTATCAGCGGTCCATCGCGTCCTTGATGTGCTCGCCGGCGTTCTTCGCGTCGTCCTTCAGGTGCTCGCCCGCCTCCTTGAGGTCGGCCTTGGCCTGATCCATCCGGCCCTCGTTCTCGAGTTCCTCGTTGTCGGTGACCTTGCCGGCCCCCTCTTTGACCTTGCCGGACATCTTCTCCGCCGCGTTCTTCACGTGGTCTGCAGCGCTCATGTGCGCCCCTCCTCTCGTGTGTCGTGGATCTCACGTTCACAGGACGGCGGATCGAACACCACGGGGTTGACGAGCGCACGCGACGCCGCTATGTTCCGCCCGAATGTAACCTTGTGGGTACGTACCCGATGCGGTACGTTCAGGGCCATGGACGCCGTACTGCAGGCCCTCGCCGACCCGAACCGGCGCGTCGTGCTGGACATCCTGCGGGTTCACGATGCGACCGCGGGGGAGCTGGCCGATGCGCTGCCGATCGCGCGGCCGGGAGTGTCCCGCCACCTGCGGGTGCTGCGCGAAGCGGGTCTGGTCGACGTGCGACAGGATGCACAGCGGCGCATCTACCGGCTGCGGCCGGAAGCGCTCGCCGACCTCGACGAGTGGCTCGAACGGTACCGCGATCTGTGGACGCAGCGACTCGACGCCTTGCATACCGAGATCGCCCGAGGGAAGAAGGACAGGACATGATCATGACCGGCACGATGTGGGAGCTCGACGACGCCACGGGCGCGATCCGCGTGGAGGACGTCTACGACACCGACGTGGACGACCTGTGGCAGGCGTGCACGGATCCGGAGCGCGCGGCGCGTTGGATCGCCCAGTTGGCGGGCGACTTCCGTCCGGGTGGCATGCTGCGCGCCACCTTCACGAGCACCTGGACCGGATCCATGCGGATCGACGTCTGCGAGGCTCCGCATCACCTTGTCCTCACCCAGGAACCGGGCACGGACGAGGAGACGGTGATCGAGGCCTGGCTGTCCGCTGAGGGGGAGAGATCCCGGCTGGTCGTCGAGGAACGCGGATTGGGCGTCGGAGTGCTCCACTTCCACGCCGCGGGATGGCAGGTGCATCTCGAAGACCTCCGGCGTGCGCTGGAGTCAGGTGCGACAGCGCATCCGACCGGGTGGTCCTCGTCCCAGCCGGCGCCGGCCTGGAAGGAGCGCTGGCAGGCACTGCTGCCCGACTACGAGGCGGTGCGCGTCGGCTGACGCCGCGCGCACCGCTCCCGTGCGTCAGCGTCGGGGTCAGGTCGGCGGGGGTCAGCGCACCCGGCGGTCGTGGGCGAGGTCGACGAGGTGCTCGAACACGCGCCCGGCGCGCAACCCGTTGTGCTCGTGCTCGCTCGTGACCCACAGACGCAGATCCGGAAGCAGCGCCGCGGTCTCGAGCGAGTACTCGATCGGAACGTACGGGTCATTCACGTAGACGGAGGCGGCGCCCTTCACACCGGATGCGGCCAACGCCGCAGGATCGTAGATCGCGGGCCATTCGTGGTCGGCCAGGATCAGTGCGACCTCACGCCACGGCTGGAAAGCCGGGACCGTCTCCGTCCAGTCGCGACGGATGTGCTCGCCGGTGAACAGCGTGACATCCTGGACGAAGTCGTCGGGCTCGACGCGCTCGGCCGACCAGTCCGTGACATGGCCGTTCGCATAGCTGGACTCGTGGAAGACGAAGTACAGCGGGTTGCGACCGCCGAACGGCATCGCGCTCGCGAGGTCGTAGCGGAACGCGTTGCTCGACGGATCCAGTTCGAGAAGCTGCCAGAGCGTCTGCCAACCGTCGTTGGTGCCCAGGGCGGATCCCACCGAGCGCAACCGGGACGGCGAGACGACCTCGCCGCTCGGCAGCACGATCTCGCCGGCCGATGCGAGATCCACCAGGCGGCGCATGCGTTCGCGGTGTTCGGGGAAGCGCCGGTAGTACCGCTCCGACGCATCGCGCATCTTTTCGTAACAGAGCGCGTACACCTCGTCTGGACTGCGTGTCACCGTGCTGAGGCCGCCGGTCAGGTACGCGCGATCGATCGACGAGGCATCGGTGGAGAGGTACGCGAGAGTCGTGAATCCGCCGAACGACTGCCCGAGGACGTTCCAGCGGTCAACTCCCAGATGCGAACGGATCGCCTCGCAGTCCCGCACGATCGCATCCGCGCGCAGATGGGTGAGGTACTCCGCCACCGTCTCCGACCCGAGGGACAGGATGCCGTCGCCGACCGGGGTGGACCGACCGGTGCCGCGCTGATCGATCATGACCACGCGGTGGTGCTGAAGGGCCTGATCCAGCCACGACGGCGCCGCCGGCGCATGAAGCGCGCGGGGCGCCTCGGAACCGGGGCCACCCTGGAGGAAGACCAGATAGGGAAGATCCTCTCCGCCCTCGCGTGCGACGACGGAGGCGAATACGTCGATCGTGCGGCTGTCGGAGGGATCCGACCACACGAGCGGCACGGTGAGGGTGTGCTCCTCGACGGCGAGGTCCATCATCCGGCGGCGGATCACAGTGCTCTCGAAAGGAGCGGCGGCAGAGATCGTCATCACATCACATTCCCGATGTAGGAGTACTTCACGAACACTTCCGCGGCCAGGCCCGACTCCTCCAAGAGGCCCTGCACCGCGCTCATCATGTACTTCGCGTCCCACCCCATGTAGAGGAAGTGGCCCTCGTCCAGCTCGTCCCAGGTCCCGTTCCACGCCTTCTCGTCGTAGATCGGCCCGCCGTTGCGGTTGTTGAACGCGTCGAGAGCGTCGCGCGTGTCCGTCCAGCCGCGCCGGAAGACGCGGTTGAACAGGTACTTCACGTCCGGAACCTCCCAGCGCTCACCGCGATACTCGACGTAGTCGAACTCCCGCTCCCATCCGGTCGGCCAGCCGCGCCGTCGCACGGCGTCGAGGATCGGGGTGAGTCCGTCGTCGTCGATGTCCACGACGGCAGGTCGGCGCCACACCTGCACGAACGCGTCGGTGAGCGCGGCCGTCCGCTCCGCGATCGCCGCGGTGCCCCACGCGTCGAGACCGGCGAGGGCGGTGTTCTCATCGACCCTGCTGCGGCGGTAGGCATCGCGCTTGTCCGGGAACGACGCGCCGTAGACGCGTTCGGCGAGAGGCTCCTCCAGCAGGGTCAGGTTGCCCAGCGTCCCGGCGAGGGCGCGGTGGCTGTTCTGCTCGTCCTCGGAGTACTCGCTCCATGCACGCACGCCGTCGCCGGACCAGGAGTCGTGCGGCGCGGTCGGCACGATGTGCTCGACGTCGAAGCCACCGGGGTCGGCGACGCCTTCGATCCGGCCCAGCACGTACAGTGCGTGAGGGAGGTCGGTGAACTTCAGCGCCACCCGGATCCGCTCGTCCGACGGCGTGATCCGGGCGAAGGCGCGCAGCAGCTCCTCCGGTCCCTGTGCCCTGGCACGGCAGAGTCGGGCGATGAGACGGTCGTTCGGGATGCCGACGACCGCGCGGCGCAGCAGCATCGACTGCATCCGCTCCAGCGTCTGCACCAGTTCGTCCTTGGAGATCAGGCCGAGCTGGTGGTCGCGATAGGCGCTGAGCACGAGCGGATACGTGGAGCGCCCGAAGGTGTTGACGTAGACCAGCTGCCGCCGGATCTCTGGATCCTGCTCCTGCGAGGGATTCAGCAGGATCCGGTAGATGTCCGAGAACTCCCGCCACACGCTCGCCTGCGCCGGCAGGTCCTCCATGCCCATGTGCGGGAACTCATGCCGGAACGCGCTGTAGACGCCGTGCTCGCCGTCGACGGACACCTCGCGGCCGGTGGTCATGATCAGGAGGTGGCGCCAGAATGCGCCGATCGCCTCGCCCGTGTTGCGCTCGATCGGCAGCCAGAAATCCTCCTCGACCTGCTGCTGCTGCGCGTGCGAGAGCCCCATGAGGATGTAGTTGTGGATCAGCTCGTGATCACGCAGCGGCTCTCCGGTGGAGTTGAGGCTCTCGAAGATCTGCTGCGCGTTGGCGGCCTCGCCGAGGGTGATCGAGACGTGCTCGAGCTTCTGCAGCCCTCGCCAGATCCGCGGCGCCTCGTCGGCGTGCACCTGGGATCGGAAGAACGCGTAGTTGTCGTCGAAGCGCGACTCCGGCTGGTCGGGGCCGCGCCGGTCCAGCACGACGGACTCGAACAGGCCGGCCCAGGCCTCATGCGGGCGGAGCTTGGTGCGGTGCGCGTCGTCGGGTCGCACCAGCACTCGCGCCAGCTCGTCGGCGAGCTCCTGATCGATCTCGTGCACCGCGTGGTGCAGGGCCGCGATGAGCAGCATGAGCGTCGTGATGCGCTGCTGACCGTCGATCAGGATCAGGTCGGCGTCCGGGTGGGCATGGTCCTCGGCGGAGAGGATCGAGCCGATGAAGTGCCGATGCGCGTCGTCCTCGTCCGCCACGGCGCGGATGTCGGACAGGAGCTTCTCGCAGCCGCCGATGTCCCAGCGGTACTGGCGCTGGTAGACCGGCACGACGATCGTGGTCGCGGGGGAGGAGAGCCACTCGATCGTTGAGACTGCGGTTGCTTCGACGTTCGTGGCCGTGCTCATGCTGCTGGGCTTCTCCTCGGATCGCGTGCTGCCGGGACCAGTCTATTCAGCGACCGGAGGCGCCTGGATATTCACGGCCGGCCCTCCGGGCGCGTCGAAGTCGCGCTGTTAGGCTGTCCTAAGAAGGGCCTGTTAAAACGTGCTGGCCCCTTTATGAAAGGACATGACTCGCTCATGGCATACATCAAGTCCGCCGCCCTCGAGGACAAGGGCTTCGTCGTCCTCGACAGCTACAACCAGGAGCTCGACCCCAAGGAGTGGCTCGACATCGAGTACAACGACTGGAAGTCCTCGGGTGACACCCGTTTCGCTCCGCTCGCCTCCGCCAAGGGCGAGATCGAGTGCAACGGCTTCTGGAACCACGTGCCCCCGCGCACCGACAAGGACGGCGTCTGGATCGACGCGCAGACCTCGAAGGCCCCGAACCTGACGCGCCGTGCGCAGGAGCCGGGTGCGAACGTCGGTCGCTGCCGTGTCATCGAGCTGCAGCCCACGCCCTACGGCGAGTGCCTCTACAACCTGCACCAGGACGACAACAACCGCCTCAACCCTGACGGCACCGGCTGGGTCGTGCGCGGCTTCTTCAACCTCACCGACGACAAGGACAGCTACTTCGTCCTGCGCGAGAACCGCACCGACCCGAGCGTCGAGTACCGCATCGCGCTGCCGGCCGGCGCGCAGCTGATCGTCGACACGCAGCGCCTCTGGCATGCCGCCACCCACAACGGCACCGAGCCGCGCTACTGCCTCATCACGTCGTGGACCTCCGGCCCCGAGCTGGACGCCTACATCGAGAAGTACCACGGCACGGACGAGGTGGAGAACTACCCTGTCGACCAGGCGACCCTCGACGCCGGCTACGAGGAGCAGGCCCGCCGTGACGCGGCCCGCGCCGCGTACTACGCCGCGAAGGGTCAGAAGGAGAAGATCGCGATGAGCGAGGCCTGAGCCTCCCTCGTCCTATAGACGGTCCTCGGCGCTTCGGCGCTGGGGACCGTTTCCTTTTCGCAATGAGTTACACAGTTGTGATTTCGCCGATGATCAGTGAGAATGGGCCCATAACCGCATAACGCCGTGCTTCGCGGATCAGGTCGTAGGGGAAGACGCACCTGATGAAACGGAGAGACCATGGCTGCACAAGCACGCGGAGTGGTGTACATCCACTCCGCACCGCGCGCGCTCTGCCCGCACCTGGAATGGGCGGTCGGACGCGCTATCGGGCGCGCCGTCAACTTCGAGTGGACCGAGCAGCCCGTCCTCGATGGCGCCCGCCGGGCCGAGTTCTACTGGGACGGTCCCGTGGGCACGGGCGCCGCTCTCGCGACCGCGATCCGCGGCTGGGAGCACCTCCGGTTCGAGGTGACGGAGGATCCGACCCCGCGTAGTGACGGAGGCCGGTGGCTGCACACGCCCGACCTGGGTGTGCACTATGCGCAGACCGACGCGGCAGGCAACATCGTCGTCGGCGAGGACCGGATCCGCTACGCCATGGAGATCGCCGCCGGCAGCCCGATCGAGCTGCAGCGCGAACTCGACGTCGCACTCGGATCCGCATGGGACGAAGAGCTCGAGCCGTTCCGGCATGCGAGCGACGACGCCCGCGTGGTCTGGCTCCACAAGGTGGGATAGGCCGCGGCGCTGGCGGGTGGGTTGACCGCGGCGCTGGCGGGTCGGAAAGGACTCGTGTGATCCGGTCTCCGGGGTCCGAGGGATCGAGGGCACCGGATCACACGAAGGGACGGGGATCGGAGGAGGCGCGATTATCGGGGGTCGGAGAGCAAGGACCCGGAACCCGAGAAAGCGTATCCCCGGTCCTGGGCCGGAGAGATAACAGAACAGCACAAACGAAAAGAAGAGAATCGCCCCGACCGCTTCGATGAGGAAGCGACCGGGGCGATTCTCGTCCGTGCGGATCAGCCGTCGTAGGAGCGGAACGCGACGACCGCGTTGTGCCCGCCGAAGCCGAACGAGTTGCTGATCGCGAGCTGCGGGCCGTCGCCGAGCGGCTGCGCCTCACCGGAGAGCTTGAACGGCACCGCCGGATCCGGCTCGGTCATGTTGATCGTCGGCGGAGCCACCCGGTCGCGCAGCGCGAGGATCGTGAAGACCGCCTCGAGCGCGCCCGTGCCGCCGAGCAGATGCCCGGTGGACGCCTTGGTCGCCGACACCGGGATCTCGTCGATCCGGTCGCCGAAGACGCGCTTCAAGGCGCCGTACTCGTTCGGGTCGCCGACCGGGGTCGACGTGGCGTGCGCGTTGATGTGCGTGACCTCGTCGGGGGTCGCGCCGGCCTGTGCCAGCGCCTGCTCCACGGCGCGGGCCGCACCATGGCCCTCGGGGTCGTTGCCGGTGATGTGGTACGAGTCCGCAGAGACGCCTCCGCCCACCACGTAGGCGTAGATCTTGGCGCCGCGGGCCTTGGCGTGCTCCTCGGTCTCCATGACCAGGGCTGCGCCGCCCTCGCCCATGACGAAGCCGTCACGGTCGATCGCGCCGGGGCGCGAGGCGTGCTCGGGGTCGTCGTTGCGACGCGACAGGGCCTGCGCAGACGCGAACGAGGCCATGGTGATCGGGTGGATCGCGGACTCCGCGCCACCGGCGATGATGACGTCGGCGAGGTCGTCCTGCAGATGCTGGTAGGCGTTCGCGATCGACTCGGTGCTGGACGCGCATGCGCTCACGACGGTGCGCGCGAAGGCCTTCGCACCGAAATGCAGCGACAGGTTGCCCGCGCCCGCGTTCGGCATGAGCATCGGCACGGTGAGGGGCATGACCCGGCGCGGGCCCTTCTCACGCAGCGTGTCCCAGGCATCCAGCAGGGTCCACAGGCCGCCGATGCCGGTGGCCCAGTCGATGCCGAGGCGCTCCGGGGCGATGTCGGGGGCTCCCGCGTCGGCCCAGGCCTCGCGGGCGGCGATCATGCCGAACTGCACCGAAGGATCCAGGCGCTTGGCCTCGTGCCGGGGAAGGACCTCCTCCGGGCGGACGGACGCCTCCGCAGCGAACGTCACCGGGATCTGGTAGGTCTCGATCCAGTCGTGGGTGAGGGTGTGCGTGCCGGAGACACCGGCGAGCAGGTTCGCCCAGTTCTCCGGGGCGGTGCCGCCCAGGGCGGACGTGGCACCTATGCCGGTGACGACGATGCGCTTGGTCATGCGTGTTCCTTCTCGGGGAGCGGGTGGGTGCTGCGATCGACCGGTTGCTGAGCCTGTCGAACGCTCAGCGGTCGATGGGGGCGGAAGAGGAGGATGCCACGCCCCGCAGAAGCGCGGGGGTGGCATCCGCGGGTGTCACTCCTGGCCGGCGACGATGAAGCTCACGGCATCACCGACGGTCTTGAGGTTCTTGACCTCGTCGTCGGGGATGGTGACGCCGAACTTCTCCTCGGCGTTGACGACGATCGTCATCATGGAGATCGAGTCGATGTCCAGGTCGTCGGTGAAGGACTTCTCCAGAGCGACCTCCGAGGCGTCGATGCCGGTCTCGTCGGTGATGAGCTCTGCAAGGCCAGCGAGGACCTCGTCGTTGCTGAAGGCCATGATTTCCTCTTTCTTTGGATGGTTGGGAACCGGTGAACAGTCTAGGAGTCGGCGGCGCCCGGTCAGGGGAGCACGACGACCTGCGCGCCGAACACCAGGCCGGCGCCGAAGCCGATCTGCAGAGCGAGTCCGCCGCTGAGCTCGGGGTGCTCCTGCAGCAGGCGGTGCGTGGCGAGTGGGATCGACGCCGCGGAAGTGTTGCCGGTGGTCTCGATGTCGCGCGCGATCACGGTCGTCTCGGGCAGCTTCAGCTGCTTGGCGAACTCGTCGACGATGCGCATGTTGGCCTGGTGCGGGATGAAGGCTGCCAGATCCGATGCCTCGACGCCGGCCTGTTCGAGCGCCTGCTTGGCGACCTTGGCCATCTCCCAGACAGCCCAGCGGAACACGGTCGGGCCCTCCTGGCGCAGCGTCGGCCAGGGCGCTTGCCCATCGCGGAACTCGGTGAGGGTGTGGTTCATGCCGACCGCGTCGGCCTTCGAGCCGTCCGAGCCCCAGACCGTGCCCGAGATGCCGGGGAAGTCACTGGGGCCGACAACGACGGCGCCGGCCCCATCGCCGAGCAGGAACGAGATGCTCCGGTCAGTCGGGTCCACGACATCGGAGAGCTTCTCGGCGCCGATGACGAGCGCATACCGAGCGGCGCCGGCGCGGATCAGGGCATCCGCCTGGGCGACGGCGTAGGCGTAACCGGCGCATGCCGCGTTGAGGTCGTAGGCGGCGGCCGGGTTCGCGCCGACTCTGTCGGCCACGATCGCCGAGACGGAGGGGGTCTGCTTCGGGTTGCTGATCGTGGCCACGATCACGAGGTCGATGTCGGACGGCGCCACGCCGGACTTCTCGATCGCCTCGATCCCGGCGGCCGTGGACAGATCGATCGCGTCGGTGGTCGGCAGCGCACGGGCACGCGTGACGATGCCGGTGCGCTGACGGATCCACTCGTCGCTCGAATCGATCGGGCCGATGAGGTCTTCGTTCGGAACGGCGTTCTCCCCGCGGGCGGCGCCCACGGAGTAGATGCGGGTGTACGCGGGGCCGGTGGCCTGCTTGAGCGTGGTCATGCTGCTTCTCCGTTGTCGTCAGCGCCGTTCAGCAGCGCGACCGCCGCGTCGAGGTCGTCCGGGGTCTTCACAGCGACGGCGGGAACGCCGCGCAGCCCGCGCTTGGCAAGACCGGTGAGGGCGCCTGCCGGGGTCAGCTCGATGAGGCCGGTGATACCGCGCTCGGCGAATGAGGCCATGCACAGGTCCCACCGTACGGGGGAGGAGACCTGGGTGACGAGGTTCTCCAGCGCCGTGGCGCCGTCTGCGAGGACGGATCCGTCCTTGTTCGTCCAGAGCGTCACCGTCGGATCTGCCGCGTCGACGCCGGCGACGGCTTCGCGCAGCGTGTCGACGGCGGAGGCCATGTAGTGCGTGTGGAACGCGCCGGCGACCTGCAGCGCGATCACGCGGGATCCGCGCACGGGGGCCTCGGCCAGTGCCGCGAGGGCAGGCAGGGCGCCTGCGGCGACGATCTGACCGCCGCCGTTGTAGTTGGCAGGGGTGAGGTCGAGGTCGGACAGCAGCGCGAGCACGGCCTCCTCGTCGCCGCCCAGGACGGCACTCATCCCGGTCGGGGTCCTGCCTGCGGCGTCGGCCATCGCGCGGCCGCGGATGCCGACCAAGCGCATCGCGGTCTCGGCGGGGATCACGCCGGCACCCGACACGGCGGCGAACTCGCCGACCGAGTGGCCGGCGATCCCGTCAGGGCCGCGGCCCGCGCGCTCCTGCAGGGCCTTCGCCGCCACCAGCGAGGCGGCCACGATCAGGGGCTGCGCGATGCGGGTGTCGCGGATCGTGTCGGCGTCGGAGACGGTGCCGTGCTGGATCAGGTCGACCTCGGCGGCCTCCGAGTACGCGGCGAGGTCGTCGGCGACACCGTCGAGCTCGAGCCAGGGGGAGAGGAAGCCGGGGGTCTGGGAGCCCTGTCCAGGGCATGCGAAGACGATCACGTTCCCAGTCTGCCAACGATCCGCCGGTTTCGGTGGCTCAACCCTCACAAGAATCCGCAGATCGGTTATCTGAGACGTACAACGCGTTCGGTATCGCGGCGTCGAAGGATCAGCGCGGGCGACGAGGACGAAGTCCGCGCCGGACCGGATCCGCCGTGCCGATCGTGCCGAGCACGAGCGCGGTCTGCAGGATGAAGGCCTCACGCGGACCGGTGGCGTCCCAGCCGATCACCTCGCTGATGCGCTTCAGGCGGTAGCGCACGGTGTTCGGGTGCACGAACAGCTCCCGCGCGGTCGCCTCGAGGGAACGGCCGTTGTCGAGGTAGCTCCACAGCGTCGTGACGAGGTCGGTGGAGTGGTCGTGCAGCGGACGGAACACGCGCTCGATGAGGGTCTGCTTGGCCAGCGGGTCGCCGGCGATCGCGCGCTCCGGCAGCAGCTCGTCGGCGTCGACGGGCCGCGGCGCGCCGCGCCAGGCGCGCGCCACGGCGAAACCGGCCAGGGCGGCACGGGCGCTCTGCCCGGCGTCGACGAGTGCGGCGACGGCGGGGCCGACCACCATGTGCCCCGGCCCGAAGGAGGGCTCAAAGGTGCGGGCGATCTCCGCGAAGGAGAACTCAGCGGGCTCAGTGCCGTCGGTGGCGTCGTCCGTGGCGGCGGGCTTGGCGCGCCCGACCACCAGCACGAGTCGTGACCCCTGCACGCCGATCAGCACGTCGACCGCCAGCTTGCGCGCGGTGCGGCGCACCTGGTCCACATCGAACTGCGGCGGTGTGGTTCCCACGATCACGCAGACCTCGCCGTGGCCGTGCCAGCCGAGGGCGGCGATGCGGCTGGGCAGCTCCTCGTCGGCTTCGCCGGTGAGGATCGAGTCCACGACGAGCGCCTCCAGGCGCGCGTCCCACAGCCCTCGGGCCTCGGCGGCGCGCGCGTACACATCGGCGGCCGCGAAGGCCACGTCGCGCGAGTACAGCAGGATGGCGTCGCGCAGGTGCTGGCCGTTGCCTGCCACGCGCTCCTCTGTCACCTCGACGGTGACGCGGATGAGCTGCAGCGTCTGCTGCAGGCTCACGCTGCGCAGCAGCTCACGCGGTGCGGCGGCGAAGATGTCCGCGGCGATCCAGGGGGTCGACGTGGGGTCGTCGTACCACTGGATGAACGAGGTGATGCCCGCCTGGGCCACCAGCCCGACGGCGGAGCGTCGGGCCGGTGGCATCTCGGCGTACCAGGGCAGCGAGTCCTCGAGACGCTGCAGGGTCGCCGTGGCGAGATCCCCGGAGATGCGGCGCAGCCACGCCAGCGTCTCCTCCTTGGTCATCTCGGGAGGTCTGCTCATCGTGCCGCTGGCATCAGCTGTCGCCACCGGCGTTGCCGCTGGTGCCGGCGTTCACGTTGTACAGGTCGTACTTCGCGATCGCCTGTCCCACGACGGAGCGGTCGATCCGCCCCTCGTCCGCGAGCGCCTGCAGAGCGCGGACGACCATGGACGGGCCGTCGATCTTGAAGAAGCGGCGAGCGGCGGCACGCGTGTCGGCGAAGCCGAAGCCGTCGGCGCCCAGCGTGTAGTACGCACCGGGGACCCACTGGCGGATCTGGTCCTGCACCGCGTGCATGTAGTCGCTCGTCGCGATGAACGGACCCTGGGCGTCCTTCAGCTTCTCGGTGAGGTACGCCGTCTGCAGCTCCTGGTCCGGGTGCAGGAAGTTGTGCTCGTCGACGGCCAGGCCGTCGCGGCGTAGCTCGGTCCACGAGGTGACCGACCACACGTCCGCGGACACGCCCCAATCGGCGAGCAGCAGCTCCTGTGCCTCGATCGCCCACGGCACACCGACGCCCGAGGCGAGCAACTGCACGCGCTGCCCCTCGCCGGATCCGACGGAGATGCGGTGCAGACCCTTCCGGATCCCCTCCGCGTCCACGTCCGCAGGTTCTGCCGGCATCCGCATCGGCTCGTTGTACACCGTCAGGTAGTACATGACGTCCGGGTTCGGGTGGGTGCCGCCGTACATCTGCTCGATGCCGGCCTGCACGATGTGCGAGACCTCGTAGCCGTACGCCGCGTCGTAGACGAGCGTGGCGGGGTTGGTCGAGGCGAGCAGCGGGGACTGGCCGTCCGCGTGCTGCGTGCCCTCGCCGGTCAGCGTGGTGCGACCGGCCGTGGCGCCGATGATGAAGCCGCGGCCCATCTGGTCGCCGGCCGCCCAGAACGCGTCGCCGGTGCGCTGGTAGCCGAACATCGAGTAGAAGATGTAGATCGGGATGAGCGGCTCGCCATGCGTGGAGTACGCCGTCGAGGTGGCGGTGAACGCCGCAGCCGCGCCGGCCTCGTTGATGCCCACGTGCATGATCTGCCCCTGCGGGCTCTCCTTGTACGCGAGCAGCAGCTCCCGGTCGACCGCAGTGTAGTTCTGGCCGTTCGGGTTGTAGATCTTCGCCGTGGGGAAGTACGCGTCCATGCCGAACGTGCGCGCCTCGTCGGGGATGATCGGGACGATCCGCTCGCCGAAGCCCTTGACCCGCATGAGGTCCTTGACCATGCGCACGAAGGCCATGGTCGTGGCGACCTCCTGGTTGCCGGATCCCTTCTTCGGCAGCGCGTAGTCCTTGTCCTCGGGGAGGTTCAGGCCGACGTGAGTGCTGCGGCGCTCGGGGAGGAAGCCACCCAGGTCGCGACGGCGTTCCAGCATGTACTGGATCGTCTCGTCGTTCTGTCCCGGGTGGTAGTACGGCGGACGGTACGGGTCGGCCTCGAGCTGCGCGTCCGAGATCGGGATGTGCATGGTGTCGCGGAACAGCTTGAGGTCGTCCAGCGTCATCTTCTTCATCTGGTGGGTCGCGTTGCGGCCCTCGAAGTGCGGACCCAGGCCGTAGCCCTTGACGGTCTTGGCGAGGATGACGGTCGGCTGGCCCTTGTGCTCCATCGCTGCCTTGTAGGCGGCGTACACCTTGCGGTAGTCGTGGCCGCCGCGGCGCAGGTGCCAGATGTCGTCGTCGGAGTAATCCTTGACCAGGGCGAGCGCGCGCTCGTCGCGGCCGAAGAAGTTCTCGCGCACGTAGGCGCCGCTCTCCGCCTTGAAGGTCTGGTAGTCGCCGTCGGGCGTGACGTTCATCAGGTTCAGCAGGGCGCCGTCGGTGTCGCGGGCGAGCAGGTCGTCCCACTCCCGGCCCCAGACGACCTTGATGACGTTCCAGCCGGCCCCGCGGAAGAAGCTCTCCAGCTCCTGGATGATCTTGCCGTTGCCGCGGACCGGACCGTCGAGGCGCTGCAGGTTGCAGTTGATCACGAAGGTGAGGTTGTCCAGACCCTCGTTCGCGGCCACCTGGAGCTGGCCCCGCGACTCGACCTCGTCCATCTCGCCGTCGCCGAGGAACGCCCACACATGGGAGTCGTTCTGCTTGATGCCGCGGTTGGCGAGGTACTTGTTCGTCATCGCCTGGTAGATCGCGTTGATCGGTCCGAGGCCCATCGACACGGTCGGGAACTGCCAGAACTCCGGCATCATCCGCGGGTGCGGATAAGAGGGAAGGCCGTTCGGGGCGCCGGACTTCTCCTGGCGGAACGCGTCGAGCTGCTGCTCGGTGATCCGGCCCTCGAGGAAGCCGCGGGCGTACATGCCGGGGGAGGCGTGGCCCTGGTAGAAGATCTGGTCCCCGCCGGCGGCGTCATCGCGCCCGCGGAAGAAGTGGTTGTGGCCGACTTCGTACAGCGAGGCGGCCGAGGCGTAGGTGGAGATGTGACCGCCGACGCCGATGCCGGGCCGCTGCGCGCGGTGCACGGTGATCGCGGCGTTCCAGCGGATCCAGTGCCGGTATCGGCGCTCGAGGTCCTCGTCGCCGGGGAAGGCGGCCTCGTTCTCCGGGGCGATGGTGTTGATGTAGTCCGTGGTCGGGACCATCGGCACGCCCAGATGCAGGTCCTTCGAGCGCTTCAGCAGGCTGAGCATGATCTCGCGGCCGCGGCCGTGGCCCTTCGCGTCGACGAGTTCGTCGAGCGATTGCTGCCATTCGCTGGTCTCTTCGGGATCGCTGTCGAGCGGGCCCTGGGAGTACGGATCCTGGTCGTGAACAGTCACAGGAGGCCTTTCGTCTGTCTGGCAGGTCATGCCAACGAAATCGGGATGCGGCGCCGGGGAGGCTTGTCGACTCCGCACAAAAGACGCGCGGATCTCAGCCTAGCCCTCCCAGCGGTCAGGCCGGTTATCGAAGGTCTGCGTCCGCCGTCGTCGGTGCGGAGTGCTCGGGGCGGAGTACCGCAGTCAGGTTCTGCGCGGCGTCGCGCACGAGTCCGCCGAGCTGCTGAACGCGATCCGCACCCATGCGGAAACTCGGCCCGACGATGCTGAGGGCCGCGACGACGGCGCCCTCGCTGTCGAGCACGGGAGCCGCGATGACGGTGGCGTCGGGCGCGGACACCGCACCGAGAGTCACGAACCCGGTGTCCGGCGTCTCGCCGTCCAGGACGGCGCCGACCGCCGAGCCGTCCATCTGCACCGTACGGCCCGCCCATCCGGCGAAGCCGACGTGCCGGATCGGCTGGTCGCTCTGCACCTCACGCAGATAGATGCAGCTGCGCCCGGGGCCGCGAACGGTCAGGTAGCTCGACTCTCCGCTGAGGTCCGTGAGCCGTTGCAGCACCTCTGCGGAGCGCTCGAAGAGGTGCTCCGCGGTGGCGGGTTCTGCGTCGAAGCGCGAGCGGGCGAAGCGGTGACCGGAGACGTAGCCGCCGTCGGCTGTGCGTGCGACATAGCCCCAGTGCTCGAGGGCGCGCAGCGAACGCATCGTCGTGCTCGTGGGCAGACCGCTCGCGCGCGCCAGCTCGGTGAGCGGCTGGGGTCCCGTCTCGACCACGATCGTGAGCAGCTCGAGCGCCCTGTGCACGGAACGGGGACCCGAACCCGAGTCGAGCGCCTCAGCTCTCTCCTCCGCGGCAGGCACCCCGCCGGGTCCGATCGTGCTCATCGATGCTCCTCCGTCTACTCGTGCGACTCACCGAGCCGAATCCTATCCAGCGCCGACGCGGTGTCGGCGAGCTCACTGCTCAGATCGCGATCCTCGAGTCCGCCGTGCCTCTCCGGCAAACCCCGCAGCAGATCTTCCGCACCGGGCAGGCGACGCAGGGCGACCGCGAAGCAGGCGAGCATCGTACGGTAGCTCTCTGTCGCGAGACGGAGGCGCCGCACCGCCTGCGGCGTGAACGGCGCATGCTCCTCGGCGCCGAGCGAGAGATGCACGCCATGACCCCCGTGCGCGGCTGCGAGATCCCGGATGTCGGCGAGCGCCGCGGCCGCGACATACTCCAGCATCATCGCCCCCGTCGCATCGGGAGTTCCGTCGCCGAGGAACTCGGCCTGACCGGTGTAGCGGGGGTTCATGAGCAGCCCGAGCCGCGCGAGGAGCAGGCTCGCGTCCTGAGCGAGGGCGCGCAGCGCCGTACCGCAGGCGAGTTCCAGGTCGACGGTGTAGAAGTTGCCGGTGTGCGCGACCTGCTCCTCACGGATGAACACGCGGGGGTTCTCGTGCGCACTGTTGACTTCGGCCAGCATCGCATCCCGGCAGCGCTCCCAGGACAATCGCACGGAGCCGAGCGACTGCGGCAGCAGGCGCATCGAGAAGGGGTCCTGCACTCGCGCGCCGGGGCCGGTGTCGGAGGGGGCGAGCCTGGTCGCGGCATCGCGCATCGCCGGGTAGCGGTCCGCGAACGCCGCCGCCGCGAAGTGCTCGGCCGTCGTCCGAAGTGTTGTCGCGGTGGCGGCACCGAGCACCATCGCCGCATCGATCACACGATCGAGATCGACGAGCGTGAGCGCCGCATCGGCGAGTGTCAGCGCGCTGCTGCTCATGAACGGAAGGCCGTCGGAAGCGGCGAACGGACCGGAGGGCCCGTCCGCGGTGATCTGGAGCGCAAGGGCCGCGAGCGCGCCGAGATCGCCCGTGCCGAGCGCGCCGCCGAAGGCCACCGTCGGCGGATCCTCGCGGGTCGTCGCAGCGAGCAGGGCGTCGGCGAGCGCCGGGCTGACGCCGGATCCGCCCTGCGCGAGCTGGTTGGCGCGGATGAGCAGCATCGCCCGTACGCGCTCGGCGTCGACGGCAGGACCGTATTGGAGCGCGTGGCTGCGCCAGAGGCGCAGACACGACGCCCTGTCGCGCACGACGGCGACGCTGCGCCGTGCGCCGACTCCCGTGGAGAGACCGTAGACCGGGCGCGTCTCGGCGAGGCGCAGCAGGGTGTCGTGGGCAAGAGCGATGGCATCAACGGCCGCCGCCGAGTATTGCGCGCGCGCGCCGTCCTCGGCGAAGACTCGGATGTCGTCCAGCTGCAGCGGCTGGTCGCCGAGCACGATCGTGACACCTGCGGACGCCGCCGCAGGCGCGGTGGCTCGATTCGACCGCCGCTTCGCGTCGATCATGGGACTCCTTCCGACGGAGCGCTTCGCACTCGGGTCTTGACATTCTGGCAGTCACCAAGTTTCATGTGGTGAACAATCACTATTTCACTACATGGGAACACAACGTGGCAAGGGAGCTGCTGATGAATTCCGCCATCACCGACGAGGCCCAGGAGCCGGTCCCCGAAGGGAAGATCGCTCTCGATCAGATCCCGTTCGGACGGTTCCACTTCAAGGTCACGATGATGACCTTCGGCGCCAACTTCTCGGACGGCTATGCGCTGGGGATCATCGGCGGCGCGTTGCCCCTGCTGTCGCAGCAGTGGCACGTCGACGGGTTCTGGCAGGGCATGCTGGCGAGCTCGGCGCTGATCGGCCTGTTCTTCGGATCGCTGATCCTCGGCCGGATCAGCGACCGGATCGGTCGGCAGCGCGTCTACGTCCTGAACTTCATCCTGATCGCCGCCGCATCCCTGGCGCAGTTCTGGGCACCGAACGTCGAGACGATCTTCGTGCTTCGCCTGCTGATCGGCTTCGGTCTCGGCGCGGACTACGCCGTCGGTCCGACGCTCCTGTCGGAGTTCGCGCCGCGCAAGTCCCGCGGCCTCATGCTCTCCTCGCTGACCGTGCTGTGGACCGTCGGGTATGTCATCGCCAACGTGATCGGCGCCTATGTGAACGTGGGCCCGGACACCTGGCGCTGGCTTCTCGCCTCAGGATTCATCCCGGCTCTGTTCGTCCTGATCGTGCGCATCGGCTCACCCGAGTCGCCGGGCTGGCTCATCAGCAGGGGGCGCGGCGATGAGGCCGCAGCGATCGCGGAGAAGTATCTCAAGACGGGGAACATCTTCATCCCGGCAGCTCATGTCGAGGAGAAGAGCAGCTACCGCGAGCTCTTCAGCCCCGCGCTGCGCAAGAGCACCTGGTTCGGGATCCTGTTCTACACCTGCCAGGTGCTCCCGTACTTCGCCATCTACACGTTCGTCTACACGATCCTCGAGGCGATGAAGGTGTCGGACGCGAACGTGCAGAACCTGCTGATCAACATCTTCCTGTTGGCCGGTGGCGTCGCGGGCCTCTGGGCGATCGTGCGATTCCCGCGCAAGGCCTTCACGTTCTGGACGTTCGTCATCATGACCGTGATGCTGGCTCTGCTCGGGCTCCTCGCGGAGGCGTCGCCGTGGCTGATGCTCATCCCGTTCGTGGTCTATTCGTTCGTGATGTCCGCGGCGTCGAACATCACCCAGGTGTACCCGCCCGAGCTCTTCCCGACGCATCTGCGGGGGAGCGGCGTCGGCCTGCTCAACGCGACCAGCCGCATCGGCTCGGCGATCGGGACATTCCTGCTGCCGATCAGCCTGGAGAAGTGGGGAGTGTCCGTGTCGATGTACTGGCTCGCCGGGGTGCTCGCACTCGGCGCGCTGGTCACCTGGCTGTGGGCGCCGAAGACGGAGGGCAAGAGGCTCGTCTGATCGATGGGCGCCTCGCGGTGCGCCCAGAGAGACTCGAACTCCCGACCACATCCGTGTAAAGGACGTGCTCTACCAACTGAGCTATAGGCGCGTTCCCTCCAGCCTAGCGGGAGCGGTGTGCCAGGCTGAGCGCATGAACCTTCCGCACGACGATGTCGATCCCGACGGCCTGCTGGAGTACTCGGTGGTCTTCACGGACCGCTCCCTGAACCACATGTCCGCGCGATTCCTCCGCGTGATGCAGAGCGTGCAGTCCGATCTGCGGGCCGCCTATGGCGCGACGACGACGGCGATCGTCCCGGGTGGCGGGACCTACGCGATGGAGGGCGTCGCTCGCCAGCTCGCCACCGGGCGCCGCTGCCTCATCGTGCGCAACGGACTGTTCTCCTACCGCTGGTCGCAGATCCTCGATGCCGGCGACGTCGCGCACAACACGGTTGTGTGCGCGGCGCGCCCGGATTCCGATGGCGCGCAGGCTGCCTGGGCCCCCGCACCGATCGACGAGGTGGTCGCCGCGATCCGCGCCCAGCGCAGCGAGGTCGTCTTCGCACCGCACGTCGAGACGGCGGCGGGGATCCTGCTGCCCGATGACTATGTGCGCGCTCTCGCCGACGCGGTGCACGAGGTCGGCGGGCTGTTCGTCCTGGACTCGATCGCGTCGGGTGCGCTCTGGGTGGACATGGCAGCCCTCGGCGTGGACGTGCTGCTGAGCGCTCCGCAGAAGGGGTGGAGCGGATCACCCGGCGCCGGTTATGTGATGCTCGGCGACGCGGGTCGCGAGGCTGTGACGTCGCGCACGTCGTCGAGCTTCGCCATGGACCTGGCGAAATGGTTGTGGATCTCCGAGGAGTATGTGGCGGGCCGTGCGCCGTACCACGCCACCATGCCGACCGACACGCTCGCGCACAACGCCGCACTCATGACCGAGACCCGCGAGCGGGGCTTCGAGGCGTTGCGTGCCGCTCAGTGGGACCTCGGCAGCCGGGTGCGCGCCCTGCTGGCCGAGCGTGGTCTGCCCTCGGTGGCCGCGGAGGGATTCGCCTCGCCGAGCGTCGCCGTGGTGCACACCACGGAGCTGGGACTGCGCACCGGAGCGCTGTTCCGCGAGCAGGGGCTGCAGATCGCGGCCGGTGTGCCGCTGCACTGCGGAGAGCCGGAATCGTTCTCGACGTTCCGGATCGGGCTGTTCGGTCTCGACAAGCTCGCGGATGTGGACGGCACGGTCGATCGTCTGGCAGGCGCTCTGGACCGGATCGGACTCTGAGTCCGATCCGGCCGGGCCACCGGACATTCAGTGCGAGCCGTGCTCCGGTGAGGCGGCGACGCTCTCGGGCCGCAGGTCGAGCCGGCGCAGCAGCTGCGCGTTGAGGGCGACGACCACGGTGGAGACCGACATCAGGATCGCACCGACCGACATCGGCAGCAGGAAGCCGATGGGGGCGAGCACGCCCGCGGCGAGAGGCACGGCGGCGAGGTTGTATCCGGCCGCCCACCACAGGTTCTGCCGCATCTTGCGGTAGGCGGCCCGCGACAGGTCGATCGTCGCGACCACCGAGCGCGGATCCGAACTGGCCAGCACGACCCCGGCGGATCCGATGGCCACGTCGGTGCCGGCGCCGATCGCGATGCCCACGTCCGCCGTGGCCAGTGCGGGGGCGTCGTTGACACCGTCGCCCACCATGGCGACCACCCGTCCCTCGGCCTGCAGCTCGGCGACCCGCGTCGACTTGTCCTCGGGGCGCACGCCGGCGAAGAACCGCCGGATGCCGAGTTCCGCCGCCACGGACGCGGCGACCGCCTCGGCGTCGCCGGTGATCATGACGACGTCGACGCCGCGCTGCTGGAGTGCCCGCACCGCATCGCGGGACTCCGCCCGGATCGCATCGGCCAGCTTGAGAGCTCCGGCGAGCCTTCCGTCCACGAGCACGTGCAGGATGATCGCACCCTCGGCACGCCACGCCGACGCCTCGGGCATCTCCGCCGCGCCGGTCTGCGCGAGCAGCCCCGGTCCGCCCACCTCGACGCTGCGGCCGTCGAGGACGGCCCGGACACCGAGCGCCGGCTCGGAGCGGAATCCCGACACGGCGCCTCGGGCCAGACCGCGGTTCTCAGCGGCCGTGCGGATCGCCGTGGCGAGCGGGTGCTCGGAGTCGGACTCTGCAGAGGCGGCGGCGCCGAGCACCTCGTCCTCGGTGAAGCCCGCCGCGACGGCGATCCCGATCACAGCGGGAGCACCCTCCGTCAGCGTGCCGGTCTTGTCGAACAGCACGGCATCGACCTGGCGCATCCGCTCGAGGGCCATCCGGTCCTTCACCAGGATCCCGCCGTGCGCGGCCCGCTCCGTCGCGATCGAGACGACCAGCGGGATCGCCAGGCCGAGTGCGTGCGGGCAGGCGATCACGAGCACGGTGATGACCCGCACGACGGCGGCGTCGGGGAGGCCGATCGCGGTCCACACCACGGCGGTCACGATGCCGGCGATGAGGGCGAACCAGAACAGCCAGCCCGCGGCGCGGTCCGCGAGGCGCTGCGCCCGGGACGAGGACGACTGCGCTTCGGCCACGAGCCGTCCGATGCCCGCGAGGGCGGTGTCGGCACCTACCGCCGTCACGCGGGCGCGCAAGGCCGAGTCCGTCGCGATCGTGCCGGCGACGACCTGGTCGCCCACGGTGCGCGGCACCGCGCGCGACTCGCCCGTGATCATGGACTCGTCGACGGTGGCGGATCCCTCCGCCACCACCGCATCCGCGGGCACGCGTCCGCCGGGGCGGATCAGGACGACATCGCCGACCCGGAGCTCCGCCGGTGACACGAGCTCCACGTCGTCGCCGACGAGGCGCTCCGCCTCATCGGGCAGGAGTGCGGCCAGTGAGTCGAGTGCGGACGTCGTCCGGGCCAGGGAACGCATCTCGATCCAGTGCCCGAGCAGCATGATCACGACGAGGAGGGCGAGTTCCCACCAGAAGTCGAGTTCATGGTCGAGGACTCCGAGAGTCGCACCCCAGGAGGCGAGGAAGGCGACGGTGATCGCGAGCGCGATCAGCAGCATCATCCCCGGACGCCGTGCGCGCAGCTCGGAGATCGCGCCGGCCAGGAACGGCTGTCCGCCCCACGCGTACAGCACGGTGCCGATCACCGGCGGGATCGCCCGCACGACGAGGGTGTCGGGAACGTGGTACCCGACGAGCATGGCGAACATGGGGGAGAAGGCGACGACGGGGACTGCCAGGACGAGCATGATCCAGAACAGGCGCCGGAATCGCGCGACGTGATCGCCGTGCCCGGCGTGGCCCGAGTGGCCGGCATGGCCCGAGTGGGCGTGCAGTTCCGCGTGATCGATGTCGCCGTGATCCGTAGGGGAGTCGTGCATCTGCGTGTGATCCGTCGGGGTCGGCGTCTCGTGCGCCGTTCCATGACCGTGCGTCGCGATGCCGTCGGCGTGGGGGCTGCCGTTCTGCGTTCGTTCGTCCATAATCGGACCAACCATATACCCCCTAGGGGTATTTCGAAGGGTATCGACATCAACGAATAGGCTGGACGGGATGAGCGATGGATCGATGGCCGGAAGGGCGGCGCAGCGCTGCCCCTGCGGCAGCGGCGACCTCTTCGAGACCTGCTGCGGTCCGATCCTCGCGGGGCGACCTGCGCCCACCGCGGAGCGTCTCATGCGCTCCCGCTACACGGCGTTCGTGGTCGGCGATGCCGCGTACCTGCTGCGCTCCTGGCATCCGACGACCCGGCCGGCGCAGCTGGACCTCGACGCGCATCTGCGCTGGCTCCGCCTCGACATCCTCGCGAAGCACGCTGGAGGGCCCTTCGACACGGAGGGCATCGTGGAGTTCGAAGCGATCCACCGGGACGCGACGGGTCGTGGCGTGCTGCATGAGCGCAGTCGCTTCGTGCGCGAGGACGGCCAATGGCTCTACGTCGACGGCGACGTGTCCTGACGCGGGATGCGCGCGCGGCCGGATTCCCGCCTGGCGTAGATTTGGACGCGTGAAAGCCAACCCCGCGCACCAGATCGTGCTCCTCGACATCGCCGACATCGACCGCCGTATCGCGCAGGCCGACTACGCGCGCACGCATCCGGTGCAGGGGGAGCGGATCAACGAGCTCTCCGCGCAGCGGCAGGGACAGCTGCGCGAGCTGACCGAACTGGCCGGAACGCGCGATGACGTGCAGACCGAGCTGAAGCGCCTCGAGTCGGATGTCGCCCTCGCGGCACAGCGCCGCGACCGCGATGCCGGCCGGCTCGCTGCCACGCAGAACCCCAAGGACGCGGTCGCCCTCGAGCAGGAGATCGCGAGCCTCGCACGCCGGATCAGCGACCTGGAAGACGCCGAGCTCGAGCTCATGGGCCGGTTGGAGGATGCCGAGGCGGCCGTCTCCGCCCAGCAGGCGCTCATCGACCAGACCGTGGCCGAGGGCACGCGGCTGACCGCGGAGGCCAAGGCCCTCATCGCCGCAGCGACGACCGAGGGCGAGCAGCTCGCTCGAGACCGCGTCGCGCTCGTCGACTCGGTCTCCCCGTCGCTCATGGCCGAGTACCAGCGCCGCGTCGGACGCACCGCGGGCGCGGCGCTGTTGCGCCGCGCCACCTGCGAGGGGTGCCGCATGGTGCTCTCCGGTACGGACCTGAACGCCATCCGCCAGGCTGCGGACGACGACGTGGTCTCATGCCCCGAGTGCGGGTGCATCCTGATCCGCACCGAGGAGTCGGGCCAGAAGAGCTCCGCCCCTGCGGAGTGAGCGGGGCGGCGCCGACCCCGGCGGTGGAGCGCGCTCAGAATTCCTCGTGCGTGGCCGGATCCGCGTCCCAGAGGCGCCCGTCGGGTGCGCCGAGAGCCGTGATCGCGGCGATCTCGTCGACGCTCAGCCGCACCTGGGCCGCGGCGAGGTTCAGGGTCTGATGCTCGGCCGAGGCGGCCTTCGGGATCGCCACCACGCCGCGTCCGGCGTGCCAGGCCAGCACGGCCTGCGCAGGCGTCAGGCCGTGCGCTGCGGCGACGGCGGTGACCGCCGGATCTTCGAGCACCTCGCCGGCTCTGCCGAGCGGGCTCCACGCCTCGGTGAGGATGCCGTGAGCGCGGTGGTACGCCAGGGCCTCCTCCTGCGGGAAGCGCGGGTGCAGCTCGATCTGGTTGACCACGGGGCGCACCCCGGTCGCGTCCTCGATGCGTTCCAGATGCTCCGGCAGGAAGTTCGACACGCCGATCTGGCGTACCAGGCCCCGGTCGCGCGCCTCGATGAGCGCCTGCCAGGCCTCGATGTACGCGTCCACGCGCGGCAGCGGCCAGTGGATGAGGAACAGGTCGATCGCATCGACGCCGAGGCGGAACCGGCTCTCCTCGATCGCGTCGAGCGCCTTGGCGCGCGCGTGGTGGCGCCCGGCGAGTTTCGAGGTGACGATGAGTTCGGCCCGGTCGACGGCTGCCCCGGAGATGCCCCAGCCGACCGCACCTTCGTTCTCGTAGTTGAAGGCGGAGTCGATCAGCCGATAGCCGTTCTCGATGCCGCTGCGGACCGCATCCGCACCGGCCTCTCCGCGGAAACCGTAGGTGCCGAGGCCCTGGGCAGGCAGGGCGAAGCCGTTGTGGGCGATGAAGGGGGACGCATCGGACATGGGGGACTCCTCTCCGGTGACTCCACGCTAACCGCCGCCGGGTTCGGGTGCGCGCGCGGCGATACACACCGACACACCCGAGGATCCGGTGTACAGAATCGCGGATGCCGTGCCTGGCTCCCGGAGGGCGTAGATTCGAAGACATGATCGAATCGGCTGCTCCGCACGAGGTCGTGCTGGGGCGGTCCGCACGAACCAGCTGGACTCTGGTGCTGTTCGACGAGGACGGCGCAGAGCTGTGCAGGAATGAGATCGCGGCATCCGCGCTGACCACCGAGGTGGCCGCTCTGGAGGAGCGGGCCCATCCGCGGTGGGTGGTGCGTCATCTCCGCGAGGTGTACCCGCCGCTGCTCGCCGCCGGGATACGGATCCGCCGCGCGCACGACCTGGTGCTCTGCCACGCGATCCTGCGCGATACGGCGAGTCTGGCGGATCCGGTCCCGGCTTCGTCGCGCTGGATCCGCTCGGATCCGCTGGCGACGACGATCGAGACGCCCGCGCTGTTCGATCTGCATGAGGTCGCGTCACAGGCCTCCGGAGACCCGTACGTGGAGATCGATGAACTCCTCGCCGAGTACGGTCGCCAGCGCGCCGCTCTGGTGCGTGCCCCGGACGGTCGCCTCGCTCTGCTGTGCGCCGCCGAGTCGACCGGGGCTCTCGTCGCCGAGGAGATGACGGCCGCCGGCCTGCCGTGGAGCACCGCCGTGCACGAGCAATTACTCGCCGAGGCGCTCGGCCCGCGGCCGGTGCCCGGTGCGCGGCCCGCTCGGATGGCCGAGCTCGCGGCCGTGATCGGTGAGACCCTGGAGGACGCCACGGTCAACCCCGACAGCCCGCCGCGTCTGCTGAAGGCGCTGCGGCGGGCCGGGATCCTGATCGACTCGACCTCGCGCTGGGAACTCGGCGAGGTCGAGCACCCCGTCGTCGAACCGCTCCTGACGTACAAGAAGCTGGCTCGGCTCTACTCCGCCAACGGCTGGGCGTGGCTCGCGGAGTGGGTGCGCGAGGAGCGCTTCCGGCCCGTCTACCTCACCGGCGGCGTGGTCACCGGGCGCTGGGCGTCCAGCGGCGGGGGAGCATTGCAGATCCCGCGGAGCCTGCGCCCGGCGGTGCGCGCCGATGCCGGCTGGACGCTGGTGTGCGCGGACGTGGCGCAGCTGGAGCCGCGGGTGCTCGCGGCGATGTCGAAGGACCGGGCGATGGCTGCGGCTGCGCGTGGCGCCGACCTGTACGAGGGCGTCGTGCGCTCGGGTGCGGTTCAGACGCGTCAGGAGGCGAAGTACGCGGTCCTCGGGGCCATGTACGGCGCGACCACGGGACCGAGCGGCCAGCTCGGTCCGCGGCTGCGCAGCGTCTTCCCCCGGGCGATGGCGCTCGTGGACGGCGCGGCGAAGACGGGGGAGGACGGGGGCGTCGTCTCGACGCTGCTCGGCCGCAGTTCGCCACGGCCGGATGTGCTCTGGACCGCGACGCAGTCGCGGGCGAGCGACCCCGATGCGGACGGCGCCGACGAGCGGCTGGCCCGCAGCAGGGCCAGGGATCGCGGCCGGTTCACCCGCAACTTCGTGGTGCAGGGCACCGCGGCCGAATGGTCGCTGCTCTGGTTGGCCGAGATCCGGCACCGCCTGACCGCGCTGCCCGAGGCTGCCGAGCCTGCGTCCGGTTCTGGACCGGTGTTCTCACGGCGCGCGCATCTGGCGTTCTTCCTGCACGACGAGGTGATCGTGCACGCGCCTGTCGCGCAGGCCGACGAGGCCGCGCGTGTGGTGCAAGACGCGGCGGACGCGGCGACGCGCCGGCTGTTCCCCGGGTTCGAGATCGACATCCCCCTCGACCTGCGCATCGCCGAGGACGCGGGCAAGGACTCGTAGACTGGATGCGAACGGGTCGGCTGGACGGTCGCGTGGCGGGAGACCGCACCGAGGAACGTCCGGGCTCCACAGGGCAGGGCGGTGGGTAACACCCACCCGGAGCAATCCGCGAGACAGTGCCACAGAGAGAAGACCGCCGCGGCCCGCAAGGACCGAGGTAAGGGTGAAAGGGTGGTGTAAGAGACCACCGGGGGCCGTGGCGACACGGCCCGCCAGGTAAACCTCGCCCGGAGCAAGGCCAGACAGGGGATGATGACGCGGCTCGCCGAGTCCCCGGGTAGGCCGCTGGAGCGGCGCGGCAACGCGTCGCCGAGAGAGATGACCGTCGAAGGGATGCCCCGAGAGGGGCCCCGGCACAGAACCCGGCGTACAGGCCGGCCCGTTCCTCTCACGAAGAAGGCCCGGATCCGCAGCTCAGCGGATCCGGGCCTTTCGGCGTGCAGGGGGCGTCAGTCGCCCGCGAGCGAGGCCGCGCCGATGATGCCGGAGTTGTTGCGGTGGATGGCCGGGACGATCGGTGTCTTGAGTTCGAGAAGCGGGAGGAAATCGCCTGCGTTCTTGGACACGCCCCCGCCGACGACGAACAGGTCGGGGCTGAAGAGGAACTCGATGTGCGAGTAGAAGGCCTGCAGGCGCTCGGCCCATGCCGCCCAGCTGAGCCCCTCGCGTTCGCGGGCGGAGGTGGCCGCCCACTTCTCCACGGATTCGAACTCGCGGAAGTTGAGGTGCCCGAGTTCGGAGTTGGGGATCAGGACGCCGTCGTACAGGAAGGCGGAGCCGATGCCGGTGCCGAGCGTGGTCATCAGGGTGAGCCCGATGACGTCGCGTGCCGCGCCGTGGCGCGCCTCGGCGACACCGGCAGCGTCCGCGTCGTTCACGAAGACGATGTTGCGACCCAGGCCGTCCCGGAAGAAGCGCTCGGCGTCGAAGTCGATCCACTTCTTCGAGACGTTGGCGGCGGAGAGCGTCCTTCCGCGCTTGACGATCGCGGGGAAGGCGACGCCGAGTGGAAGGGTCGACTCGTGCACCTCGAGGGTCCGCAGCACGGTTTGGACGGCCGTCAGCACATCCTGGGGCGAGGCGCCCTCGGGGGTGGGCACACGTACGCGGTCGGACGCCATGGTCCCGTGCTCGAGGTCGACGATTCCTGCCTTGATACCCGTGCCGCCGATGTCGACGCCGATCGCTTTTGCCATGCGCAACAGCCTAGCGAGAGGCGGGCACGCCAGTAGGATCGTGACAAAGCCCAGGAGGAGCAGCGATGTCCGGCGAGAACAAGTACTGGTTCAACAGCAGCACCGGTGAGGTCGAATACGGTCTGGAATCGCCGTCTATCGACCGGATCGGCCCGTTCGACACCGCCGAGGAGGCCAGTCGCGCCCCGGAGGTGCTCCAGGAGCGTGCCAAGGCCTGGGCCGATGAGGATGCGGCCGAGGACAACTGGGGCAAGGGCACGGACGGTACTCGATGAGCGGAATGGACAAGCAGCGGGACTTCGTGCTGCGCACCATTGAGGAGCGCGGCGTCAAGTTCATCCGACTCTGGTTCACCGACGTGATCGGCACCCTGAAGTCGGTGGCGATCGCCCCGGCCGAGGTCGAGGGCGCCTTCGCCGAGGGCATCGGGTTCGACGGCTCCGCGATCGAGGGCCTGACCCGCACCTTCGAGTCGGATCTGCTCGCGCAGCCGGATCCGACGACCTTCCAGATCCTGCCCTGGCGCGGGGAGATCGACCCCACGGCGCGGATGTTCTGCGACCTGACCACGCCAGACGGTCGTCCGGCCGTCGCGGACCCGCGGCACGTGCTCAAGCGCACCCTCGCCAAGGCGGCTGATGCGGGCTTCACGTTCTACACGCACCCCGAGATCGAGTTCTACCTGCTGAAGTCGTCGCAGTTCGGACCCGAGGGGCCCGTCCCGGCGGACTCGGCGGGCTATTTCGACAACGTGCCCGGCGGGACGGCGCACGACTTCCGGCGCAGCGCTGTGCGGATGCTGGAGGACCTCGGCATCTCGGTGGAGTACAGCCACCATGAGGGCGGTCCCGGCCAGAACGAGATCGACCTGCGCTACGCGGACGCGCTCACCACCGCCGACAACATCATGACCTTCCGCACCGTGGTGAAGGAGGTGGCGATCGAGCAGGGTGTGTACGCGACGTTCATGCCGAAGCCCCTGAACAACCACCCCGGCAGCGGCATGCACACGCACCTGTCGCTGTTCGAGGGCGACTTGAACGCGTTCTACGAGGAGGGGGCGAAGTACCAGCTCTCCCGCACGGGGCGCCAGTTCATCGCTGGGCTCCTGCGGCACGCGAACGAGATCGCGGCGGTGACGAACCAGTTCGTGAACTCGTACAAGCGGCTCTGGGGCGGCGACGAGGCGCCCAGCTTCGTGACATGGGGCCACGCGAACCGCTCCGCGCTGATCCGGGTGCCGATGTACAAGCCCAACAAGGGCCAGTCCACGCGGATCGAGTACCGCGCCCTGGACTCTGCGGCCAACCCGTATCTGGCATACGCCCTCATGCTCGCGGCCGGACTCAAGGGCATCGAGGAGGGCTACGAGCTGCCGCCCGAGGCCGAGGACAACGTCTGGTCTCTGAGCGACGCGGAACGGCGTGCGCTCGGCTACGCGGCGCTGCCTGCGAGCCTGGACCACGCACTCGAACTCATGGAGGAGTCGGAACTCGTCGCCGAAACGCTCGGCGAGCAGGTCTTCAACTATGTGCTGTTGAACAAGCGCAAGGAGTGGGAGGCGTACCGCGGTCAGGTCACGCCGTTCGAGCTCAAGAGCAACCTCGAACTGCTCTGAGCAGGGGTCGTAGTGCCCCGTTTCGACGACTCGCTCTCGCTGTCCGCGCTCGCCCGGCTGGGCTTTGTCGGCCTGTCCGCCGCGTCCGCCGGGCTGCGTGAACTGGGAGAGATCACCGGGCTCACGCCGTCGACGCTGATCGAGCCGCTGCGCAGCGCCGATCCCGACGAGGCGCTGGCCGGGCTCATCCGCGTCGCCCGCCGGGATCCGACCGGGGTGGCCGCCGTACTGTCGGACACGGCGCCGCGCGCCCGCGCCTGGGCGGTGTTCGGCGCCTCGCCGGGGCTCGGCCGGTTCTTCGAACGCCGTCCGGAGGAGCTGGCGCTGCTGCGTGAGGACCGCTCGGCGCTGCCGAGCGCCGAGCGGCTGCGCGACCTGCTGCTGTCCTCAGTGGATGCGGCGGACGGGTTCGCGGCGACCGGAGACGCGGCGGCCCGGATCCGGCTGCGCATCGCGTACCGGCGTGCGGTTGCAGGGATCGCGGCGTGGGATCTGACCGCATCGGAACCGGTCGCCGCGGTGGCGGACGTCTCGGCGGCGCTCGCGGATGCGGCGTCCGCTGCGCTGGAGGCGGCGCTCGCGATCGCGCGCACCGCGATCGCGGCCGGTTCCGCCGACGTCCGGCGGGACGTCGCTCTGACCCGGCTGGCGATCATCGGCATGGGCAAGACCGGGGCGCGCGAGCTGAACTACGTCAGCGACGTGGACGTCATCTTCGTCGCGGGCACCGCGGATGAGGAGCGGCTGACCGAGCCCAGGGCGATCGACATCGCCACACGGCTGGCGCGGGAGACCATGCAGGTCATCGCCGGGATCGAGTCCGAGCCGCCGCTCTGGGAGGTCGACGCGGCGCTGCGCCCCGAGGGCAAGCAGGGCGCGCTCGTGCGCTCCCTGGGCTCACACGTCGCCTACTACGACCGCTGGGCGAAGAGCTGGGAGTTCCAGGCGCTGCTGAAGGCGCGGGCGATCGCCGGCGATGACGCCCTGGGCACGGCATACATCGAGGCTGTGCAGCCCAAGGTGTGGTCGAGTGCAGCACGCGAGGACTTCGTCGGCAGCGTGCAGCGCATGCGCGAGCGCGTCACCGAGCACATCGCTGCCGAGGACGTGCCGTACCAGCTCAAACTCGGACCGGGAGGACTGCGCGACATCGAGTTCACCGTGCAGCTGCTGCAGCTCGTGCACGGCCTCACGGATCCGCAGATCCGCACGAGGGGCACGCTGGAGTCGCTCGACGCGCTCGTCGCGGGTGGCTACATCGGCCGAGCCGAGGCCGGCCTGTTCGCGCAGGACTACCGGGTGCTGCGACTGATCGAGCACCGGCTGCAGCTGCGCGAGATGCAGCGCACCCATCTCGTGCCGCGCGAGGAGGAGGCGCTGCGCGTGCTGGGCCGCGCCACCGGCCTCGCCGAGACTGCGGACGGCATCAGGAGGGTGTGGGAGGACGTGCGCCGTGAGGTGCGGGACCTGCACACCCGGCTGTTCTATCGTCCGCTGCTGAGCGCGGTCGCATCGTTGCCGGAGGAGGAGCGCACGCTCTCCACGGACCAGGCGCACGACCGCCTCGCCGCGATCGGCTTCCGCGACCCTGCCGGTGCGCTCCGCCACATCGGCGCCTTGACCACCGGACTCAGCCGGAAGGCGACGATCCAGCGGCACCTGATGCCGGTGATGGTGCGCTGGTTCGCGGACGGGACGGATCCCGACTACGGCTTGATCGCGTTCCGGCGCATCAGCGAGCGGCTCGGCGACACGCCCTGGTTCCTGCGCATGCTGCGCGACTCGTCGGGCGCCGCGGAGCGGCTCACCCGCGTGCTCTCGACCTCGCGGTACATCGGCGAGCTGATGGAGTGGATCCCGGAGTCGGTCGCGTGGCTGGAGAGCACCGAGCAGCTGCGACCGCGGCCGTGGCAGGCGCTCGATGAGGAGGCCAGGGCGATCCAGACCCGGCACGACACGATCCTGGATGCGATGCGCTCGGTACGGGCGCTGCGACGCCGGGAGTTGTTGCGCACCGCGATGGGCGCCGTGCTGGACGTGCTGAGCATCGACGAGGTCGCGTTGGCGCTCACGACGATCACCGATGCCGCGATCCAGGCCGCGCTGCGAGCCGTGCGCCGCGATGTCGTGCCCGACGAAGACGACGTCTTGGACTTCTCCGTCATCGGAATGGGGCGCTTCGGCGGCGCGGAGCTCGGATTCGGATCCGACGCGGATGTGCTCTTCGTGTACGACGCGAATGGTGTCGACGCGCAGCGTGCGCAGCAGCTCGCCGCGCGGATCGTCGCAGGGCTGCGGGAGCACCTGACCGACCATCGGCTTCCGCTCGAGCTCGACGCGGATCTGCGCCCAGAGGGGCGCAACGGCCCTCTCGTGCGTACCCTCGACGCGTACGCCGCGTACTACCGCCGCTGGTCGCTGTCCTGGGAGGCTCAGGCGCTGCTGCGCGCCCGTGGCGTCGCGGGCAGCCACAAGCTCATCGAGCGCTTCCTGGAGCTCGCCGACGGCGTGCGCTATCCGGAGGCGCTGGATCTCACGTCGCTGCGGGAGATCAAGCGGATCAAGGCACGCGTCGAGGGCGAGCGCCTGCCGCAGGGCGTGGACCCGCGCCGGCACCTCAAGCTCGGCCCCGGCACTCTCAGCGACGTGGAGTGGCTGATCCAGATCGTGCAGCTGCAGCATGCGCATGCCGTGCCGGCATTGCGCACGACCTCGACGCTGGCGGCACTCGACGTCGCCGTCGAGAACGGTTTCGTGCCGGCCGCGGCGGGGGAGCGGCTGCGTGAGGCATGGCGGCTCTCCAGCCGGCTGCGCTCGGCGATGACACTGCTCACCGGGCAGACGAAGGACGTGCTGCCGGCTGATCCGCGCGAACTCGACGGCGTCGGCCGGATCCTCGGCTACCCCGACCGCTCGGCGGCCGCCGTCGAGGAGGAATACCTGCGCGTGACGCGGCGCGCCAGGAAGGCTTTCGAGACGCTGTTCTACGGCTGACGGGCGCTGTGCGCGGCGTTCGGCCGGCGATGCGGCGAGGATGGTCTCATGACGATGATCGGCGTGGTCCGCAATCCGGTGAAGCTCGAATCGGAGGATGAGGTGCGCGCCGCGGTCGCTGCGCACATCTCCGATGCCGACATCCGGTTCTTCCTGACGACCGAGGAGGACCCGGGACGGGCGATGGCGCAGGAGGCGGTCGATGCCGGCTGCGAGCTCGTCTTCGCGGCGGGTGGCGACGGCACGGTCCGCGCAGTGGCCGAGGTGCTCGCCGGCACCGATGCCGCTCTCGGGATCCTGCCGCACGGCACCGGCAACCTGCTCGCCAGGAATCTGGGCGTGCCGCTGGACGGGGTCGCGGCCGCGGTCGCCCACGCGCTCACCGCAGAGCCGCGCCGCATCGACGTGGGCACCATCGAGGTGAGCGAGGGTGACGCTCCGGGAGAGCACGTGTTCGTCGTGATGGCCGGCCTCGGGCTCGATGCGCGCATGCTCGAGGAGACCGACGAGGAGCTCAAGGCGAAGGCCGGCTGGCTCGCCTATGTGAAGGCGCTGGGCGCCGCGGCCGCCGGGACCGAGCTCGTCTCCGTCGAGCTCGCCCTGGACGGGGAGCACGCGGACCGGGCGCGGATCCACACCCTCATGATCGGCAACTGCGGCATGATCCAAGGCGGGATCACCCTGCTTCCGGACGCCGTACCGGACGACGGGCGGCTGGATCTCCTTCTCGTCAGCGCGGAGGGCGTGGCGGACTGGTTCGAGACGGTGCGCACCGTCGTCTGGGACAACGGTCTGCGCAGGCTTCTCGGTGGCGAGACGACCAGCACCGACGTGGTGCGGCATGCTTCGGCGCAGCGCATCAGAGTAGAGCTGGCGCGCTCGCAGCCCTTCCAGATCGACGGCGAGGAGCGCGGCCAGGTGCGCTCCTTCACCGCGGGCATCCGTCCCGGAGTGCTGCTGGTCCGCGCCTGAACCGGATAAGGTGCCGGGGTCTCTCGGCCCGGGCCGAGCGCACGAGACCTCAGGCGCCGCGGAAGTAGGTGTTCGAGGCGGGCAGCCACAGGAGCACGACTGCGACGATGCCGAGAAGGAGGGCGAGGATCCCGATGCCGTTGGTGCCGCTGAACAGTGAGCCGATCGAGAGGATCTCCAGAACCGTCAGCACGATGCGTGCCCAGTTCCTACCTGCCTTCATCCTCCGGAGGATGAACAGCTCGATGATCGCGAACACGAGTGCGATGGCACCCGTGGCGATGAGGACGGTCCCGTTGACGCTGGTGCCCGCGACAGTGGCCGAGTCGCCGGTCGTGGTGACGGCCGTTCCCGCGATGATGATCAGGACGGCGCCGACGACGTCGAGGATGATGCCGATCAGGAAGATCCAGAATGAGATCTTGACGGTGGTGGGGGTGAGCATGCTGACTCCTCTGCGGGCCGGAGATGCAGTCACCGGGGTGACTGGCCTCACCTTGGCATATCCGTGAATCCGCCGCGACGAACCACGCCGTGCCGGGCGGAACGACGAACGCCCCCGACCATGAAGGTCGAGGGCGTTCGTCGGATCGGGGGTCAGACGCCGAAGTACAGCTCGTACTCGTACGGGTGCGGGCGCTGGGCCATCGGCAGGATCTCGTTGTTGTACTTGTAGGAGATCCAGGTCTCGATGAGCTCCTCGGTGAACACGCCGCCCTCGAGCAGGAAGGCGTGGTCGGCGCGGAGAGCCTCGAGCGAGTCCAGCAGGGAGTTCGGCACCTGCGGGATGTTCTTGGCCTCCTCAGGGGGAAGCTCGTAGAGGTCCTTGTCGATGGGCTCGAGCGGCTCGATGCGGTTGCGGATGCCGTCCAGGCCGGCCATGAGCTGCGCGGCGAAGGCGAGGTACGGGTTGCCCGAGGCGTCCGGAACGCGGAACTCGATGCGCTTGGCCTTCGGGTTGGAGCCCGTGAGCGGGATGCGGATCGCGGCGGAGCGGTTGCCGGCGGAGTAGGCCAGGTTGACCGGCGCCTCGAAGTGCTTCACCAGGCGGTGGTAGCTGTTCAGGGTCGGGTTGGTGAAGGCGAGTACCGCGTGCGCGTGCTTGAGAAGGCCGCCGATGTACCAGCGGGCGGTGTCGCTGAGCTGGCCGTAGCCGTTCTCGTCGAAGAACAGGGGCTTGCCGTCCAGCCAGAGCGACTGGTGCGTGTGCATGCCGGATCCGTTGTCGCCGAACAGCGGCTTCGGCATGAACGTGACCGTCTTGCCCCACTCCTCAGCGGTGTTCTTGATGATGTACTTGAACTTCAGGATGTCGTCCGCCGCGTGCACCATGGTGTCGAAGCGATAGTTGATCTCCTGCTGACCGGCCGTGCCGACCTCGTGGTGCGAGCGCTCGAGGTGGAACCCCGCGTCGATGAGGTTCAGCGTCATGTTGTCGCGCAGGTCGGCGGTCTTGTCCACCGGCGCCACGGGGAAGTAGCCGCCCTTGAACGGCGTCTTGTTGCCGAGGTTGCCGCCCTCCTCCTCGCGGCCGCTGTTCCACGCGGCCTCCTCGGAGTCGACCTTGTAGAAGCTCTCACCGGCGGTGACCGAGTAGCGCACGTCGTCGAAGATGTAGAACTCGGCCTCGGGGGCGAAGTACGCGGTGTCGGCGATGCCGGTCGAGGCGAGGTACTTCTCGGCCTTCTTGGCGACCTGACGCGGGTCCTTGCTGTAGATCTCACCCGTGCGCGGGTTGTAGATGTCGAAGACCATGACGAGCGTGCTGGCCTCGCGGAACGGGTCGACGTAGGCCGTGGTCACGTCGGGGATGAGCTGCATGTCGGACTCGTGGATCGACGCGAAGCCGCGGATCGAGGAGCCGTCGAACAGCTGGCCGTTGGCGAAGAAGTCCTCGTCGACCGTCGCGGCAGGGATGTTGAAGTGCTGCTGCACGCCGGGCAGGTCGGTGAAGCGGATGTCGAGGAACTTGACGTCGTTGTCGCGGATGTACGCGAGCACGTCGGCGGGGGTGGTGAACATGCATCAACTCCTGGAGGAACGGGTGCGGTCGAGCGACCTGCAAGCAGGTTACGAGCAGGGGATGACGCGGCCGTGTCTGGAATGTTTCCGGCGTGTTACGGGTCTGCCTGCGGCTGAGGCGTCCGCGGCGGGATCAGGGAGCGCGCTCGCCTAGGCTGAAGGGATGTCCGACACCGCGCAGAGCTACCCCGGAGAACGACTCGGTCTCCCGAAGACCGGCCCGGGCAGCGTCGGCCGGATCGGACGACGGATCGCCGCTCTCGTGATCGACTACGCCGCGGCATCGATCATCGCGAGCGCGTTCCTCGGCTTCCAGCAGTTCGCCCTGCCGAAGGAGGCGGGCATCACCCAGTTCGCGCCGATGATCGTGTTCGCCGTGCTGCAGATCGTGTTCATCCCGACTATCGGCGGCAGCCCGGGGCACCGGATCGTGGGCCTGCGCCTGGTCATGATGAACGGTTCCTGGGTGGGCCTGTGGCGTCCGATCGTGCGCACCCTGCTGCTCGTCTTCGTGATCCCGGCCGTGATCTTCGATGCGGATCAGCGCGGGCTGCACGACAAGGCGGTCGGAACGGTGCTCATCCGCGCCTGACGCGCCGAGCTACGACGCGATCGCGCAGGAGATGCGCAAGGCTCCGCAGAGCCTTCAGGCGGCGGCGTGACCGCGGTTGAGGCGGCGGAACGTCTTCGGGGCCTTGCCTCCGACGAAGGAGCGCGCCGGGTCGATCGTGAAGCCCTGTCGCAGCGCCTCGCGGCCGATCAGCATCCGGAATCCCATCTCGCTGCGATTGCTGAGAGTGACCTCTGCGGTGACCCTGTGGTCGACCAGTACGAGATCGAGCAGCACCACCAGGCGGCTCTGCGCGTGCCCGGATGAGGAGCGCACGTCGCGGCGGTCGAACACCGGCAGCTCCACCGGGACCAGTTCGTGCGCGCCCTGCCAGGGGCGCACGTCGAACCGCACCCACGGGGCGCCGTCGCGTTCGAACTCGCGGATGTGCTGGGCGTGCAGCGATGAGCTTCGCGCCCCGGTGTCGACCTTCGCCTTGATCCAGGGGATTCCGACGTCGGGGAGCGACACCCACTCCCGCCACCCGATTAGGGTGCTTGAATGAGTAGGTCGGTCCACAACACACATCCTGGCAGGAAATCACCGTGAAGCTCGCCGTGCTCTCGCGCGCCCCGCAGTCCTACTCGACCCAGCGCCTCCGTGCCGCCGCGACGCAGCGCGGTCACCAGATCAAGGTGCTGAACACGCTGCGCTTCGCGATCGACCTCACGGCGGACGAACCGGATCTGCACTTCCGCGGGCGCCGTCTCAGCGACTACGACGCGATCCTCCCGCGCATCGGCAACTCGATCACGTACTTCGGCACGGCGGTGGTCCGTCAGTTCGAGCAGATGGACGTCTACACGCCGAACACCGCGAACGGCATCTCCAGCGCGCGGGACAAGCTCCGCGCGAACCAGATCCTCTCCCGGCACAACATCGCGATGCCGCCGACGGCGTTCGTGCGCAACCGGGCCGACGTGCGTCCTGCGATCGAACGCGTCGGCGGGGCGCCGGTCGTCATCAAGCTGCTCGAGGGCACGCAGGGGATCGGCGTCATCCTCGCCCCGCAGGTCAAAGTCGCCGAGGCGATCATCGAGACGTTGCACTCGACCAAGCAGAACGTGCTGATCCAGAAGTTCATCTCGGAGAGCCGGGGCCGCGACATCCGGGCCCTCGTCGTCGGTGATCGGGTGGTCGCGGCCATGCGGCGCGTGGCGAACGGCGACGAGTTCCGTTCGAACGTGCACCGCGGGGGCACCGTCGAGGCCGTGCACCTCGACCCGATCTACGAGCAGACGGCCGTGCGGGCCGCGCAGATCATGGGGCTGCGCGTGGCGGGTGTGGACATGCTCGAGGGGGAGGACGGGCCCCTGGTCATGGAGGTCAACTCCTCGCCGGGCCTGCAGGGCATCGAGGCGGCGACCGGGCTGGACGTGGCCGGCGCGATCATCGACTTCATCGCCAACCAGGTGAACTTCCCCGAGATCGACGTGCGCCAGCGCCTGAGCGTCTCGACCGGCTACGGCGTGGCCGAGCTCGTGATCCACGCCGGCGCGGAGCAGGTCGGCAAGCAGCTCGGCGACCTCGGTCTGTGGGATCGCGACATCACCGTCCTCACGCTGCACCGCGGCGTCACGGTGATCCCGAATCCGCGCAAGCACGTCGTGCTCGAGGACGAGGACCGGTTGCTGTGCTTCGGCAAGCTCGACGAGATGCGCTCGATGATCCCGGAGCGCCGTCGCCGGCGGGCCAAGGTGCGCAAGCTCCAGAAGGAGCACATGCCGGACACCACGGGCTGAGCGAGTCCCATCGGCCACACGACGAGCGCCCGGCCCCGAAAGGGACCGGGCGCTCGTCGTGTCAGGAGCAGGTTCAGCGCGGACGCGGTGCGCGCGTCTTGAGCGGGTCGATGCCCTTGGGGATCGGCAGCGAGGCGACGGACTGGGAGACCGACTCCATGCGCTTGATCACGGCGGCCATGGTCGCGTTGTCGATGGCCTTGGGCAGCTTCTTGATGGTCTTGGAGAGCTTGTCGATCGAGACCTCGTCCTCGCCGTGACCGACGTAGAACACGTTCACGGGCACGCCCTGGGCAACGCGCATCGCCTTCGTCTTCTCATCCTTGACGAGCCGGGTGAGCCGGCCGCGCGCGCCCTCGGCGACGACCACGATGCCGCCGCGACCGATCGCGCGGTAGACCGCGTCCTGCGTCTTCGGGTTCACGCCGACCGGGACCTCGGAACCCTGCCAGCTGCGGCCCAGCGAAGTGCTGAGGACATGGCCGGCCGCGCCGGGCATGCCGTCGATCTTGCGGTACATCGCGGTCGTGGACAGGCGCGTCATCAGGAACATGGCGCCCAGCACACCCAGCAGCAGGCCGGTGATGCCCCACAGTACGAGGCTCCAGATCTGGAACGGGGGAATCAGGTAGCCGACGATCAGGCCGATGAGGACGCCGACGACCAGGAGCGCGATCTGCGCCCAGGGCAGCCACGGGTAGATCTCCCGGGTGAAGCGGAAGAGCGAGCGCAGCTGCGAGAAGAAGCCGGGCTGCTTCTCCGTCGCGGAGGGACTTTTTGCCATACCCTCCAGCCTACCGATTCTGCGAGGCCGTGACGGCCCGGATGGACACGCGGTGGGCGAACAGCATCGTCCTGCACAGAGGGCTCGCGATCCGGAATGTGCACGGATTGCGTGATGCCCCCGTTGTGAGGGATCCCGGCGCGTTGGGATGGGGGCATGACGGAACGAAGCAGAGGCATCGCCGTGGCGGGTGCGCATCGCACCGTCCGTGTGCTCGCGGAGGGGGAGGGTCCGTATGACGGCGAGCTCGTCACGTGCAGGAACGGCATGGCCCTGCGGGTCGATGCGGCGCAGCTGCACGGCTGGGCCGGATGGGTGTTCGCCGGCGCCGAGCACGTGGCCGCGCCGCTCGATGTCGCGCTGAGGCCGGATGGGCAGGACGTGCTGCTGCCGTGGTGCGTGCGCACCGTGCGTGCGCACCTCGCGCAAACGGCGGACACCGGCGGGATCGGACACGGTGAGGCGGTGACCCTCGCGGTCAGCGTGCTGCGCGGTGTGCTCGAGCTGGAGGTCCCGCAGGACGCGCCGTCCGGCGAGCGGAGTGCAGGCGCACGTTCGAGTGCGGACGATGAGGCCGAAGGAGGCCTGGACGGCGGCTGGTGGCTGACCGATGAGGCGCGTCCACTGTTCGCGATCGGAGCGGCCGACTCGCCGGGTGCCGGGGGATCGCCGCGCGAGACCGGAGAACGGCTGCTGCGTGATCTCGAGGCGCGGATCGAGGACCGTGCGCTCCGTCGCGTGCTGACACGCCTCGCCGACGCGCTGGATGATCCGCGCCGCCTCCGCGTCGAAGCCGCGCGGTGGGAAAGCGAACTGCTCGAGATCGCCGCCCCGCGAGCGTTGCGACTGGACGTCGGCGGGGTCCCGGAACCTGACGACGGGAGCCAGAGGAGGGACACCTTGCGGACGTCGCCGCATGGAGGCGACCGTCCTCCGCGACGGAGAGACCTGCGTACCGCCGCACGAGACGACGGGCGACGGGAGGTTGTGGCGCAGCGGAATCGCCCCGCGGGGGCGAAGGGGCGCCACGCACGCGGCAGGCGCTCTTCCGCCCCCGGGCCGCTGCTGATGCTGCGGCTGCGCGACGCCCTGGGCCATGTGCGGGAACGTACCGGGCGCGTCATGCCGTTCCGGAGAACGGCCCGGGTGCAGTCCCGGCTCCCCGCATCGCGGCCGGATCGGTCGGTCGAACGCAAGCGGTGGAGGGGGCCAGTTCTTGTCGCCGTGTCGGCGGCCGCCGTGATCGCTGTGGTCGGCGCATTGTGGCCGTCCGGCACGGGCAGTGCTGACGCGGCCGACCGTCCGTCCACGGCGACTCCGGCCGTTCCATCGTCGACCGGACGGCCGCCCTTGCCGTCCCCGTCTCCTACGCTGCCTGACCGCGGGGGAGCGACGCCGGCCGCTCCTGTACGGACCCGCACCCTCGGTGCGTCGGCGCAATCGGATCCACGGGCCGCCGGCGAAGAGCTGATCGCTGCGGGCCGGAACTGCGAGGTGCACCCGCAGCCGGAGTGCGCGGAGGTGTGGGACGGCGGTGCGACCACATCCCGGCACCTGCGGGAGGCAGACGAACCGCCGGTGCTGATCGAGGACTACGGCGATATCGCCGCGATCAGGAACGCCTCCGAAGAGGGAGCGCAGATGGTCGTGATCATCCGCCGGGACGCCGAATGGCGGATCCGCGATGTGTACGACATCGCGAACCCGCCATCCGAAGGGACCGGAGCCCCGTGAGCGTGGTCAGGCGCCGAGCTGAGCGGCGAAGTCCGCCGCTTCCAGGCGCGCCTTCACCGACGACAGGAACCTTGCGGCGTCGGCCCCGTCGACCGTGCGGTGGTCGTACGACAGAGCGAGGTAGACGTAGGACCGCACCGCGATGGCCTGCTGGCCGTCCACCGTGATCACCCCGGGGCGCTTCGCCACGATGCCGGTGCCGAGGATCGCCGACTGCGGCAGGAACACCACAGGGGTGTCGAACAGCGCGCCGCGCGAACCCGTGTTGGTCAGCGTGAAGGTGCCGCCGGCCAACTCGTCGGGCTTCAGCTTGTTGTCGCGGGTGCGCGCCGCGAGATCTGCGATCTCCCGGGCGATCTGCGCGATGTTCTTCGATCCGGCATCGCGCAGCACGGGCGTGAGCAGGCCGCGCTCGGTGTCCACCGCGATCGAGATGTTCTCCGACGCGGGGTACACGATGTCCGTGCCGTCCACCGTGGCGTTCACGATCGGGAACTCCTGCAGAGCCTCGGCGGCAGCGAGGGCGAAGAACGGCAGGAACGAGAGCTTGTCGCCGGTCTTCTGCTGGAACGAGCCCTTGACCTCGTCGCGGTACGCGGCGAGCTTCGTGACGTCGACCTCGACCACCGTGGTCAGCTGAGCGGTCTGCTGCATGGATGCGACAGCACGCTCGGCGAGCACCTTGCGCAGACGCGACATCGGCTGGGTGGTCCCGCGCAGCGGCGAGATCTCACGGGCCTTCGCCGGTGCGGCGGCTGCAGCGGGTGCCGCAGCCGGGGTCGCGGAGGCATTCAGCACATCCTCCTTGCGGATGCGTCCGCCCACGCCGGTGCCGGTGATCGACGCCAGGTCGACGCCCTTCTCGGCGGCGAGACGGCGCACGAGCGGCGTCACGTACACCGAGTCGGAGCCGGCGTCGGTGGCAGCCGGAGCTGCCGGTGCCGGCGTCGCGGCGCTCGGTGCGGGTGCAGCGGCGGGTGCGGGAGCAGCGGCGGGTGCAGCGGGGGCAGGTGCCGGCGCAGCTGCGGGAGCGGCGGGGGCAGGCGCCGGTGCAGCGGCTGCGGGAGCCGGGGCCGGCTCGGCTGCCGGTGCGGCAGCAGCCGGAGCGCCGCTGCCGATGCGAGCGAGCACCGCGCCGACGGCGATGGTCTCGTCCTCGGCGGCCAGGATCTCCTGCAGCGTGCCGGCGACGGGCGAGGGGATCTCGGTGTCGACCTTGTCGGTCGAGATCTCCAGCAGCGGCTCGTCCACGGCCACGTCATCGCCGACCTGCTTCAGCCAGCGGGTCACGGTGCCCTCGGTGACGCTCTCGCCCAGCTCGGGGAGGCGCACGTCGGTGGCGTCCGAAGACGCGGCGGGAGCGGCAGCCGGAGCGGCAGGTGCGGGCTCGGCGGCAGGTGCGGGCGCCTCGGCAGCCGGCGCTTCGGCGGCGGGAGCGGCCTCGGCAGCGGGGGTGGCGGGAGCCGATGCGCCCGAGCCGTCACCGATACGGGCGAGGATCGCACCGATCTCGACGGTGTCGTCCTCGGCGACGAGGATCTCCTCGATCACGCCGCTGACCGGCGAGGGGATCTCGGTGTCGACCTTGTCGGTCGAGATCTCGAGCAGGCCCTCGTCGGCCTGGACGGTGTCGCCCACCTGCTTGAGCCAACGGGTCACAGTGCCCTCGGTGACGCTTTCGCCGAGGGCGGGAAGGACCACGGGTGTGCTCATGACGGAGTCTCCTTAAGGAAGTTCGTGATGGTGTTCAGCTTAGTGGGCAACAGGGCGTTCAGCCCAGCCTTGAATTCCACGATGCGCAAGAAATCTTTCACAATGCGTGAAGTGGCTTGCCGGCGAGGGCGAGGAACGCCTCGCCGAGAGCCTCGCTCTGCGTCGGGTGGGCGTGGATCAGCGGGGCGATGTCCTCGGGGTGCGCATCCCAGCTCACCGCGAGTTGCCCCTCGGTGATGAGTTCTCCGACACGGTCGCCCAGCAGATGAACGCCCAGGATGGGGCCGTCCTTCTGGCGCACGACCTTGACGAGCCCGCCCGTGCCGATGATCTCGCTCTTGCCGTTGCCGGCGAGGTTGTACTCGTAGGCGACGACCCCATCGGCGCCCAGCGCCTCGATCGCTGCGGCCTCGGTCACCCCGACCGAGGCGACCTCCGGGCTGCAGTACGTGACGCGGGGGATCTGCGCATCCGGGATCACTGCAGGGCTCAGCCCCGCGATGCGCTCGGCGACGGCGATGCCCTGCAGGAACCCGCGGTGCGCGAGCTGAAGCCCTGGCACGATGTCGCCGACCGCCCAGACGTGGTCGACGTTCGTGCGCAGCTCGGGGTCAGTGAGCACGAAACCACGGTCCATGGCGACGCCGGCCTCCTCGAAGCCGAGGCCCGCCGTGGCCGGGCCCCGGCCGACGGCCACGAGCAGGTAGTCGGCCTCGTAGGCGGTGCCGTTCTCCAGAGTCACGGTGACGGCGTGCTCGGTCTGGGCGGCGCTCGCGAACCGCACGCCCAGCGAGTAGGTGATGCCCCGCCGGCGGAACGCGCGCTCGAGCCCCTTGCTCAGCGCGATGTCCTCGTTGGGGGCGAGGTGGTCGAGCGCCTCGACGATCGTGACCTCGGCGCCGAAGGAGCGCCAGACGCTCGCGAACTCGACGCCGATCACACCGCCGCCGAGGATGACGACGCGCTGAGGCACCTCTTCGAGTGCGAGCGCCTGCTCGCTGGTGAGGATCCGTCCGCCGATCTCCAGGCCGGGCAGCGAGCGGCTGTACGACCCGGTCGCGAGGATCACATCGGATCCGGTGTACACGTCGTCCCCGACCGCGATGGTCCGGTCCGGACGCAGAACGCCCTCGCCGCCGACGACGGTGATGCCGCGCGCCTTGATGAGGCCCTCGAGACCCTTGTACTTCTTGGCGACGATCCCCTCCCGATAGGAGCGGACACCGGCCGGGTCGATCCCGTCGAAGGAAGCGCCGACGCCGTACTTCGCGGCATCGCGGACGTTCTCGGCGATCTCCGCCGAGTGCAGCAGCGCCTTGGTGGGAATGCATCCGCGGTGCAGGCAGGTGCCGCCGACCTTGTCCTTCTCGATCAGCGCGACGGACTTGCCCAGTTCGGCGGCGCGGAGCGCCGCGGCGTACCCGCCGCTGCCGCCGCCGAGGATCACGATGTCGAAGGCGTGAGCGGTCATGCGTGTACTCCGTTCGCGCGGGCCTCGGCGAAGGCGATCAGCGTGCGCACGATCGCGCCTGTGGCGCCCTTGTCGGTGAAGCCGTACGGGGCGCCCTTGTGCTCGGACGATCCGGCGATGTCGAGGTGCGCCCAGGGGATGCGCGGTGCGTCGGCCTCGTCGGAGGTGCGTCCGACCATGCGGCGCAGGAACAGGCCCGCGAAGAGGGCGCCGCCGGCAGGGTCGCCGGTCTTGGCGTTCACCAGGTCGGCGATCGGCGACTTCAGCTCGTCCTCCATGTGCTCGGGGAGCGGCATGTGCCAGGCGGCCTCACCGGTCGAGGCCGCCGCGGTCAGCACCTCCTGCACGGTGTCGTCGTCGCCGAAGACGCCGGTGTGGCGCATCCCGAGGGCGACGATGATGGCGCCGGTGAGAGTCGCGACGTCGAGGATCACGTCGGGGTGCTCACGGCTCGCCGCGACGAGCCCGTCCGCGAGGACGAGACGCCCCTCCGCATCGGTGTTGAGCACCTCCACGGTCTGCCCGTCGGCGAAGCGCAGCACATCGCCAGGGCGGATCGCCGAGCCGGACGGCATGTTGTCCGCGATGCACATCCAGGCGGTCACGCGGACGGGCAGGCCGAGAGCCGCGACGGCCTTGGTCGCGGCGAGGATGCTGGCCGCACCCGCCATGTCCGTCTTCATGCCGACCATGCTCGCCGGCGGCTTGAGCGACAGGCCTCCGGTGTCGAAGGTGATGCCCTTGCCCACGAGGGCGATGTGGCTGACCGCATCGGCGGGGGAGTAGTCGAGGCGCACGAGGCGCGGCGGGCGGTCGGATCCCTGACCGACACCGAGGATGCCTCCGAAGCCCCCGGCGGCGAGAGCGGCCTCGTCGAGCACCTCGACGGCGACGTCGAGTCCGGAGAGCTCGTCGACGGCACGCGCCGCCAGATCTGCCGGCCCCAGCCATTCGGCCGGGGTGGTGACCAGATCGCGGGTCAGCGCGACAGCGCCGGCGAGCGCCGTCGCGTGCGCGACGTCGTCGGGGGAGAGGTCGGCATGCAGCACGACCGTCCCGGCGCGCTTCGGCTGCTCGCCGGAGCGGTAGTCGTCGAAGCGGTAGCCGCCGAGCAGCGCGCCTTCGGCCGCAGCCGTCGCGAACTCGGCCACGGCGTCGCCGAGCAGCACCAAGACGCGCTCGAACCCGGTGAGTGTGCGCAGCGCGGCACCGACGGCCTCGCGCACGGCATCCGCATCCGGCGCGGAACCTGCGCTCACGACGGCGACCGGGACGTCCGCGACCTCGGGAGCGGGGATGCGCGCGTACGCGCCCGCCTTCCCGGTGAAGCCGACCGCGGTCAGCGCGGCGTGGGTGGTGGAGAAGGGGGACAGGTCTTCCGGGGTGTCCGTGAGACCGGCGACGACGAGCACGACCGCATCAGCGTTCGCGTCCGCCGGAGCGCCTGTGTGCAGCTCGAGCGCAGGTGACGTCATGGGTTCCATCCTAGGTTCGGCGCCGTGCACGAAGAGAGGATGGCCCCGCCCGCGTGTTCGCTGTCAGCGCTCAGCGGATCCGCGGGGCGGGGCGACTCGTAGCATGGAGGCATGCCCATCTCCGGAGAGATCCACGAACGCGTCGCCTACCCCGGCGGCGTGCCGTCCGGCCTGCCGCTCGTCATCCTGCTGACCGGCTTCACGGACGCGGGATCCGCGGTGTCGGGGCTCATCGATCACCTTTCTGAGACGACCGATCCGCAGCCGGTGCTGGTCTTCGACAACGACATGCTGCTGGACTATCGTGCGCGCCGCCCGGTGCTCACCTTCGATCAGGACCACATCGCGGAACTGAAGCCCGCGCGGCTCGAGCTGTCCTTGGCGCACGACGCGCTGGGGCGGCCGTTCCTGCTTCTCGCCGGCTACGAACCCGACTTCGCGTGGAACACGTTCGCCGATGTGGTCCTCGACTTCGCCGCGGAGTACGACGTATCCACCGTCACGTGGGTCCACTCCATCGCGATGCCGGTTCCGCACACCCGGCCGATCGGCGTCACCGCGAGCGGCAACCGGGCCGAGCTCACGGCGGCGCATTCGGTGTGGCGCCCGCGCACGCAGGTACCCGGCACGGCGGGCCATCTACTGGAGTACCGCTTCGTGCAGGCGGAGCGCAGTGTCGCGAGCTTCGTCCTGCTCGTGCCGCACTATCTCGCCGACACCGAGTATCCGGATGCTGTTCTCACCGCCGCCGAGAAGGTCATGGCGGCCACGGGTCTGGTGCTGCTGACGGATGCGCTGCGGGAGAAGCGCGCGGAGTATCTCGAGCGGGTCGACGAGCAGGTGCGTGACAACGAGGAGCTCGGCCAGATGGTGCAGACCCTTGAGCACCGGTATGACGCTTACATGTCCGGGCTCGAGCTGGAGGACGAGGCGCCTGCGCGTTTCGACGAGGGATCACTCCCCAGCGCCGATGAGCTCGCCGCGGAGCTGGAGCGATTCCTGGCTACCCGGCCCGGTGGCGACGAGGACAAGAACGGCCGGATCTGAGCGATTCCGGGAGTGTCCCGGGAGGATTCAGGCGGAATGCGGGATCCGGTGTCTGCGCCCGCAGAGTGTGCGATACTTATCTGACGACCCGTTGTCAATACCCTCTCCGCAAGGTCGGGGACTTGACAAGGGTCTTACTAGTGCCCGCAAGGGCACGGGCTGTCAAGGCCCACAGGCCAAGAACCACAGGGCGCCTGCGCAAGCGCTCCGTTGAAAGGCGAGACGTGACGACTGCCACGAAGAAGAACACCCGGACCAAGAGCGACCAGGCCGAGCCTGAGGAGGTCGCGGCCGAGGCCGTCGACGCCGCGGCGACCGCCGCGCCGAAGAGGGCGGCGGCGAAGAAGCCGGCGGCCAAGAAGACGTCCAGGGCGAAGAGCAAGGACGAGGCGGAGAGCGAGACCGCTCCGGAGGAAGCCCCCGCGGACGATGAGGGCGACGAGGAGGAGGGCGGCAAGCCCGCCTTCACCGAGCCGCTGCCCACGGGTGCGATCCGGATCAGCTCCACCGACGAGGACGACGTCCCCGTCTACTCGACGCAGATCACCGGCGCCACCGCCGACCCGGTCAAGGACTACCTGAAGCAGATCGGAAAGGTCGCGCTGCTGAACGCGGCCGAAGAGGTCGAGCTCGCGATGCGGATCGAGGCCGGCCTGTTCGCCGAGGAGAAGCTCTCGGCGATGTCGGCGGCCGAGAAGACCGGCCAGCTCGGACTCGACCTGCAGTGGGTCGCCCGCGACGGTCAGCGCGCCAAGAGCCACCTGCTCGGCGCCAACCTGCGGCTCGTGGTCTCGCTCGCGAAGCGGTACACGGGCCGTGGAATGCAGTTCCTGGACCTCATCCAGGAGGGCAACCTCGGTCTCATCCGCGCGGTCGAGAAGTTCGACTACACCAAGGGCTTCAAGTTCTCGACCTACGCGACGTGGTGGATCCGTCAGGCCATCACCCGCGCCATGGCCGACCAGGCCCGCACCATCCGCATCCCCGTGCACATGGTCGAGGTCATCAACAAGCTCGCCCGCGTGCAGCGGCAGATGCTGCAGGACCTGGGCCGCGAACCCACGCCCGAGGAGCTGAGCCGCGAGCTCGACATGACCCCCGAGAAGGTCATCGAGGTGCAGAAGTACGGCCGCGAGCCGATCTCCCTGCACACCCCGCTCGGCGAGGACGGCGACAGCGAGTTCGGCGACCTCATCGAGGACACCGAGGCCGTGGTCCCCGCGGACGCGGTCGGCTTCACGATGCTGCAGCGTCAGCTCGAGCAGCTGCTCGATTCGCTGTCCGAGCGCGAGGCCGGCGTGATCCGGATGCGCTTCGGCCTCGGCGACGGCCAGCCCAAGACGCTCGACCAGATCGGCGACACGTTCGGTGTGACCCGCGAGCGGATCCGGCAGATCGAGTCCAAGACGATGGCGAAGCTGCGCCACCCGAGCCGTTCGCAGTCGCTGCGGGACTACCTCGAGTGAGCGCGGAGGCGAAGCCGAACGACGGCAAGAACCTCGAGATCTCCGTCGAGGGCACGCGCTGGCTGCGGATCCCGATCCGCACGAAGGTCGTCATGCCGGGCGACGTGCTCGGCGATGTCGTGACCGAGTACGCCGCGGGTGAGGTGCAGAAGGGCGACCTGCTGTTCATCACCGAGAAGATCGTCGGCATCACGCAGGGGCGCTCGTTCCTGCTCGAGGAGATCCATCCGCGCCGGCTCGCGCACTTCCTGTCGAAGTACGTGACGCGCACGCCCTACGGGATCGGACTCGGCATGCCCGAGACGATGGAGATGGCGCTGCGCGAATGCGGCACGCCCCGGATCCTGCTCGCGGCCGCGGTGTCCGCCGTGACCAAGGCGTTCGGCCGGCGCGGCGACTTCTACCGGATCGCCGGCGAGAAGGCGCGTGCGATCGACGGACCGACGGAGGGCACCATGCCGCCGTACGACCGCTCGGTCGTGCTGGGGCCGGCGCGCCCGCGCGAGGTGGCGCACGAGATGCAGCGGCTGATCGGCGGGGTGTGCGATGTGGCCGTGGTCGACATCAACGACCTCGGCGGCAACATCCTCGGCTCCACGCTCGAGAAGGGCGCCGAGAAGCGCCTCGTCGCGATCCTCAAGGACAATCCGCTCGGCCAGGGCACCGAGTCGACGCCGATGGGCATCATCCGCCCGGCCTGACCACCCGGATCCACGAAGAAGGCCGCCCCGTCATGATGACGGGGCGGCCTTCTTCGCGTGAACGGCGCGCTCAGAACTTGATGGCGGCCTGGTAGCGCGGTTTGTGGCCGGTGCGGATGCCCGAGACGCTCGGCTTGTTCTCGTACACGCCGGCGCCCCAGTTGCCCTCCACGAGCACGGGGCCGTCGGGGCCGACCACGATGTCCCAGCCGACGTACTGCACCTGGGGCACCACGCGCGCGACCTGGTCGATGAACGCCTTGACCTCGTCGATCATCGGCAGCTGGAAGTCGGCGATGCGGAAGCCGGAGTCGGGGTGCAGCTCGTGCACGTGCCCGTGCGAGTCGTAGCCGGCGCTGATGGCGTGGCCGTCGTCGTCGAGCATCGTGTAGAAGCCGCCGAAGGACATCTGGTCGCTGACCTCGCCCCGGCCGAACTTCTGCGCCATCGCGAGGATGTGCGTCTTCTCCCCGTCGAAGAACGCGGTCACGCGCGTGGTGTTGACGGTGCCGGGGCAGACGGCCGCGAGGTCGGGGTGCTGTCGGATGACCTCCTCGACGAGCAGACGGCCCTTGCCGAGCAGGTCGGCGTGGAACGCGTCCCAGTCGGTGATTTCTGCGGCGTGGTAACGGAACACGCCGGATCCTGCCTGGCCCATCGGCGTCTTCACGATGACGGTGCCCTGACGCTGCACGAAGTCGCGCAGCTCGTCGGCGTTGCCCGGCTTGACGACCATCCATTCGCGACGGAGGAAGTCGGAGAACTTCTCGTCGAACTCGATCTTGTCGTGGAACAGGTGCCGGTAATCGGGGTGGGCATAGCGCTCCGAGATCTGGTTCGACACAGGGTGCGTCATGTATGTGGCGCGCTCGGCCCTGTTCAGGATCGCGAAGTCGTAGTCGATGTAGTCCTGGAAGCCGACATTGTGCCGGCCGGCCGACCACAGCATGTCCACCACGACGGCGGGGACGGCCTTGCCGTGCTGCGCGGACGCCTCCTTGGCGCGCTCGATCACCGAGCCGACGTTGATGCGACGGGCGCGCTCGGCGAGGTAGCCGAGACGGGACTTGAGGCCGAGGCCGTTCGAGGGCATGCGTACTCCGGGGAGATCGGGCGGGGACCGGTCCATTCTAGGTGGCCCGCCTCCGAGAACCCCCGGGCGCCGGCGTCGGGCGGACCCGGCCGGATCCGCCTGGGTAGGCTGGAACGGTGAACGAGCCGCTCCCCGACACGCTTGCGCAGAGTGCGATGCTGCGTTCGGTGATCTCGCGATCCGCGCTCGAGGACGGGGCGGCTGCAGCCGTCACCACCGGGGGAGCGGGCGTCGCCGATCTTCGCCGTGATGCCTGGGGGCATGGCCTCCTCGAGGTGGCCCGGGTCGTCACCGCAGCCGGTGCGCGCGCCGTGCGTGTGGACGATGCGGACGACGTCGCGCTGCTGCGTGCGGAAGCCATCGACGCGACCTGCACGGAGGCACCCGAGCTGGATCCGCGCCTGCTGTACGGCCTGCCGGATGCGACCGGTGCGCTGCCGGGCCGGCCGGTGATGCGCGTGGCAGGGCGCGTGCTCTCGACCAAGGACATCGCGGCCGGAGACGGCGTCTCCTACGGCTACATCCATCGCGCTCCGGAGGACTCTCGTCTGGCACTCGTCACCGGTGGCTACGCGCAGGGGGTCGTGCGTGCGCTCGGCAGCAGGGCCGCGGTCGAGATCGACGGCGTGGTGCACCCGATCGTCGGCCGGATCGCGATGGACGTCTGCGTCGTGGACATCGGCGAGGCCGACGTCGCCGTGGGCGCCGAGGTGACGTACTTCGGCGGATCCGGCCCGTTGTCGGCCGGAGTCGCGGACTGGGCGCGGATCACCGGCATGGGCGTCGATGAGCTGGTGGCGGTCGTCGGGCAGCGGACGGAGCGCGCATGGGAGGCATGACCGGGCCCGTGCTGCGGGTGGACCAGGGCGTGCTGCGGGCGAACATCGCGGCGGTGACCGCGCGCGTCGCCCCCTCCACCCTGATGATGGTCCTCAAGGACGACGGATACGGTCTCGGCGCCATCTGGGCGGCCAGGGTCGCGGCGGACGCAGGCGTCGGATGGTTCGGAACCTACGACATCCCCACCGCGATCCGGCTGCGTGGCGAGATCGGTGCGGCGCCCCGATTGTTCGCCTGGGCGACCTCCGCTGATGCGGAGATCGATGCAGCGCTGCGAGCCGACGTGGACCTCGGCGTGGGAACGCTCGAGTATCTGCGCCGGGTGATCGCGCGGGCAGCGGTACTCGGTGCCGTCGCGCGCATCCATCTCAAGGTCGACACCGGGCTGCATCGCAACGGACTGTCGGCCGCGGAGTGGGACGAGGGCGTCGCTGCGGCGCTGCGCGCGCAGAAGGATGGGCACGTGCTGCTCGTAGGTGCGTGGAGCCACCTCGCCGAGGCGAGCGATGACGAGGATGACGCCGCGCAGGAGCTCTTCCTCGCGGCCGTGCGACGTGCCGGCGAGCTCGGCGCAGAGCTGCCGTACCGGCACCTCACGGCGTCCGCTGCCACCTGGGCTCGTCCCGAGCTGCGCGGCACGCTCGTGCGTGTGGGCGCCTTCTGCTTCGGCGTGCGCTCCGCCGACGGACCCGACCTGCCCGGGATCGCCCCCGCGGCCGAGCTCGTCGCACCGGTGCTGCAGGTCGAGGGCGACGAGGTCATCGTCGGGGTCGGATCCTTCGACGGGCTGCCGAGCATCCTCGCCGGGCGCGTGCAGGTGGGCACTCCCGCCGGAGCTCGCGCGCTCCTTGCCGTCGGCGCGGACACGGTGCGTATGGCCGGCTGGGATGACGCCGCCGTCGGCGACGAGGTGGTGCTGTTCGGCCGTGGCGCCCACGGGGACTGCACGCCGACGACCCTCGCGGAGGCGATCGGCACTGTGGGCGAGGAGATCCTGTGCCGGCTCACCGCGCACGTGCGGCGCGAAGCGCGCTGAGTTCCCGTTCTCGGAGTCGCCCGCCGCAGAAAGCAAAGCGCCCGATGTCCGAGGACACCGGGCGCTTCTGTCTATGGGCGGGTCAGCCTTCGAGCAGACGCGACGTCTCGTCGTGCCAGCTCGTGGCCACCGCGCGGAGCTTCTCCTCGTACTTGCGTCCGTGGTGGGCGCAGAACAGAAGCTCGCTGCCGTTGACCTCGGCGGCGATGTAGGCCTGGGCTCCGCAGGAGTCGCATCGGTCCATCGCCGTGAGGCGGGGGATGACTGTGCTATCCCGTTCGGTCGTCGCGTTCATCTCGATGCCTCCTCGTTGTTCGGGTCCGCTGTGTGGAGTGTGCTCAATACAACCACGCAGAGCTGAGAGTCATGCCCGCGAGACGGCGTGTTTCGCTCACCGCGTACGCGCCCGGTGACGAGCGGGTGACGGCCAGGAGTGTCGTCGGGGCCAAGTCCGTGCTGCTCGATACGATGGGGGATTGTGACAGCCGAGTACTCCGCCCATCATCTCCAGGTCCTCGAGGGTCTCGAAGCCGTCCGCAAGCGGCCCGGAATGTACATCGGCTCGAACGGCTCCCCGGGCCTCATGCACTGTCTCTGGGAGATCATCGACAACTCCGTCGACGAGGCCGTCGCGGGCAACGGCTCGAAGATCGATATCATCCTTCATCCCGATGGCAGCGTCGAGGTGCATGACCGCGGGCGCGGCATCCCGGTCGATGTCGAACCGCGCACGGGTCTCACCGGCGTCGAGGTCGTCTTCACGAAGCTGCATGCGGGAGGCAAGTTCGGCGGCGGTTCGTACGCGGCATCGGGCGGCCTGCACGGCGTCGGCGCCTCGGTGGTGAACGCCCTGTCCGAACGTCTCGACGTCGAAGTCGACCGCGGCGGCAAGGTCTACGCGATGTCGTTCCGTCGCGGCGAGCCCGGGATCTTCACGGATGCGGGGGAGAAGAGGCCGGACGCGCCTTTCACGCCGTTCCAGGACAACAGCGAGCTGCGCGTGATCGGCAAGGCGCCGCGGGGCGTCACCGGCACCCGGATCCGCTACTGGGCCGACCGGCAGATCTTCACCAAGGACGCCGCGTTCCAGCTCGCCGACCTCGAGACCCGTGCACGGCAGACCGCGTTCCTCGTGCCGGGACTCGAGCTCGTGGTCCGGGACGAGCGCGCGGCGACTTCTGCGACGTCGCAGGACGGCGTCGAAGGCGAGCCGGCCACCGGCGCCATGGACGCGGTGAACGAGACCTCGTACCACTACGAGGGCGGCATCGCGGAGTTCGTCGAGTACCTCGCAACGGACGCGCCCGTCACGGACACCTGGCGCGTGCAGGGCGAGGGCACGTTCAAGGAGACCGTGCCGGTGCTGCAGCCCGACGGCCACATGGTCGCGACCGAGGTGGAGCGCGTCTGCGCCGTCGACATCGCCCTGCGCTGGGGGACGGGATACGACACGAGCATGCGCTCGTTCGTGAACATCATCGCCACGCCCAAGGGCGGGACGCATCAGCAGGGCTTCGAGCAGGAGCTCCTCAAGGTGCTGCGCGCCCAGGTCGAGCAGAACGCCCGTCGCCTGAAGGCCGGCAACGACAAGATCGAGAAGGACGACGTTCTCGCGGGGCTCACCGCCGTGCTGACCGTCAACGTCCCCGAACCGCAGTTCGAGGGGCAGACCAAGGAGGTCCTCGGCACGCCGGCCGTGCGTACGATCGTCGCGCAGGTGGTCCGCAAGGCGCTCGGCGAGCGTTTCGCCTCGACCAAGCGCGATGACAAGAACCAGGCGTCGATGCTGCTGGACAAGATCGTCGCCGAGATGAAGGCGCGCGTCTCCGCCCGTGCCCACAAGGAGACCCAGCGCCGCAAGAACGCGCTGGAGTCGTCGTCGCTGCCGGCGAAGCTCGTCGACTGCCGGTCCACCGACGTCGCACAGACCGAGCTGTTCATCGTGGAGGGCGACTCCGCGCTCGGCACGGCCAAGCACGCCCGCACGAGCGAGTACCAGGCACTCCTGCCGATCCGCGGCAAGATCCTGAACGTGCAGAAGGCGTCGGTCAGCGACATGCTGTCGAATCTGGAGTGCGCCTCCATCATCCAGGTGATCGGAGCCGGATCCGGTCGCTCCTTCGACCTCGCGGCGGCGCGCTACGGGAAGGTCATCCTGATGAGCGACGCCGACGTCGACGGCGCGCACATCCGCACGCTGCTCCTGACGCTGTTCTACCGCTACATGCGCCCGCTCATCGAGGACGGCCGGGTCTTCGCCGCGGTGCCGCCCCTGCACCGCGTCATCGTGATGAACCCGGGATCCAAGCCGAACGAGACGATCTACACCTACAGCGAGGGCGAACTCCACACCCTGCTCGCGAAGCTGCGCAAGCAGAACAAGCGCTGGCACGAGCCGATCCAGCGGTACAAGGGTCTCGGTGAGATGGACGCCGAGCAGCTCGCCTCCACCACGATGGATCGTTCCGGCCGCCTGCTGCGCCGTGTGCGCATGGAGGACGCCGAGGCCGCGGGGCGGGTGTTCGAGCTGCTGATGGGCAACGAGGTCGCCCCGCGACGCGAGTTCATCATCGATTCGTCCGATCGCCTGGCCCGCGAGGCGATCGACGCCTGATGGCCGCGCTCCCCTCGGATGTGTCGCTGCGTCCCGCGCTTCCGGGCGACGTCGACGCGATCGCGGCGCTCAAGGAGAGGGTGCTGCGGCAGGATCTGGAACCGCTGGTCGGCTGGGATCCGGCGCGCTCGCGCGCCCGGGTCGTCGAGCACTTCTCGCCGGAGCACACCTGGATGATCGCCGTCGACGGTGAGACCGCAGGCACGATCACACTGCGCCCCGATCATGACGCGTTGTGGCTGGAGATGTTCTATCTCGACGGGCCGCACCAGGGCCGCGGGATCGGATCGTCCGTTCTCCGTGCCGTGCTGGCCGACGCACCCGCTGATCGGCCTTTGCGGCTTCAGGTGCTCGTCGGATCCGCCGCGCGGCGTCTGTACGAGCGGCATGGCTTCGTCGTCGAGCAGAACGACGGCATCGACATCTGGATGCGCCGCGATCCGCGCGCGGCTGCCGAGTCCGTCGCGGCGTCTTGACAGACTGAGTCGATGGTCGCCATCGTCTCCGTCCCCACGAACCTCGGACTGCGCCCGCCGGTGCGCGGCGGTGTGCCCGGCACGGCGAAGGCGCCCGAAGCCCTGCGCGAGGCGGGTCTGCACCGGCGGCTGTACGCCGCGGGAGCGGTCGACGCCGGCGTCGTGCTGCCCGGACGCTACGTGGACGATGACGGACGCCGTCCGGCGGGCACGGTGCGCAACCAGGCGGCGATCGTGGAGCACGCCCGGCGGCTCGCCCATCGGCTGTTCGACATCAGGGAGTCTGGCCAGGCGCCGCTCGTGCTCGGCGGAGACTGCAGCCTCGCGATCGCCGCAGGCCTGGCGTCGCGGGTGACCGGCGGCGGTGGGCTCGTGCACATCGACGGTCACACCGACTTCCGCCATCCCGGCAACAGCACAGGGGTAGGCAGCGTCGCCGGCGAGGATCTGGCGATCGCGATCGGCCGTCACACGCCGGAACTCGCCGAGATCGACGGACTGGGGCCGTACTTCGACGCCGCGCGCGTCGCGCACATCGGCCACCGCTACGAGGACGCGTTCGTCGACGAGGTGCGCGAGGCGATCGCCCTCGTCGTTCCCGCGGACGACGTGATCCTGCACGGCGCCGCGCGGGCAGCGTCGCGCGTGCGGGCGGTCGAGGGGCTCGAGCGCGACTACTGGATCCAGGTGGACGTCGACGTCCTCGACCCCTTGCACATGCCGGCCGTGGACAGCCCCGACCCGGGTGGCCTCGCTCCGGACGAGCTGATCGGTCTGCTGCGCGACCTCGCTCCGTACGCATGGGGCGCTGCCGTGTCGGTGTTCGATCCGGATCTGGATCCGGATGGCGTTCATGCGGCGACCCTCGCCGAGGTGATCGCGGAGGGCTTCGCGGAGCTCGGGGCCGCCCTCGTCGAGGACTGAGGGTCAGCGCGCGGCTCGCGCGGCCCCGGCCGCACGATAGACGCGGAGCAGCTCACCGCGGTGGGCGCTCTGCGCGACATGCGGTCGATGTGCGATCGCGGCCGCGCTCATGCCGGCGACGCGCGCCGGATCGTCGCGGAGCGCGGCGAGAGCGTCTGCGAGACCGGCGGCATCCGGCCGCGACGCGACCAGATGGCCCTGACGAGGCAGGGTCTCGGACAGCTCGGGATCCGCGACGATCACCGGCAGCCCCGCCGCGACGGCCTCCAGCAGCACCATCGGCTGGTTGTCGAAATCGAAGGAGCTGGACACCAGCACGTGCGCCGTGCGCATCGCGTCGAGCACCTCGGACTGCGGCACGGCTCCGCGCACGTCGACCCGCCCGAATCCGATCCGGGACGCCTCACGCGCGACCGTCCGGCGTGAGATGCCGTCACCCAGCATCACGGCCTCGATCCCGGGTGTGCGGGACACGGCGTCGAGGAAGATCTCAGGACGCTTCTCCGGCGACAGGCGTCCGCACCAGAGCACCCGCAGCGCGGCTCCCGGCTCCGGCCGGCGCGGGACGGGCGTCCCGATCGCATCGAGCACCGTCGCCTCGAGCCCGTTCGAGAGCACGTCCACCGGCGTCTGCACGCCCTGTGCCACCAGTTTCGCCGCGAAGTGCGCGGAGGGCACGATCACCCGATCCGCGCGCTCCGCCTGGCTCACCATGAGCCGCCACATCCGACGGGCCGTGCGGGTGCGGGTGTAGTGCGCGCGCGTGTCGAGGGGAAGCGGTCGTGAACCGGGCGCAGAGCCGAGCCCGCGGCGATGCAGGCCGGCGAGCAGCACCGTCGTGATCGCCGGCAGGGGGAGCACCGAGCGCGTGTAGACGTCGATGCGCCCGTGCATGGTCTGCACGAGCGGGATGCCGAGCGCCCGGGCGGCGCGATAGGCGGCGAGCGCGGCGAACATCTCGGTGTGCACGTGCACGACGTCGAAGCCTGTGAGTTCGCGTTCGAGCTGGGCGGCGGCGTCCCGCAGGGGCCAGGTGAACGGGTAGCCGTCGGGCGCGAAGCCGCGCGCCGTCGGCAACCGCACGACAGGCGGGTCGGACGAGGGTTCGCTCAGAGGGGCGAACACGACGACCTCGTGCCCCGCGCTCACGAGCTCTTCGCGCTGCGCCTTGATCGCGGTCTGGACGCCGCCGAGCGTGGGCAGGTAGTAGTCCGTGACCATCGCGATGCGCACCGTCCCACTCTAGGGCGGACCCCGAGCCTCATCGCATGTGCGCCGGACCTCCCGTCGGCGGCGCGATCGTGCCATAGCATCGGGGCATGTCTGCGTCCGCCCGGCCCGTGCTCGTGACCGGCGCCGGCGGCTTCCTCGGCGGATACGTCGTGCGAGAGCTCAGGGCGCACGGCCTTCCGGTCCTGGCCTCGGGGCGCAATGCGGAAGCGCTCGCCCGGATCGCGGCCCCGGAGGAGACCCTGATCTCCGCTCTGGCCGATCTTCCGGATGCGGCACGCCCCGTCGAGGCGGTCGTGCACTGCGCAGCGCTGTCGACGCCGTGGGGACGTCCGCGCGACTTCCTGGCCGCCAACGTCGAGGGAACGGAGGCGGTCCTGCGTTTCGCCGAGAAGGGCGGGGCGCGCCGGTTCGTCTTCGTGTCGTCGCCGAGCGTGTACGCGGCCGCGCGCGATCGGATCGGCATCCGTGAGGAAGAGGTGGATCCGGGCAATCGCCTGAACGACTACATCCGCTCGAAACTCGCCGCCGAGCAGCTGCTGCACCGGGCGCAGCGGGCCGGGCGGATCCGGGAACTCGTGATCCTGCGCCCGCGCGGACTCATCGGCGCCGGTGATCCGAGCCTCCTCCCGCGCCTGCTCGCCGTGCATCGCCGCATCGGCGTGCCGCTCTTCGATGAGGGGCGCAACCTCATCGATGTGACTGCGGTGGAGAACGTGGCCACCGCACTTCGCCTCGCGTTGAGCGAAGGGGATCCGACCGGCGGCGTGTACAACATCAGCAACGGCGATCCCCGGCCGTTCCGAGAGCTGCTCGAGGGACTGCTGTCGCGGCTCGGCGAGACGCCCCGGTTCCGGCGGCTGCCGCGCCGGGGTGCATGGGCGCTCGCGTCGGCGCTCGAGGGGATCTGCCGCGTGCTTCCCGGCCGTCCTGAGCCGCCGCTGACCCGCTACACGCTCTCGACCATCGCGTTCGCGCAGACCCTCGACATCTCCCGCGCCCGGGAGGAACTCGGCTATGCACCCGGGGTGTCGCTCGACGAGGCGCTGGACCGTGCCGTCGCCGACCTGCGCGCGCGAACGGATGCGGCCGCATGACGCGACGGCTGCGTCACTACGCGTGCGGGAGCACGGTGCACGACATCGGCATCCTCTTCCGCGGCGGCGGACGCGAGGTGCGCGGGTTCCCGTCGGGGGTGTTCCTGTACGAGCCCGGGGACGGACGCCGGATCCTTGTCGACACGGGTTATGCCCCGGAGCCCTGGGACACGGGCTGGCGTGGCGCCGTGTACCGGCGCATCCTGCCGCCCACGATGTCCGCGCCCGACGACGTCGCGCGCCAGCTCACGGACGACGGCGTCGCACCGGAGAGCGTGACGCATGTCGTGCTCACTCATCTGCATCCCGACCACATCGGCGGGATCGCGCGGTTCCCGTCGGCGCGCATCGTAGCGACGGCCGGACAGCTGGAGACACTGCGGCGTGCGCGTCTGCGCGACGCGATCCTGCCCGGACTGCTGCCGACATGGTTCCCCGGGGTCGATCCGCTCATCCTCGATCGGGCGGACTTCACTCAGGCGCACGTCGCGGGCGTGACGCTGCACATCGCGGATCCGTTCCCCGGGGCGGGACTGAGGATCGTCGACCTCCCTGGGCACGCGCAGGGGCACATCGGGGCGCTGGTGGACGACCGGGTGCTGCTCGCCGGGGACGCCGCCTGGGGGTCGGATCTGCTCGCAGAGGAGCCGCGCATGAGAGCGCTGCCGCGAGCGCTGCAGCACGACGGCGATGCGTACCGCGACACCGCACGTCGACTTGTCGCGCTCTCGCGCGCGGGCATCAGAGTGGTGTGCAGTCACGATCCGATCGGTGACCGAGAGCTGCTCCCGCGATGAGCCGGCTGCGCATCGTTGCGGAGTTCGCCGCCGCACGCTGGCTGCGGCCGTTGCGCACGCGCGCGGCCGTGGAACGCCGGCAGCGGCGCCTGCTGCGCCGTCACCTGCGGTTCCTGCGGCGCAGATCCGCGTACTTCCGCCCGCTCATCGGAGCGAACCCCGCCGGTCTCGTCGACCTGCCGCTCATGGACAAGCGCGTCATGATGGAACGCTTCGACGAGCTGAACACGGTCGGCGTCCATCGCGACGAGGCGATGCGGATCGCTCTCGCGAACGAGCGCTCCCGCGACTTCGCGGCCGACCTCGAGGGCTGCTCGATCGGGCTGTCCAGCGGCACGAGCGGACACCGCGGCCTGTTCCTCGTGAGCCGTGCGGAGCGGGAGGCATGGGCGGGGACGGTGCTCGCGCGCACCCTGCCGCGAGGGCGCATCCTCGGACACCGCATCGCGCTGTTCCTTCGGGCCGACAACACGCTGTACGAGGCGGTCCGATCTCGCGCCGTCTCCTTTTCCTACTTCGACGTGTTCGCGGAGATGACGGAGAACCTCGAGCGCCTGGCCCGGTACGCGCCGACGATCCTGGTCGCACCGCCCTCGGTGCTGCTGGCGATCGCACGCGCTGCGGAGAGCGGCGCCATCGCCGTGCGCCCGGAGAAGGTCTACGCCGTCGCCGAGGTGCTCGAGGTCTCGGATGCGCGCAGGATCGCGGCCGGTCTCTGGCAGGAGCGGATCCATCAGCTGTATCAGTGCACCGAAGGGTTCCTCGCGCACACGTGCGAGGAGGGCGTGCTGCACCTCAACGAAGACGGCGTGCTCATCGAGCGCGAGCCGCTGGGCGACGACAGGTTCGCGCCCATCGTGACGGATCTGCGCCGCCGGGCGCAGCCGATCGTGCGCTATCGCCTCGGCGACGTGTTGCGCGAGCGCGAGGCGCCTTGTCCGTGCGGGAGCGCTTTGACCGCGTTGGCTCGGATCGAGGGACGCGAAGGCGACACGCTGCGACTGCCCGGGCAGGACGGCGGCGTCGTCGACGTGTTCGCCGATCTCGTGTCCCGCGCCCTGGTGTATGCGGACGGCGTGGCGGAGTACCGGATCGTGCAGACTGGCCGTCGCGAGCTCGAGGTCGGCATCGAAGCGGCGACGGACACACCGCTCGCCCTGGTGCAGGCGAACGTCGCGGCGGAACTGGGAACCTTGGCGGACCGTCTCGGTGCCGACCGCGCAGAGCTGCGTTTCGTGCCGTATGCACCGGAGCCGGGACGGAAGCTGCGGCGCGTGGAGCGGCGCTGGAGGGGGGATCGTGACGATGCGGAGCTGTGAGATCGCGGGATGGGGCAGGGTGCTCCCGAGCCGCACGGTACGGTTCGGCGAGAGCGTGCGATATCGGGTCGAGGATGACGTGTCGCACCTCGACATGCTCGCCGAAGCCGGGCGGCGCGCCATCGAACATGCGGGCCTGACGACCGATGACATCGATCTGGTGCTCGGCGCATCCGCCGCCGGCGTCCAGCCGATCCCGTGCACGGCGGCGCTCGTGTGGGAGCGCCTCACCTCGGCCGGCCATGCAGCCGCATTCGACGTCAACTCGACATGCACGAGCTTCGTGACCGCTCTCGACATCGCCTCCCGCTATCTGGAGGGCGGCGACCACCAGACCGTGCTGGTCGTGGCGGGCGACGTCGCGTCGCGGTTCCTCAACCCCGACCAGCGGGAGAGCTTCGAACTCTTCAGCGATGCCGCCGTGGCGGTCCTGCTCCGTCGCGCGACCGCGCCGGATCGGGGCGTGGTGGCCAGCCAGCAGCAGACCTGGCCCGCGCACGCGCACGACACCGAGCTGCGCGGAGGGTTGTCGCACTCGCCCGCCCAGCAGTACGCCGTCACGGATCCGGCCGACTACCTGTTCGATATGGACGGCCGACGGGCGCTGCTCGGCATGATGCGCGTGCTGCCCGACTTCTTCGACCGGTTCCTGCGGAGGGCCGGACTCGCCCACGACGACATCGCGCTGTGGATCCCGCATCAGGCGTCGGCGGCGCTCGGTCCGATGCTCGACCGGATCGGCGTGCCCGGTGACCGGCGCGTCGACGAGGTCGAGGCGTTCGGCAACATGGTGTCGGCGTCGGTGCCGTTCATGCTGACCCGTGCCCTGGAATCCGGCCGCGTCGGCACGGGCGACACCGTCGTGCTGTGCGGCACGGCGGCCGGCCTCACGGCCAACGCGCTCGCGCTGCGGCTGTAGGCGACGGCACCCGGCCATCAGGCGCCGAGCACACCGCCGATCGACCCGATCACGCCGTCGATGGGCTGTCCGGATCCGTCGCGCTTGGCGCCGGCCTCTGGTAGAGCCCGGGCCGATCCGTCCGGGCCGACCGCGAGCGCGGGCTCCGTGCCGACCCAGGCCAGCATCAGCCGGTCCTCGCCCTTGAGGAAGGCGTGCGCGCGGACACCGCCGGTGGCGCGCCCCTTGCCGGGGAACTCGGAGAACCGGGACGACTTCGCGCGGCCCGCGTCGGTGCCGGCGATCATCCCGGTCGCGCCGGACACGGTCACCACGATCGCCTCCGCATCGGCGGCGAGCACGGAGAAGGCGATCACCTCGGCCTTGGCGCCGAGCTTGATGCCGGCCATGCCACCCGCGGGTGCTCCCTGGGGGCGCACTCCCGACGCGGCGAAGTGCAGCAGCTGGGCGTCGCTCGTGACGAACACGAGTTCGGCGTCGTCGGGGGCCGCGCCCGCGCCGACGACCGCATCGCCGGGCTTCAAGCCGATGATCTCGAGCTCGGGCTTCACGGGGAGGGAAGACGGCACGACCCGCTTCACGACGCCGGTGCGGGTGCCCAGCGCGATCGGCGTGTCATCGTCGAAGCGCACGAGCGCGAGGATCCGCTCACTCTTGTCGAGCAGCCCGATGTAGTCGCGCAGCGGCACGCCCGCCGCAAGGTGCACCGAGGCGGACGGCACGGAGGGCAGGTCCATCGCGGTGAAGCGCAGGACCCGGCCCGCCGTGGTGACCGCACCGATCTCGGTGCGGGTGGTGGTGTCCAAAGTGGCGAGGATCGCATCGTGCTTGCTGCGCCGGGAGGCGGGGGAGAGCTCCTGACCGGGCTCGAGATCCACCCGCACGGCGCGGCCGGTGGTGGACAGGACCACGACGGTCGGCGCATCGGCGATCTGCGTGTCCACAGGGCCCTTGGCGGCGCGTGCCTTGGGCGGCGCGGCATTGAGCAGCAGGGTGCGCCGCGGGGTGCCGTAGGCCTCGGCCGCCGCATCGAGCTCGGTCGCGACCTGGCCGCGCAGCAGGGCCTCGCTGCCGAGCAGCTCCTGCAGCGCCGCGATCTCCGCGAGGAGCGCGTCGCGCTCGGTCTCCAGCTCGATGCGGGAGAATTTGGTGAGCCGACGCAGGCGCAGCTCGAGGATGTACTCGGCCTGCCGCTCGCTGAGGTCGAAGACGCTCTGCAGGCGGCTGCGGGCCTGCTCCGAGTCGTCGGAGGAGCGGATGACCTGGATGACCTCGTCGATGTCGAGGATCGCGATGAGGAGGCCTTCGACGAGGTGCAGGCGCTCCTCGCGGCGGGCCAGGCGGTACCGGCTGCGGCGGGTCACGACCTCGAGACGGTGCCGCACGTAGACGCTGAGGAGTTCCTTGAGCCCGAGCGTGCGCGGCTGGCCGTCGACGAGGGCGACGTTGTTGATGCTGAAGGAATCCTCGATCGGCGTCAGCCGGTACAGCTGCTCCAGCACCGCATTCGGGTCGAAGCCGGTCTTGATGCCGATCTGGATCCGCAGACCGTGATTGCGGTCGGTCAGATCGTTGACATCGCTGATGCCCTGGAGCTTCTTCGCCTGCACGGCGTCGCGGATCTTCTCGATCACCCGTTCGGGCCCGACCATGTAGGGCAGCTCGGTGACCACGATGCCGGTGCGACGCGGCCCGAGCGGCTCGATGGAGACCTTGCCCCGCACCTTGAACGCTCCGCGACCGTTCGCGTAGGCGTCGCGGACACCGTCGAGGCCCATCACGATGCCGCCCGACGGGAAGTCGGGACCCGGGACGAACTCCATGAGCTCCTCGGTGGACGCCTCCGGGTGCTCGAGGAGGTGGATGGCCGCTGCCACGACCTCGATGAGGTTGTGCGGCGCCATGTTGGTGGCCATGCCGACCGCGATGCCGCTCGCGCCGTTGACCAGCAGGTTCGGGAACGCGGCGGGCAGCACGGAGGGCTGCTGGAACTGGCCGTCGTAGTTCGGCACGAAGTCGACGACGTCCTCGTCCAGGCTCTCGGTCAGCGCGAGAGAGGAGGGGGCGAGGCGCGCCTCGGTGTAGCGGGAGGCGGCGGGACCGTCGTCCAGGGAGCCGAAGTTGCCGTGTCCGTCCACGAGAGGCAGGCGCAGCGCGAAGGGCTGCGCGAGGCGGACCAGAGCGTCGTAGATCGCGGAGTCGCCGTGCGGGTGCAGCTTGCCCATCACGTCGCCCACGACGCGGGCGCTCTTGACGTGGCCGCGGTCGGGGCGCAGGCCCATCTCCGCCATCTGGAACAGGATCCGGCGCTGCACCGGCTTGAGCCCGTCGCGCGCGTCCGGCAGCGCGCGGGAGTAGATGACCGAGTAGGCGTACTCCAGGAACGATCCCTGCATCTCGCTCGAGAGATCGATGTCCTGGATGCGCTCTTCGATCGGCTCGGGCGGCGTGGTGGTGCGGGGCATGGGCTTCCTGCGGGTTCGGGTGGCGGCGGAGCGGTTCTCGACGCCGGATCCGTGCCGGGCTCTGTGCGAGACTGACTCGGATGACCCTCATGCTACCGGCGATCCCGCCCTCACTCCGGAGCATCACCGGGGTGGCGCACGACCTGTTCAACGCTCTGGACGGCCGCGATGGCGTGCTGCCGGGGGTGCGGTCGGCGGTACTGGTCGTCATGGACGGGCTGGGCGCGATCCCGCTGCGCGCGCATGCGGGCCATGCCCGCCGCCTGGCAGGGGCCATGGCGAAGAAGGACGTGCTCTCCAGCGTCTTCCCGTCCACGACCGCGGCCGCCCTCACGAGCCTGCTGACCGGCGTGGATCCGGGCCGGCACGGACTGGTCGGCTACGAGGTCAGGGACCCGCGCACCGGCGCGCTGGTCAACCAGCTGGCAGGCTGGGAGAAGGCGCGCGTCGATCCGACCGAATGGCAGCGCACGCCGACCGTGTTCGAGACCGCAACCGCGGCAGGACGTCCGGCGTTCGCCGTGGGACTGGCCGAGTATGCCGGCAGCGGCTTCTCCGCAGCGACCCTGCGGGGTGCCGAGTTCCGCTCCGCCCGCACGGCGGCCGAGCGCGTCGCATTGGCCCTGAGCCTCGCCGAGGAGCACGAGGGGTCACTCGTGTACTGCTACCTCCCGGAGGCGGACAAGGCCGGACACAAGCACGGCATGGCCTCAGCGGAATGGGTCCGCGCGCTCGAGGAGCTGGATGCGGCGATCCCCGCCGGGACGCCCGACGGCGTGGGCATGCTGATCACCGCCGACCACGGCATGGTCGACGTGCCGCGCACCAGGCATCTCATCCTCGACGAGCGCAGCCGCCTGCATGACGGGGTCGCAGCGATCGCGGGGGAGCCTCGCATGCTGCACGTCTACGTGGAGGATCCGGCCAGGCGCGACGAGATCGCTGCGGCCTGGGCCGCGGGGGTCGAGGGCGCTGCGGACGTGCTCACGCGCGCGCAGGCGATCGACGGCGGCCTGTTCGGATCCGCTCCGACCGCTGAGGCACAGGAGCGGATCGGCGATCTCGTGGTACCCGCCCGTGGCCTTTGGGCGCTGTACGACGGGACCGCTGAGGATCAGCGTTCACAGGGCATGATCGGTCAACACGGATCGCTCAGCTCGGAGGAGCTGCGCGTGCCGTCGCTCCGGTTCGGCGCCTTCGCGCGCTGATCGACCGGGGCCGATCAGCGGCTGCAGCCGTGGTCAGTCGTCGCTGCGGGCTCCGAACACGATCTCGTCCCAGGACGGCATCTCACGCCGGCGTCGGCGCGGGGTGGAGTCGCCGTCGATCGAGACGGGGGCCGTCGTCGACTGCTCGGGCTCCGGCTCGTATCCGGGCTCGAGGGCCTCGAACAAGGCGAGCGGGCGGGACTCCTCGGGCTCTTCCTCCACGGTGGGTCGGACCTCGCGCTGCCCGCGCCGGCGGCGCAGAGCCTCCAGCAGGTCAGCCGTGTCGGATGGCGTCGCAGGCGCGAAGGACGCGCTGCGCGTCGCCGCCTCCTGGGCATTGGATGCGGTCTGAGGGTGCCGCGCAGACCGGGGTTCCTGTGCGACGGTCGGGCCGTCCTCCTCCGCCTCGACGGGCTCGGCGGGGGCGGGCACCAGGCGCGGGCCGAACGCGCCCGAATCGAATCGGGTGTCGTCCTTGTACGGCGACGAGCGGTCCTTGTCGAGTGCACGCAGACGGGGGATCAGCCCCTCCGGCAGAGCGCCCTGGCGGGACAGCTGCGTGGCGTCGGAATTGAGCGGCGCCAGCGCGCTGCGGCGCGGATCGAACGACCATCGCGCATCGTGCTCGACGTCGTTCGCGGTGAACTCGAGCTTGATGACCCAGCCGGTGTCATCCTTCCAGCTCGCCCACCGCTCGTCGGCGGCGGCCAGCTCCGAGAGCTTGGCGCGGATCGCGACGCCGAACGTCGGCTGTGCATCGGGCTCGACCTCGCTGCCGATCAGCACCGGAACGGCGAGGGCCTGACCGACGATGTGCTCGCGCTCGGCGAGCACGGGGCTCTCGAAGCGCTGCACCACTTCGAGGTCCACCCCGAGGAGTTCGGCGACCTCAGTCGCGGACAACCCGGCGCGGATGTGCGACTGGATCTCGCGGGGACTCGCAGCCAGCGGAGGAGCCTTCTCCTCGCGACCGGCCTTGGCCCGGCGCAGTTCGGCGCGCAGCACCTCGTCGATCGGGAGGGCGAATCGCTCTCCCGATTCGGTGGCGAGAACGAGGACGTCGTCTTCCGCGCCGACGATCGTGACGTGTTCCATGGCTTCAGCCCCTCAGAATGAGTGTCGGTTCATGGTGTCATGCGGTGTGCGCGCCGCCGGGAATATCGCGGGCGTGCCGTGAGTTCTGATGCGCAGACAGAGCGGCATTTGCGATTTGCACGCGCGTCATGCAAACTATGGGCCGCCGAACACCCCCGGCGCCCGGCACACGCAGGATGCCAAGCCGCTCGCAGGATGAGACTGGAGATCCAAACCCATGGCAACCGATTACGACGCTCCGCGCAAGAACGAAGACGAGAGCGAGTCGATCGAGGCTCTCAAGGAGCGCGTCCCCGACAAGCTGTCGGGATCGATCGACGCTGAGGATTCGGACAACCCGGGCGGATTCGACCTTCCGGGAGCCGACCTCTCCGACGTCGAGCTCGACGTCGTGGTGCTGCCCCCGCAGGAGGACGAGTTCACCTGTGTCAGCTGCTTCCTCGTGAAGCACCGTTCGCAGCTGGACCACGAGGACAAGGCAGGCCCCATCTGCAAGGAATGCGCGGCCTGATTCCCCTTCGCTGCTCGCGCCCGGACCTTCTCGGTTCCGGGCGCGTTCTGCGTTCACGGGCGTCCGCCGTCAGCGAAAGCGGATCCGAGACGGCGGAGTCGTGCAGGTTTCTGCTCAGGCCTGCGGGTTCGCCGCGGCGCGAGCGGCGTCGATCGCAGCGGCCAATCGGTCCGGCGTGCGCGAGGAGATCGTCCAGCTCGGCGCCGGGTCTGCCGGATCCGTATTCGGCACGATCACCACGCCGTCGATGCCGCCGCGGATCAGATGCCAGCCGCGGGCGGGAAGGCCGGGGCCGCGCGCCTGACGCGCATCCTCCCCGGTGCGGACCTCCGGCTCGCCCAGCCAGGAGGCATCGATCCAGGCCCGGCCGGCGCGTAGTACGTGCTTCTCTACCGCCACGCGCGGCGACCCGGCGATCATCAGGACGATGATCGCGACGGTCGCGGCGATGCCGATGATCAGCGCGACGCCCGATCCGGCCGGCACGAACACCAGCGCGAGCATGGGGCCGCCGAGGGCCGCGGCGAGGAACAGCCACAGACTCGGCGCGAGACGTTCGCGGTAGCGGGTGGCCGTCGGGGCGGTCCCGGCATCGCGTGCTGCGTTCTGCATTAGCCTCTTTCCGTGACCGAATCCGTGGACGTTCCCATTATCGCGCCCCAGCTTCCCGTCTACGCCCACCCCGGCGACGCCGGAGCCGACCTCGTCTCGACCGAGGCGCTGCGGCTCGAGCCCGGGCAGCGCGCGCTGGTCGGCACCGGCGTGAGCATCGCGCTTCCCGAGGGTTTCGCCGCGTTCGTCGTCCCGCGCAGCGGTCTCGCGGCCAAGCACGGCATCACCGTCGTCAACGCCCCGGGCACAGTGGACGCCGGCTATCGCGGGGAGATCAAGGTGAGCCTGCTGAACACCGACAGCAATGCGGCGTACGATGTCGCGGTCGGTGATCGGATCGCCCAGCTGATCGTCATGCCCGTCACCCGAGCCCGGTTCATCCCGGTCGACGCACTGGACGAATCGGTGCGCGGAGCAGGCGGATTCGGATCCACCGGCTATCAGACCCAGAGCCAGGAGAACGCATGAGCGACGACACCACGTCCGGGATCGAGCCCGTGGAGGACGCCTCGGAGGCGCCCGTCCGCGACCGCGCGGTCGACGGCCCGTTCGACGAGAGCGAGGCCAACCCGGTCCGTCCCTACATCGACCTCGGCGCCATCAAGATCCTTCCGCGTGAGGGGCTGAACCTCCGCCTCGAAGTGGAGGAGCAGACGCAGCGCATCGTCGCCGTGGGCCTCGACTACGCCGACTCGACCCTGCAGGTGCAGCCGTTCGCGGCGCCCCGCTCGAGTGGGCTGTGGGACGAGACGCGCGCGCAGATCCAGGAGCAGATCTCGCAGCAGGGCGGCACCGTCACCGAGCGTGAAGGCGCCCTGGGTGCCGAACTGCTGGCGGAGATCCCCGCTGTCGCCGGCGACGCAGCTGTCACGCGTCTCGCCCGGTTCGTGGGCGTCGACGGTCCGCGCTGGTTCCTGCGGGGCGTGATCGGCGGAGCCGCGGCATCCGACGAGACTGCGGCCGCTGCCGTCGAGGACCTGTTCCGCTCGATCGTCGTGGTGCGCGGCGGAGCCCCCATGCCCCCGCGCGATCTCATCCCCCTGCGCATGCCCGCGGCCCCCGGCACGGCGTGAGCACGTCGCGGCCGGACGACGCGGAGCGCGGGTCCGAGGGTGCTCCCGAGGATCGGTACGCGCCGCCCCCGGCGCCCGACGCCGCGCAGAGCCTCGGGGCCGCGCTCGGCGGCGCCGCGCAGCGTCTCGGCATCGATCCGAACTCCGGTGCCAGCACGGGGCACGTCGTGTGGAGCGCGATGGGAGGTTGGCGCGGAGTGCTCGAGTCCGTGCTGCCCAGCGCTGCATTTCTCATCATCTACACGCTGCGACCGGATCCGCTCTGGCTCTCGCTGATCGTGTCGGTCGGGCTCGCCGCGATCTTCTCCGTGGTCCGCCTGCTGCAGCGTTCGCCCGCTGCTTCGGCGCTCGGCGGACTCGTCGCCGTCGCGGTCGCCGCGGGACTCGCGCTGTGGACGGGGCGCGGCCAGGACAACTTCGTGCCCGGCTTCTTCACCAACGCGCTCTACGGCACGGTGCTGCTCATCTCGGCCCTCGTCGGATGGGCGCTCATCGGCCTCGCCGCCGGATTCCTCATGGGCGACGTGCGCGGCTGGCGAACGGACAAGCGCAAGCGCCGCGCCTTCTTCTGGATCACGATCGCGTGGGCCGCCCTGTTCTTCGCGCGCCTGGCCGTGCAGCTGCCGCTGTACTTCTCCGGCAACGTGCAGGCGCTGGGCACGCTCAAGCTCGTGATGGGGCTCCCGCTGTTCGCGCCGATGGTCGCTGTGACGTGGTTGCTGGTGCGTGCGCTGTACCCGCCGAAGCACGACGCCGACACGCGTCAGGGGTGAGTCGGCGCCGCCCGCACCGTGCTAGATTTATCTTGACGTCAAGATAAATCAGCACCTTTCGCTCGCCCGTCCGCGAGAGCAGACTGGTAAGGCCCGCCTTGCTAGCCGCGCGGGGGAGCGGGCGAGCAAGATGGTGTCGACTGTCGCTTCCATCCGAACAGAAGGAGACGGATCCGTGTCCACGGTGAACAGCTTCGGTGCCAAGAGCACCCTGACGGTCGGCAGCACCGACTACGAGATCTTCCGGATCGACACGGTCCCCGGATACGAGAAGCTCCCGTTCAGCCTCAAGGTCCTCCTGGAGAACCTGCTTCGCACCGAGGATGGCGCGAATGTGACGAAGGCGCAGATCGAGGCTCTCGGATCCTGGGACCCGGCGGCCCAGCCTGACACCGAGATCCAGTTCACGCCGGCGCGCGTGGTCATGCAGGACTTCACCGGCGTGCCCTGCATCGTCGACCTCGCCACCATGCGCGAGGCCGTCACCGCCCTCGGCGGCGACCCGAACAAGATCAACCCGCTGTCCCCGGCTGAGATGGTCATCGACCACTCCGTCATCGCCGACCTGTTCGGCCGCCCGGACGCGATCGAGCGCAACGTCGAGATCGAGTACGAGCGCAACGGCGAGCGCTACCAGTTCCTGCGCTGGGGCCAGACCGCCTTCGACGACTTCAAGGTCGTCCCCCCGGGCACCGGCATCGTGCACCAGGTGAACATCGAGCACCTCGCCAAGGTCGTCTACGACCGCTCCGTCGACGGCGTGCTGCGCGCCTACCCCGACACCTGCGTCGGCACCGACTCGCACACCACCATGGTCAACGGCCTGGGCGTGCTGGGCTGGGGCGTCGGCGGCATCGAGGCCGAGGCCGCTATGCTCGGCCAGCCCGTGTCGATGCTGATCCCGCGCGTCGTCGGCTTCAAGCTGACCGGCGCGATCCCCGCCGGCGTCACCGCGACCGACGTCGTGCTGACGATCACCGACATGCTCCGCAAGCACGGCGTGGTCGGCAAGTTCGTCGAGTTCTACGGCGCCGGCGTCGCCTCGGTGCCCCTCGCGAACCGCGCCACGATCGGCAACATGTCGCCGGAGTTCGGCTCCACCGCTGCGATCTTCCCGATCGACGACGTCACCCTCGACTACCTGCGCCTGACCGGTCGCGACGAGCAGGCCGTGGCCCTCGTCGAGGCCTACGCCAAGCAGCAGTCGCTCTGGCACGACGCAGCCAAGGAGCCCAGCTTCAGCGAGTACCTCGAGCTCGACCTCTCTACGGTCGTGCCCTCGATCGCCGGACCGAAGCGCCCGCAGGACCGCATCCTCCTGTCCGAGTCGAAGGCGCAGTTCGAGAAGGACATCCTGAACTACGTCACGGGTCCGATCGACATCAACGACTCCGGATCCTTCCCGGCGTCGGACCCGGGATCCGTCCCGGGGGAAGAGGTCGAGACCAACGAGATCCCCACGCTGTCCTCGGGGTCCCCGAAGGCCGCGTCCAAGCCGGTCAAGGTCAAGACGCCGGACGGGCAGAAGTACATCCTCGACAACGGCGCCGTGACGCTGGCCGCGATCACTTCGTGCACCAACACCTCGAACCCGTCCGTCATGATCGCCGCCGGCCTTCTCGCCCGCAACGCCCTCGCCAAGGGCCTGAAGCAGAAGCCGTGGGTCAAGACCACGCTCGGCCCGGGCTCCAAGGTCGTCACCGACTACTACGAGAAGTCGGGTCTCGACAAGGACCTCGAGGGCCTCGGCTTCTACACGGTCGGCTACGGCTGCACGATCTGCATCGGTAACTCGGGCCCGCTGATCGACGAGGTCTCGGCCGCGATCAACGAGCACGACCTCGCCGTCACCGCGGTGCTCTCCGGCAACCGCAACTTCGAGGGCCGGATCAGTCCCGACGTGAAGATGAACTACCTCGCGAGCCCGCCGCTGGTCGTCGCCTACGCCCTGGCCGGGTCGATGAATTTCGACTTCGACACCCAGGCGCTGGGCACCGACGGCGAGGGCAACGACGTGTTCCTCAAGGACGTCTGGCCCGACCCCGCTGAGGTGCAGCAGATCATCGATTCGTCGATCTCGCGCGACCAGTTCATCAAGCAGTACGCCACGGTGTTCGACGGCGACGAGCGCTGGACGAGCCTGCCCACGCCGACCGGTCCGGTCTTCGAGTGGGACGCCGACTCGACCTACGTGCGCAAGGCGCCGTACTTCGACGGCATGCAGGCGACCCCGGCTCCGGTCACCGACATCTCAGGTGCTCGTGTGCTGGCGACTCTGGGAGACTCGGTCACCACCGACCACATCTCCCCGGCCGGCAACATCAAGGCGGGCACGCCCGCCGCCCAGTACCTCACCGAGCACGGCGTGGCGCAGAAGGACTTCAACTCCTACGGCTCGCGTCGTGGCAACCACGAGGTGATGATCCGCGGCACGTTCGCGAACATCCGCCTGAAGAACGCGCTGGTCAAGGCCGTCAACGGCGGCGAGCAGATCGAGGGCGGATACACCCGCGACTTCACCCAGCCCGGCGGCCCGCAGGCGTACATCTTCGACGCCTCCACGAACTACCAGGCCCAGGGCACCCCGCTGGTGATCTTCGGCGGCAAGGAGTACGGATCCGGATCCTCCCGTGACTGGGCGGCGAAGGGCACCAACCTCCTCGGCGTGAAGGCTGTCATCACCGAGAGCTTCGAGCGCATCCACCGCTCGAACCTCATCGGCATGGGCGTCGTGCCGCTGCAGTTCCCCGCGGGCGAGTCCTGGGAGTCGCTGGGCCTGGACGGCACCGAGATCGTCTCGATCGCGGGCCTCGAGGAGCTCAACGAGGGCACCACGCCCAAGACGGTCCGCGTGACCGCGGCGCCGAGCGAGTTCTCTCCCGAGGGCAAGCCGACGGTCGAGTTCGACGCGGTCGTCCGCATCGACACCCCCGGTGAGGCCGACTACTACCGCAACGGCGGCATCCTGCAGTACGTGCTGCGCTCGCTGGTCTGATCCACGCGCACCACAACGGGGCCGGTTCCTTCGGGAGCCGGCCCCGTTCGCGTATCTCGTCAGCTCTTCTTCGCCGGAAGCGTCGGCGGCGGGTCGTCCGGGGCGAGTTCTGTGGCGATCTGCCGGAACAGTCGGTCGCTCGAGTTGTCGTAGATGCCGTTCGCGTCAAAGGCACCCGGCAGGAACGTCGTCGCCACCGCGATCGCGATCTTCTTCGAGGGCAGATGCGCCTCTGTGGCGCTGTAGCCGCTCAGCAGAGGATTCTGCAGTTGCCAGGATCCGGATCGCACCACCCCGAGCCCGTAGTTGTAACCGGTGACCTGGGTGAAGCACGACCCGGCGCAGACCGGGAGCGGTGTGCCGAAACCGATCAACGTCGAATCGGTCATCTCGTGGAAGCTCTTCGGTGAGAGCAGCGTGCCGGTGCCGACGGCGACCGCGGTCGTCGCCATGTCGGTGATCGTGGTCGTCTCGGCCGCTCCGATCGGCGTGCCCCAGGCGGGGTTCCAGAACGTCGACTCCTCCGTGAACGGCATCGACGGAGGGATGCCGAGGGCCACGCGGCGTTCGGAGCTGTACGCATGCAGCACCGGCTCCGGCACGGTCGCCGTGCTGTACGCCGCCGTCTGCGTCAGACCCATCGGGCCGAGGACCTTCTTCTGCAGCAGCTGGTCGAGGGGAGCCCCTCCGATCATGGAGAGGATGTGGCCGAGGATCATGAAGTTGGTGTGCGCGTAGCTCCAGTTTGTGCCGGGCTCGAACTGCAGAGGGCGATTGAACGCGTCCTTCAATCGCTCGTCGAACGTGAACTCGTGGAACGGGTCGGCGTTGTAGGCCGCGGTCCACTCCGGATCCGTCTCGAAGTCGGGATATCCGGTGGTCTGGTTCGTCAGCATCCTGAGCGTGACCTTGTTCGCCTCGGGCAGGCTGGGCATCCACTTGTCGACCGTGTTGTCGAGGGTGATCTTCCCCTCGTCGACGTACTCCAGCAACAACGTGGAGACGTACTCGAACGCCACCGCACCGTTGCGGAAATGCATGTCGGTGGTGGCGGGGACGCCGGTCATCGAGTCGCCGTACGCCTGCATCGAGACGACCTTGCCATCGATCGTGACCCGCACGATCACCGCCTTGAGACTGTCGGCCTTCATGGCCTCTCGGATGATCGAGTCGACCCGTGCGTTCTGGACGTCCGGACGTGCGGACGACGCGATCGCTGCGGGAGCGGCCCCGCCCGCCGGCCGCCACACGATCCAGGCGATGACCACGAGCAGTGCGATGGCAGCAGCGCCTGCAATGACGACGATCGTCCTTCGCCGCGCGGTGCCGCGGGATGCCGGTGTCTGCGCGTTCACGTTCGTCTCCTCGGATCCACGATCGCGGAATGTCCAAGCGCACCGGCGGGCCGTTCGGGTCCGGTCCTTCGGGCGCACGGGGACGATCGCTCGCGTCCCCGTGCCCGCCTGCCGCCGAGCATAGACCCGGGGTCGGTGGCGATCAACGAGAGTGTGACGACGCTCCGATGTAGCGGGACGAGGGGCGGAGGATCTTGCCGTCCTGCACCTGCTCGCAGGCGTGCGCGCCCCAGCCGATCAGGCGTGCCGATGCGAACGTCGGAGTGAACAGCTCGCGCGGAATCCCGCACGCCTCCATGACGACTGCGGCGTAGAGTTCGACGTTCGTGCGCAGGGCGCGGCCTGGCTTGAGCTCGTCCAGCACCCGCAGCACGGTCTGCTCCACCGTCACGGCGAGGTCGACGCGGTCCGACGCGAGTCCGTCGGTGCGCAACCGCTGAGCGACGCCGCGCAGCAAGCGCGAGCGGGGATCCTCCGTGCGATACACCGCGTGCCCGAACCCCATGATCCGCCGGCCGTTCTGCACGCGCTCGCGCACCCAGGCGTCCGCACGATCGGGTGTCCCGATCTCGTCCAGCATGTCGAGCGTGCGCGCGGGTGCGCCTCCGTGCAGCGGCCCGGAGAGCGCGCCGAGTGCACCGCCGACGCACGAGGCGAGGTCGGCGCCGGTGGACGCGATGACCCGCGCCGTGAACGTTGACGCGTTGAAGCCGTGATCGATCGCCGCCGTCAGATACGTGGCGAGGGCAATGGAGAGGCGGGCGTCGGGTGCGGCGCCCGTGAGCATGCGCAGATAGTCCGTGACGGGGTCGAGATCGCCGTCCGGCTCGATCGGATCCTGACCTCTGCTCCACCGGTGCAGCGCGGCGACCAGGGCCGGCGCGACCGCGGCGAGCCGGATCGTGTCCTCGGTGCGCTCGGATTCCGTCTCGTCATAGAGCGGGCGTCGGCCGTCGGCGGCCGAGATCAGGGCGAGTCCAGTGCGCAGCTGTGCCATGGGATCCAGGCCCGAGGAGGCGATGGTCGCCAACGCTCCGTGCAGTCTCTCCGGGATGGTGCGGGCCGTGGCGGTGCGGGCACGGAATTCTGCGGCGTCCGCTCCGCTCTGGGGCAGCTCGCCGAGTGCGACCAGCCTCCAGGCGTCCTCGAATCGGGCTTCGGCGGCCAGCTCCACACCCGAGACGCCGCGGTACTGGAAGAAGCCCTCCGCGCCGCGGACGTCGCCGATCGTGGTCTCCGCGACGACGACGTTGGTGAGTCCTCGCGGGACATCGATGAGATGCGTGTCGTTGCGATCGATGGTGATGGCCATGTCGGCTCCTCTCTGGCGAGTCGCGGATGGCGGCTCTTCGCTCACGATGGCTAATGGATCCGGATATCGTCAATGTTGATCGGATCAATGAAGGAGCCCGCGATGGACGTACTCACGGCGGCGCAGACGGCGGCGCGCCTCGGTGTGCGGACGGAGACGCTCTACGCGTATGTCTCTCGGGGCCTGATCGCGCGCGAGCGCGGGGCGCACGGCTCGTTGTTCGACCCGCTCGAGGTCGAGCGCTTCGCCCGTGCCCGCCGCCGTGCGACCTCGCCCTCGCACGGCGCGGCTCGCGCGGCCGGCGCGGACGGGAGCCCGCTGGCGGTCATCGACACGGACATCGCGCTGATCGAGGACGGGGAGCTCTGGATCCGGGGGGTGCCGATCGACGAGCTGGTCGCGGGGGAGGGCGAGCCGCTGAGATTCGACGCGATCGTACGGTGGCTCTTCGCGCGCACGGACCTGCCGCAGCGGGACGCGTTGCCGCTGGAAGGGCCCGGGAGCGCAGCGCCGAGCCGCGTGGTCGCAGCCCTTCCGCCCGCTGCCGGGGCGTTCAGCCGACTGCTCGCGGCGGTCGCGGCTCTCGCGGCGGAGGACCCGGAGCGCTACGACCTCCGTGCGGAGACCGTGGCACGCGTCGCGACGCGTCTCGTCGCCGGACTCGTGGATGCGCTCCCGCTGCTCGTTGTCGGTCAGGAGAACGACGGTGGGGCGTCGACCAGCGGGACGACGGGTGGACCGGTGGCAGCGCGGCTCTGGCCCCGGCTCACCGCGCTGCCGGCGACGCCGGCCCGCGTGCGGGTGCTGGACGCCGCACTCGTGCTCCTCGTCGACCACGACATGGCGGTATCGACCCTCGCCGCGCGGGCCGCAGCGTCGGCGCGAGCCCATCCCTACGCCGTCGTGGCGGCCGGGTTCGGTGCGCTCGACTCGGCCCTGCACGGCGCCGTGAGCGCCGCCGTGCACGCCCTCCTGCGGCAGGTGCAGGACGGCGCGGATCCTGCGGCCGCGGTGGCGACCGCGACACGCCTGGGCGGAGCGGGGATCCCCGGATTCGGTCAGCTGCTCTACCCGGACGGCGACCCGCGGGCGAGGCTGCTGCTGCGCCTGTTGCGGGAGACGGCGGATCCGCAGGCCGAAGCGGCGTTGCACGTGGCCGATCAAGTCACCGCCGTCGTGCATTCCCGGACCGGTCTTCATCCCACGGTCGATCTCGCGCTGGCCGTGATGGCGCTGGCCTGGGAGATGCCCGCGGACGCCGGGGAGACCGTTTTCGCTGTTGCTCGCTCCGCCGGCTGGTGCGGGCATGCGCTGGACGAGTACAGGCGCGCGCCGTTGCGGTTGCGTCCGATCGGGCGCTACGTCGGCCCGGATGCGGCGGATGTCCAGCGGTCCGGCAGCATTGCTCGGTAGGCTGGCTCGGTGCTGCGGGTTCTGACTCGTCGCGCACGATTGGCTTCAGGAGGCAGACACGGTGGCGATCCTTTCCGGCATCTCCGGTCCCCGCGACCTCGATCGGCTCACCCCCGAACAGCTCGTCGAGCTGGCCGCGGAGGTCCGCTCATTCCTGATCGAGAACGTCGCCCGCACCGGCGGACACCTGGGGCCGAACCTCGGAGTCGTGGAGCTCACCATCGCCCTGCACCGGGTGTTCTCCTCCCCGGATGACCCGATCATCTTCGACACCGGGCATCAGTCGTACGTGCACAAGCTGCTCACCGGGCGTCAGGACTTCTCCGCTCTGCGGTCGCGCGGGGGACTGGCCGGCTACCCGCAGCGCTCGGAGAGCGCCCACGACGTGGTCGAGTCCTCGCACGCCTCGAGCTCGCTGAGCTGGGCCGACGGGATCTCCCGCGCCTTCACCGCGACGGGTCGCGGGGACCGTCACGTCGTCGCGGTCGTCGGCGACGGCGCGCTCACCGGCGGCATGACGTGGGAGGCGCTCAACAACATCTCCGATGACAACGAGCGCAACCTGGTCATCGTCGTGAACGACAATGGGCGCTCCTACGCGCCGACGATCGGCGGTATGGCCCGGTACATGAACCGGGTGCGCACGGCGGGCGTGTACCGCGACCTGCATCGCAAGTCGGACCGGTTCTTCCGGGCGTTCGGTCCGGTCGGGCGCGCGTTCTACCGCGGCGTGCGCGGAGGAACGCACGGCTTCCTCTCGCGCTTCTCGAACAACGAGGAGCTGTATTCCAATCTCGACATCAAGTACCTGGGCCCGATCGACGGACACGACATCCCGTCCCTCCTCGAGACGCTGCAGCTCGCGAAGGACTATGGCGCGCCGGTCATCGTGCACGTCATCACCGAGAAGGGCCGGGGCTATCAGCCCGCGCTCGATGACGAGGCGGATCAGTTCCACGCGGTCAACAAGATCGATCCGAAGACCGGGGCCCCCCTCTCGGCGAGCGGCACCGGCTGGACCGACGTGTTCGCCGACGCGCTGGTCGACGTCGGTTCGCGCACCCCGAAGGTCATCGCGATGACGGCGGCGATGCTGCGGCCCACGGGTCTCGCGCCGTTCGCGGAGCGGTTCCCCGACCGCGTCTACGATGTCGGCATCGCAGAGCAGCACGCGGTGACCGCGGCCGCGGGGCTCGCCTACGGCGGTCTGCATCCGGTGGTTGCGCTCTACGCCACGTTCATGGGCCGCGCGTTCGACCAGGTGCTGATGGACGTCGGACTGCACCGCGCCGGGGTGACGTTCGTGCTGGACCGGGCGGGCGTCACCGGACCCGATGGCCCGAGCCACCACGGTCTGTGGGACCTGTCCATGCTGCAGATCGTGCCGGGGATCCGCATCGCGGCGCCCCGTGACGCCGAGCGCCTGCGCGAGGAGCTCGAGGAGGCGGTGGCCGTCGACGACGCGCCGACCGTGATCCGCTTCCCGAAGGGTGCGGTGACCCCCGAGATCCCGGCGCTCGAGCGCCTGCACGATGGCGTGGACGTGTTGTCCCGTGATGAGGACGAGGACGTGCTGCTCATCGGGATCGGCCCGTTCGCGACGCTGGCGCTCGACGTGGCGGAACGGCTCAAGGCCCAGGGGATCGGCGCGACCGTGATCGACCCTCGTTGGGCGATCCCGGTGCAGCCCTCAGTGGTCGAGCTCGCCGCCCGGCACCGCCTCGTCATCACCCTCGAGGACGGCATCCGTGTGGGCGGTGTCGGCACGCGCGTGCGGCAGGTGCTCCGCGAGGCTGGCATCGACACCGCCGTCGACGAGCTGGGTCTGCCCGACGAGTACCTCGACCACGCCAGCCGCGACCAGATCCTCGAGGACGCCGGTCTCACCGCCGGCAAGATCGCACAGGACGTGGTCGCGCAGGTGCTCGGCACCCGCGTGCCGATCGCGCGCCCCACGGGCGAGGTGCCGCTGCACACGGGCACGGTCGAGATCGTGGCGGGGCGCACTGTCGACGCGGACGCCGAGGAGCGCCGGCGACGCTAGGACGGATCCGAGCGCGCCGCGGTGGCTCGGGCGTCATCGCGCAGCGCCTTGTGCGACGTGAGCCACCAGCCGGTGGCGGTGGCGACAGCGGTGGTGGCCGTGGTCGCCACCAGGAGGGGCGGGTACCACCAGCCGCTCAGGGCTCCGATCCCGAGGGCGACGCCGGCGCCCACGACCGCGCCCAGTGCGAGTTGGGCGCACAGATGGATCGCACGTTGCCGAACACGCGCGAGACCGCGTCCGACCAGACCGGCGAGCGGTGTGACAACGAGCGCCACGAGCCCGGAGAGCATGCCGCAGACGACGAGCGCAATCAGCAGGACGGGGAGCCCCGCGAAGAGGTCGACGATGCGGGAGGACAAGATCGCGCCCGCGTCGTCCCCTGACCAGATACCGGCCCACCCCGCCGCGAACGTCGACGCCAACTCCGGGACGACGATGACCAGGGCCACCAGTGCGAGGAAGACGAGCCAGGTCCAGACTCCGCCGCGCGCCAATTCCTCCCTGGTGAACGCCATAGGCCGTTGCGGTGTGCGGGGCGAAACAGCCCGCTCGGCGTTCATGGCCGCACGTCCGCGATCTGGTCGAGGAGGTCGCGGGTCACACCGCGGACACCGGGGACGCGCAGGAACGGAAGTGCGACGGCGAACAATCTGAGTCCGGTATCGAGGAGGCGGGTGGTCTTCGCCTGGTCGGGAGACTCGTCATAGGTCCACCGGAGGATGAGCGCGAGATACATCGGGAAGATCGCCTCGGGCAGACGCTCGGCGATATCGTCCGGCACACGATGCGACGCGCCTTGGACGACTTCGCGGAGCAGGCCGATCGTCATCTCGCGCGCGGGAGAGGACTCCACGGACAGGGGGTTGATCGGGGAGTCGGGGGAGACCATCGCGCTGAGGAAGCCCGGTGCGACGGCGCGATACGCGCCGACGGTCTCCAGGCCGGTCTCGAGGAAGATGCGCAGACGATCGACGAGGCCGGTCACACCCTCGAGCCGTGGACGCGCTACTGCTCCGTGATCCCGCTGCTGCTGGTCGTAGAGCTCCTGGACCAGGTGCTCCTTGGAAGGGAAGTAGTAGTAGGCGTTCCCGACCGAGACGCCTGCCTCCTTGGCGATCAGTCGGATGGTGGTGTCGGGGTAGCCGCGCTCGACGAATGAGGCCATTGCGGCCGCGCGGATCCGCGCTCTTGTCGCTTCGGCCTTCGGGGTGAGCGGCTTCGACGTGGCGTCCGACTCTGAACTGAACATGTTCAAAGAATAGCGCGAAGCAAGGCACGCGTCCATCGCCAGGTCGCGCAAGCTGGGGGATGGATTCAGGCGGGGTCGGCGAGCGTCTCGGCCACGAGGCGCGACACCTGGTCGTGGGCGAGGGAGCGGTCATCGTCCACGAGGCCGATCCGGGTTCGCCTGTCCAGCACGTCGTCGGTGGTCAGCGCGCCTTCGGCCCGCACCGCGAACTCGATCTCAGCGCGTGTCACGTCGATGCCCGGGGCGATGCGCTCCCGCGGATCCGCACAGCGCGCGCGGGCCAGCACCAGGCCGGCCTCCGCTCCGTAACGCCAGTGCAGATCGTCCGAGGGGCGCGAAGGAGCCGCAATCGCGCCGACGAGAGGCAGCGTGGCGGTGCGGCACGGCCCCGCGGGGAGACCTGCGATCGCGACTGCTCGATCGACCGCATCCTCTGCCATGCGGCGATAGGTGGTGAGCTTTCCTCCGAGCACGTTCACGAAACCGCTCTCGGAGACGGCTACGAGATGGCGTCGAGAGATGTCCGCAGTGGAGGATCCGCCGCTGTCGACGAGCGGCCGCAGCCCCGCGTATGCACCGCGGACCTGGTCGCGCCGGATCGGCGTGGTGAGGGCGCGGTTGAGGACCTCGAGCAGGAGCGCGATCTCCGGCTCCGTGGGGACGGCGACCGAGGGCACCGGCCCCGGCGCGTCTTCATCGGTGAGACCGACCACGACGCGGCCGAGCTGCTGCGGCAGAGCGAACACGAAGCGGCTGATGGATCCGGGATGCGGCAGGGTGAGGGCCGCTGTCGGGTTCCCGAGCGCCGCGGCGTCGAGCACGAGATGCGTGCCCCGGCTCGGCCGCATGCGGATGGCGTCATCGAGATCTCCGGCCCAGACGCCCGTGGCGTTCACCACGGCACGGGCGCGGATCTCGAACCTCTCGCCGTTGAGGGCGTCCTCGACGTGGGCGCCGTCGGCGCGCAGCGCGAGTGCCCGCACCCGCGTGAGGATCCGGGCGCCGAGGGATGCGGCTGTCCGCGCGACGGCGACGACGAGCCGGGCGTCATCGACGAGCTGACCGTCGGCGGCGAGCACGGCGCCCCGCAGCCGCTCCGCCTGCAGGGTCGGAACCAACCGAGCCGCGGTGCGCGCCGTGATGAGGTGAGGTGCGGGCAGGACGGCGTGCGGAGTGCCCGCCCGCAGCCGCAGCAGATCCCCGAGTGCGAACCCCACGGCGCCTGTCAGCCGCTGCTTCGGGGTGGCAGCGGGGGAGAACGGCAGCAGCTGAGCCATCGGGCGGATGAGATGAGGGGCGATCCGCGTCATCAGCAGGTGGCGCTCGACCGCGCTCTCCCGCGCCGTGGCGACGTCACCGGTCGCGAGGTAGCGCAGCCCGCCGTGCACGAGCTTCGAACTGAACCGGCTGGTGCCAAAGGCGAGGTCCTCGGCCTCGATGAGCACGACCGACAGTCCGCGGCTCGCCGCGTCCATGGCCACTCCGGCGCCGGTGATCCCGCCCCCGACGACGAGCAGGTCGACACGGTCCTCGGCAGTGCGGAGCAGTTCCTCGCTCCGGCGCCGCGCGTTCAGTTGCGAAGAGCCGCTCATGGCCGCAGCAGCCCGTCGATGGCGGTGCGCAGCTCGCGTTCGAAGGAGAGCTCGTCGATGAGTTCGCTCACCGTGCCGTGGGAGAGCAGTGCGGACTGCGCGATCAGCAGCAGCATCACCGCCATCGCCTGCGGATCATCGCGGCGGACGGATCCATCATCCTGGGCCGCCGAGATGGAGACCGCGATCCAGGCCAGGATCGCACGCTGGCTGGATCCGACCCGCTCCAGGGTGTAGCGCGTGAACGCCTCGGGCTCATCCGTCAGCAGGTGCCGGTAGACCGGGTCCCCGCGGAACAGCGTGGAGAACCGGAGCACGTCCTCGATGATCTCGGCGCGGGTCGTCGCCGGCTCGGGGAACTGGTCGAGGATGCTCGCCACGCGGCGCAACAGGGCGGCGCGGACCACGTCGTCGGCATCCGACCAGTGGCGGTAGATCGTCGGGCGACTCACTCGCGCGCGGCGGGCGAGCTCGGCGATCGTCACGCCGTGTACGCCTCGCGACGCGATGAGCGCCTCAGCGGACTCGAGGATCCGGGTCTGCGTCGGGTCCCAGGTCGGCAGGGGGACATCGAACGCGGGTTGACGTTTTGTCATGATCTGTCACACTGTAACGCATGACGAACCCGAGCGGCAGAGACGCCGACGATCCGATCGACGAGACGGCGCCGATGCGCTGGAATGGCTGGGGAGACCCCGAGCGGGCCGAGGACCTGCCTTTCGCCGTGCGTTCCCTGTTGCCGCTCCTGCTCGGGCGCATCCGGCGGCCCCAGCCGGCGATCGCCCTCGCCGACGTACGGCTGAGCCGTTCCGCCTTCACATCCGACGATGTCGAGACGTTCGCCGAGGTGCTCGGCGCCGACAACGTGCGGACGGATGCGGAGTCCCGCATCCGGCACGCCGGGGGGCGTTCCACCCCCGACCTGCTGCGCCGCCGCGAACGGGACCAGGCGACCCCCGATGCCGTGCTTCGCCCTGCCGACCACGACCAGGTCGTCGCGTGTCTGCGCCTGGCCGCGGAGCGCGACATCGCTGTGATCCCGTTCGGCGGCGGGACGAGCGTCGTCGGCGCCCTCGACCCCGAGCGCGGTGCGCACAGGTGCGTCGTGAGCCTGGATCTCGGCCGGATGACCGGCCTGCTGCGCTACGACGCCGTGAGCGCGGAGGCGGTGCTCGCCGCCGGAACGACCGGGCCGGAGGCGGAACGGTTCCTCGCGGGGCACGGCATGGAGCTGGGGCACTACCCGCAGAGCTTCCGCTACGCGACGATCGGCGGATTCGCCGCCGCGCGCTCATCGGGGCAGAACTCGGCCGGATACGGGCGGTTCGACACGATGGTCACCGGTATCAGGGTCGCGACCCCGACGGGCGACATCGCGCTGGGACGGTCGCCGGGGAGCGCCGCGGGACCGGATCTCATCCGCCTCTTCCTCGGATCCGAGGGCATCTACGGCGTCATCACCGAAGTCACGGTACGCGTGCACCCGATGCCGGCCGAACGCGTGATGGAGTCGTGGACGTTCCCCGACTTCGCGACCGGAGCCGCAGCGCTGCGGGCCGTGGCGCAGCACGGCGATGGACCCACCGTGATGCGCTTGTCCGACGAGGCCGAGACCAGCGTGAGCCTCGCCCAGGTGGGGAAGATCGGCAAGGCCCTCGCCAAAGGCGCGAGCGCGGTCACCGTGTTCGAGGGCGTCGACGTAGCGGCGCGTCGCGCGCGCACGGCCGCACTGCTGCAGGCAGCCGGCGGCACCTCGCAGGGCGAGGGCGCCTCGGAGGACTGGCTGCGTACCCGCTTCGACGGGCCGTACCTGCGCGATGCGCTGCTGGATGCGGGCGTGTTCTGCGAGACGCTGGAGACCGCGACGACGTGGTCCCGGCTCGCGGGCTTGCGCGATGCGGTCACGGCGGCGCTCAAGACCGGGTTCGCCGAGGCGGGGCGCAGGTCGTTCGTGATGTGCCACGTCTCGCACCTGTACCCGACCGGGGCATCGCTGTATTTCACCGTGCTGGCCCCGCGCGGCGTCGATGCGCTGGAGGCATGGGCCGACATCAAGCATCGTGCCGGTGACGCGATCATGGCGGCCGGCGGCACGATCAGTCACCACCACGCGGTGGGGCGCGATCACGCGCCGTGGCTCGCGGACGAGATCGGAGAGACGGGAATCCGGATCCTCGCGGCCGTCAAACGCGAACTGGACCCGCGCGGGATCATGAACCCGGGGGCGGTGCTCGGCGCGGCGACGCCGATTCCCGCCCCGTCCGCGGGAGCCTGAGACGTGCCGAGGATCGCGCTGATCGCCAACCCGCGCTCCGGCAAGGGGCGGGGCGCTTCCGCCACGGACAAGGCCGTGGCCGCGCTGCGAGAGGCCGGTGCCCAGGTCGAGGTGCACATCGGGTCCTCGGCGGCGGACACGCGACGCCTGGTCGGGATCGCCCTCGCCGAACCGCCGGACGCGCTCGTCGTGGTCGGCGGTGACGGCACCGTGTCGGAGATCCTGCCCGAGATCGCGGGCACCGAGGTGCCGATGACGCTCGTGCCGGCCGGCACCGGCAATGACCTCGCCCGAGCCCTGGGCGTGCCTCGGCGCGACCCGGCGGGCGCCGCGCTGCTCGCGCTGCACGGTGTTCCGCGCCGGATCGACGTCGGGGAGATCGCGGCAGACGGGCGGGCCACGCCGTTCCTCACGGTGGCGGCGCTCGGCTTCGACGCCAAGGTCAGCGACCGCACCAATCTGCTGCGGTGGCCCCGGGGAGCTGCGCGTTACTACCTGGCGATCGTGATCGAGGTCGTGCGGCTGAGGCCCACCCGGTTCCGGCTGGCCTGCGACGGCGAGCCCCTGCGCGACGCCCCCGGCACCCTCGTCGCTGTGGGCAACACCGTCAGCTACGGTGGCGGCATGCCGATCTGCCCCGATGCGCGCCCCGACGACGGCCTGCTGGACGTCGTGCACGTTGCGCCGCTGCGTCGCGCCCGGCTGCTCACACTGTTCCCCCTGCTGTTGCGCGGACGGCATCTGATGCGGTCGGAAGTGACGCATCGCCGGGTGCGCCAGATCACCGTCTCCGCGCCGGATCTCGTGGTCTACGCAGACGGAGAGCGGATCGCGGAGCGGGAGTGCACCATCCGGGTGCGTCCGGCGTCGCTGACCGTGATGGTCCCGAAGGGAGAAGCGGCATGAGCGACTTCGACGAGGACGTCGTCGTGATCGGGTCCGGCTTCGGCGGCTCCGTCGCCGCGCTCCGGCTGGTGGAGAAGGGGTACCGGGTCCGCGTGTACGAGGCGGGCCGCCGCTTCGAGGATGAGGACTTCGCGAAGACGAACTGGAACGTCCGTCGCTACCTGTGGGCTCCCGCGTTCGGGTGCTTCGGCGTGCAGCGCATCCACCGGCTGCCGCACGTCATGATCCTCGCGGGCGCGGGCGTCGGCGGCGGATCCCTGAACTACGCGAACACGCTGTATCAGCCCGGCGCCGCATTCTTCGAGGATCCGCAGTGGGCCGGTATCGCACCGTGGCAGGAGGAACTCGCGCCGCATTACGCCACCGCCAAGCGCATGCTCGGCGTCGTGGAGCACTATCCGCACACCGGGCCGGTGGAGCGGATCATGGCCGGAGCGGCCGAGGACCTCGGCGTCGCGAAGACCTTCCGCCGGGCTCCGGTCGGCGTGTACTTCGGCGCACCCGGCGTGACCGTGCCGGATCCGTTCTTCGGCGGCGAGGGACCCGCGCGCACGGGCTGCACGCTGTGCGGCAACTGCATGGTGGGCTGCCGGGTCGGGGCGAAGAACACCCTTATGAAGAACTACCTCGCCCTCGCGGAGCGGCGGGGTGCGGTGATCGAGGCTCTGCGCACCGTCGTCGAGGTCCGCGAGCTCGCGGGCGGCGGCTTCTCGGTCACGACGCGGCGCAGCGGCGCGTGGGGGCGAGGGCGTCGGCGCACCGTCACCGCGGAGCGCGTCGTGCTCGCCGCGGGTACCTGGGGGAGCCAGCAGCTCCTGCACCGGATGAAGGCTTCCGGCGCCCTGCCGCGGATCCCGGACGCGCTCGGCCGGCTCACACGCACCAACTCGGAGGCGCTGGACGGCGCAGTCTCGACCGCGGTGCCGGAAAAGGCCGGCTTCGCCCACGGCGTGGCCATCACGACGTCATTCCACGTCGACGATCGCACGCACGTGGAGAACGTGCGGTACGGCCCCGGATCCAACCTCATGGGGGCGCTCGCGACCGTCCTCGTGCCGGGCGACGTGCCGCTGCATCGCCGCCTGGGCGCGCTCCTCGGAGCCGTCGCGGGTCATCCGATCCGACAATTCCGACTCGGGACGCTGCGTCGCTGGAGCGAGCGCGGCATCATCGCACTCGTCATGCAGACCGCCGACAACTCGCTCACGCTCTCCATGCGCCGTCGGTTCGGGCGCGATGTGCTGACGAGCGCCCAGGGCCACGGCGCCCCGAACCCGAGCCATCTGCCCGAGGCGCATCGCGCGGCCGAGGCGATCGCCGCCCGCATGACGCGGGAGACCGGCGTCCCGGCGTCCGCGCGCGGATCCTGGCCCGAGGTCTTCGGGATCCCGCTCACCGCTCACTTCCTCGGCGGGGCGGTGCTCTCGGATGCGCCTGAGCGCGGCGTCGTCGATCCGTACCACCGCGTGTGGGGGCATCCCGGGCTGTCGGTCGTGGACGGATCTGCGGTCCCGGCGAACCCCGGCGTCAACCCGTCTCTCACGATCACGGCCCTCGCCGAACGCGCGATGTCGTACTGGCCGCGACGGGGTGAGGCGGATCCGAGGCCGGAACAGGCCTGAACAAGCGACGAAGGCCGCCTCCCTCGGGAGACGGCCTTCGTCGTGCGGATCGGTCGCGCAACTCTCAGGCGTTCGCGATCCCGCGGATCACGGGTGTGTGGAACGTCGCGCCGAACACGCGCTCCGAGGCGCCTTCGCGGTCGAGGTATGGCGAGGCCCCACCGTCGATGAACGGCCAGCCCGCGCCGAGGATGAGGCACAGGTCGATGTCCTCGACCTCCGGCACCACGCCCTCGTCGAGCATGAGCCTGATTTCGTGCGCGAGCCCGTCCTGCACGCGCCGGAGGATCTCCGCGGCCGGCGTCGGGGTGGAACCGGCGGCCTGCTTCACGAGCTTGTCCGCGGCCTTGGTGAAGCCGGTCACACGGCCGCCCTTGTCCTTCTCGACGACCTCGGCCAGATCCGCCAGGGCATGGAAATTCTCGTTCGCGTAGAAGCGATCCGGGAACGCGTGCACCATGGTGTCCTGCACGTGCGCGGCGACCTTCCAGCCGACCAGATCGATGAGCTGGAACGGCCCCATGGGCAGTCCGAGCGGACCGAAGGCCTTCTCGACGTCGGCGACGGGTGTGCCCTCGTACACGGCACGGGCGGCCTCGCCCATGACCTTGGCGAGCAGGCGGTTCACCACGAAGCCGGGGGCGTCGGCGGTGAGCACGGCGTTCTTGCCCAGGCCCTTCGCGACCACGAACGCCGTCGACAGTGCGGCGTCGGTGGTGGACGGCGTCTTCACGATCTCGATGAGCGGCATGACCGCCACCGGGTTGAAGAAGTGGAAGCCGACCAGGCGCTCGGGGTGGGCGAGCTGGGAGCCGATCTCCTCGACGGAGAGCGAGGACGTGTTGGTCGCAAGGATCGCGTCCTCGGCGACGATCTTCTCGATCTCGCCGAACACCGCCTGCTTGACGCCGACCTCCTCGAACACGGCCTCGATGACGAAGTCGCAGTCTGCGTAGAGGGACTTGTCGGTCGTGCCGGTGACCAGGCCGCGCAGCTTGTTCGCGCTGTCCGCGTCCAGGCGGCCCTTGGCCTCGAGCTTGCCGATCTCGTCGTGGATGTAGGCGACGCCCTTGTCCACGCGCGCCTGGTCGAGATCGGTGATGAGCACCGGCACCTGCAGCTTGCGCACGAACAGCAGCGCGAACTGGCTGGCCATGAGGCCCGCACCGATGATGCCGACCTTGGTGACTTTCTTGGCCAGGGCCTTGTCGGGTGCGCCGACGGGACGCTTCGCGCGCTTCTGCACGAGGTCGAACGCGTACATCGAGGCGGCGAACTGGTCGCCCGTGACGAGGTCGGCGAGCGCCTCGTCCTCGCGGGCGAAGCCGTCCTCGCGGGAACCGCTCTTCGCCTTGTCGAGCAGGTCGAGCGCGACGTACGGCGAGCGCGGCACGGTGCCGATCTTGGACTCGAGCATGCCGCGGGCCATCTTGATGGCGATCGGCCACTTGGTGAGCCGCTCGATCTTGCCCGGCTCGTTCTTGCGGTCGACCTTCTTGCCGCCAAGCACCGCGTCGGCCCAGCGCAGCGAATCCTCGAGGAAGTTCGCGGCAGGGAAGATCGCGTCCATCATGCCGATCTCGAAAGCCTGCTGCGGCTTGAGCATGCGGTTCTGCTTGAGCGGGTTCGAGATCACGACCTCGAGCGCGTTCTCGATGCCGATGAGGTTCGGCAGCAGGTACGCCCCGCCCCAGCCGGGGATGATTCCGAGGAACACCTCGGGCAGCGCGATGGCCGCGGCCGACGAATCGACCGTGCGGTAGTTCGAGTTCAGCGCGATCTCGACGCCACCGCCGAGCGCGAGGCCGTTCACGAATGCGAACGACGGCACGCCGAGGGTGCTCAGCGAACCGAGCACCTTGTGGCCGAGCTGCGCGATGAGGCGCGCGTTGTCGCGGGATCCGACCTGGCTGATGTCGGAGAGGTCGGCACCGGCGGCGAGGATGTACTGCTTCCCGGTGATGCCCACCGCGTCGATCTCGCCGGCCGCTGCGCGAGCACGCAGTCCGGCGAGCGTCTCGCCGAGCTCGGTGAGCGTGGCAGGTCCCAGCGTGTTCGGGCGGGTGTGGTCGCGGCCGTTGTCCAGCGTGATGAGGGCGAGCACCTTGCCGGAGGGCAGGCGCACGTCACGCACGGGGGAGTGCGTGACGACCTCGCCCTCGGTGAGGGCCATGATGGGCGAGAAGTCGATCGCGTCGTAGTTCGTCATTCCGGCACTCACTTCCGCTTCTTGCCGTCGAAGTAGGGGTTCTCCCAGATGACCGAGCCGCCCTGGCCGAGCCCCACGCACATGGCGGTGAGGCCGTAACGGACGTCGGGACGCTCGGCGAACTGCGCGGCGAGCTGGATCATCAGGCGCACGCCACTCGCAGCGAGCGGGTGACCGAGCGCGATCGCACCGCCCCACTGGTTGACACGAGGGTCGTCGTCGGCGATGCCGAAGTGGTCGAGCAGGGAGATGACCTGGATCGCGAACGCCTCGTTCAGTTCGAAGAGGCCGATGTCGGAGATCGTCAGGCCGGCCTTCTTGAGCGCCTTCTCGGTGGAAGGGATCGGACCGATGCCCATGATCTCCGGCTGGACGCCGGCGAACGCGAACGAGACCATGCGCATCTTCGGGGTGAGACCCAGTTCCTTGACGGCTCCGCCGCCGGCGAGCAGCGACATGGTCGCGCCGTCGGTGAGCGGCGAGGAGGTTCCGGCCGTGACGCGCCCGTGCGGGCGGAACGGCGTCTTCAGCGCTGCCAGGTCCTCCATCGTGGTCTGCGGCCGGCGGCCCTCGTCCTCGGTCGCAAGACCCCAGGCGCCGTCGGAACCCTTGATCGCGACCGGCACGAGGTCGGGCTGGATCTTGCCGGCGTCGTACGCGGCCTGCACCTTGTGCTGGCTCAGCATGCCGAAGCGGTCCGAGCGCTCCTTGGTGAGGTGCGGGAAGCGATCGAAGATGCGCTCCGCGGTGACGCCCATGTTCAGGGCTCCCGGGTCGACCATCTTCTCGGCGACGAACCGCGGATTGGGGTCGGCGTTGCCGCCGATCGGGTGGTGGCCCATGTGTTCGACGCCGCCCGCGAGGGCGAGGTCGTACATGCCGACGCCGATCGATGCGCCCATCGTGGTGACGCTGGTCATCGCGCCGGCGCACATCCGCTCGACGGCCAGGCCTGGCACGGTCTGGGGGAGTCCGGCGAGGATCGCCACCGAACGGCCAAGGGTGAGTCCCTGGTCACCGGTCTGCGACGTCGCGGCGATGGCGACGTCGTCGATCCGGTCCAGCGGGACGTTCGTGTTCCGCTCCATCAGGCCGATCGTGGCCTTGACGGCCAGGTCGTCCGCGCGGGTGTTCCAGTACATGCCCTTCTCGCCGGCGCGCCCGAAGGGGGTGCGCACTCCATCGACGAAGAAGACGTCCGAGATCTCGGCCACTCTGCCTCCAATGCCCCGTCCGCTGCGCGGACAAGGCCTCCGTTGTTCTGCCGGCAGCCAACGCACGCCGGACTTACAGTTTCGCACGTCCTGAGGAACGCGGTTCCCTATTTTGTGAGACCGAGTGTCATCGCGGTCTGCGCATTCCAGGGGTGTCCCCTCAGCCTAGGTGGGGTCACAGAACGGAGTATGAATCGGTTGGGCTGAACCTACGAAGCGTCTCCGGGCGCCTCGTCGGTCGTTTGCGCGGCTTCCACAAAAGCATCCGCGATCCGCTGTGCGGTTTCCTCAATCTGCCAGGGTCTGGCATCGCGTGCGGCGAGGGCGGAACCGATCGATGCGGCATCGATCTCCGACGGCGGCTCCCACGCGATCCTGCGCAGCGTGTCCGGGGTGAGCAGGTTCTCCGTGGGCATCCCGAGCTCTTCCGCACGGGCCTCGACGGCGGCACGTGCGGCCTTCAGCCGGATGTCCGCTTCGGGGTTGCGATCGGCCCACGCGCGCGGCGGCGGGGGAGCGTCGCTGGGCACTCGCTCACGCGGCAGGTCGGTGCGCTCGCGTCCGCGCTCGATCGCCGCCCACCACCGGTCCAACTGGCTGCGACTGGCGCGACCGGTGAACGCCGAGACGGCGGCGAGGGCGCCCTTGTTCTGCGGGTTCGCCTGCACGGCGGCGATCAGCGCGCGATCGGGGACGAGACGACCGGGGGAGACATCGGATTCGCGGGCGAAGTCCTCCCTGGCCAGCCAGAGCTCGCGGGCCACAGCGAGATTCCTCGCACCGCGCACCTGGTGCAGGCCGCTCAGGCGCCGCCACGGCTCCTCACGCGGAGGCTTGGGCAGGCGCACGCGCGTCGCCTCGAACTCCTCGGCGGCGAACGCCGTCTTGTCGGCCGCTGCGAGCTCGGCGGCGATGAAGTCGCGCACATCCACGAGGTGCAGCACATCGAGCTCGGCGTATTCGAGCCAGGCGTTCGGCAGCGGCCTGGTCGACCAGTCCGCGGCCGAGTGCTCCTTGGCCAGCACGATGCCCAGAGCGCGCTCGACGACGGCCGCGAGGCCCACGCGCTCATAGCCGAGAAGACGCGCGGCGAGCTCGGTGTCGAACACGCTCGCGGGCTCCAGCCCCAGCTCGTGCAGGGACGGCAGATCCTGGCTGGCGGCGTGGAACACCCACTCCTCACCGCCGATGGCCTCCTGCAGCGGAGCGAACGAGCTGATCGCGATCGGATCGAACAGAAACGCCCCGGCGTCGCGTCGGAAGGCCTGCACCAGGTAGGCCCGCTGCGAGTAACGGAAGCCGGAGGCGCGTTCCACGTCTACGGCGACGGGGCCGCTTCCTGCGGCGAGAGTCTGGACCGCGGCGACGAAGTCCTCGTCGTTGTCGATGACGACGTAGTCAGTCACGGATGTTTCTCCTGGCGCCGAACACGGCGATGTCCTCTGAGCCGGGCGGCAGTCCCGCCAGCATTCCGACCAGCTCCGCCCATGCCTCGGCATGCGGGGCGAGCGGTCCGGTCGGCGACCACGACGCACGGAGTTCGATCTGCGCGCCGTCTCCTTCCGCGGCCAGCCCGCCGAAGCCCCTGGACAAGGTCTTCGTGGAGGTTCCGGATGCGGAGTGATGCGTCGCGCCGTGGGACGCGAGCGCGTCGATCAGCCAAGACCACGCTACATCCGCGAGCAGCGGATCCGTGCCGATCTCGGGCTCGAGAGGCGCCTGAGCGAACGCCACGATGCGCCAGGGTCCCGTCCAGGCGTCCGGCTCCGACGGATCGTGCAGCAGCACGAAGCGCCCGGTGCCGTACAGCGAGTCGCCGTTATCGTCGGGGCGCACGTCGGCTGCGAGGGCGAGGGCATCGGGCGCGAGGCCGGACGGTGCGGGGATCTCGCGCACCACGATGTCGTCGCGGAATCGTAGCGCCCGCAGCTGTTCGGCGGCATGCGCGAAGACGCCGTCGGATCCGGGATGAGCGCTCACGCGGACAGACTAGAGTCAGGAGGCGATGAAGAGTCTCAGGCACGCCGCGACGGTCGGCGCGATCGCGCTGGCAGGCGCCGCGGCTCTGGGTGCGGCGATCGGCAGCGCCCTCGTGCTGCGCATCGCGCGCCAGGTGGTCACCCCCGCCCCTCGCAAGAACGACACCGATGTGCTCTGGATCGACACCGGCGCGCAGACGATCGAACTCTCGCGCACGCCGGACACCGAGCTGCCCGGACGCTACGGCCTCTACGTCGACGGCACCCCCGGCTATGTGAAGCTCGGCGCGGTGCTGCATGCGGACGCCGACAGCGTGCGCCGGAAGCTGTTGACGCAGATCGAGCCGGGCGCTGAGGTGGGACGCCGCGCCGGGTTCAGCGGCTACTACTACCTCGCACCGGGTGAGCTGCACCTGCCGTACGAGTCGGTGCTGATCGGCACGCCTGCGGGCCCGTGTCCTGCGTGGCTGTTCCCGGCGGAGTCGGCAACCTGGGTGATCCAGGTGCACGGCCGGGGTGCCACCCGCTCCGAGTGCCTTCGCGCCGTTCCCGTCCTGCATGCCGCGGGGCTGCCGGTGCTCATCACGTCCTACCGCAACGACGGGGAGGGGCCGCGCACGCGTCCGGGCTCCTACGGCCTCGGCGCGACGGAATGGCGCGACGTCGATACGGCGATCGCGTACGCGCTCCGCCACGGCGCGGAGCGGATCCTGCTCATGGGGTGGTCGATGGGTGGCGCGATCGCGCTGCAGACCCTGGTGAGCTCGGACCACGGCGGCGCCGTGGTCGGCATGATCCTCGACTCCCCGGTCGTGGATTGGCGGACGGTGCTGCGCTTCCAGGCGAAGGCGATGAAGCTGCCGGATCCGCTGCCGCAGCTCGCGATGGACGCGCTGGAACAGCCCTGGTCCGCACGGCTCAGTGGTGCGGACCAGGCGATCCCGTTCGATGCGCTGGACATGGTCGCCCGCTCCGCCGAGCTCGACGTGCCGATCCTTCTGCTGCACAGCGACGACGACGGCTTCGTGCCCTCAGACGCCTCGCACGCCCTGGCGAAGGCGCGGCCGGACCTGGTGACCATGCCGCCGTTCACCGGCGCGCGCCACACGAAGCTGTGGAACTACGACCAGAACCGCTGGACCGACGCGATCGCCGACTGGCTCGGCGAGCAGGGATTCGCGCAGGACAGCTCCCTGGGCTGAGGGCTCCGTCGGCCGGCTCCGCCGCGTATCGGTCAGGCGACCGCGAGGCGGGCGCGCACCTGCCGCTTGGCGCGCATGAGCATCCCTGTCATGCCGGAGATGCGCAGCGGCGACACCACGCGGGTGAGACCGATGGACTGCGGGAAGTCGTCGGGGATCGCCAGCACGGCCTCCGGGCTGAGACCGGCGATACCCTGCGCGAGGATGCTCGCGAACCCGCGCGTGGTCGGAGCCTCTGCGGGCGCGGTGGCGTGCATCGTCACCGCGCCGCCCGCCAACTCCAGGTAGATGTAGACGGGCGACTGGCACTCGGCCACGCGCTCAGCCATCTCGGGATGAGCGGCGACCTCCTCGGAGACCGCAGGCAACTCGTTCGAGAACTCGAGAAGGAGCTGCAGCCGGTCCGCTTCGGGGAGCTCCAGGAACGCGTCCCGGATCTCTGCGAGCGCGTCGGGGAGGGCGAAGGCAGCGGTGTCAGTCATCACCGCAATCCTCCCATGCTCAGAGCGACCCGGGCTCCTCGCCGGTGACGATCGGGACCCGCACGGCGCTGCCCCACTCGGTCCAGGATCCGTCGTAGTTGCGCACGTTCTCGAACCCGAGCAGGTGCTTCAGCACGAACCAGGTGTGCGCGGAGCGCTCACCGATGCGGCAGTACGCGACCACGTCGTCGCCGGCCTTGAGCCCGGCGCCATCGAGATAGATCGCTTCGAGTTCGGTACGGGGCTTGAACCCGCCGTCCTCGGCGACGGCCTTCGCCCATGGCACGTTCTGCGCGGTCGGGATGTGCCCGGCGCGCAGCGCGCCCTCCTCGGGATAGGCCGGTGCCGACGTGCGCGAGCCGTTGTACTCCTCCGGCGAGCGCACGTCGATGAGCGGGTTGCCCAGATGCGTGAGCACGTCGTCCTTGTAGGCGCGAAGCACTGAGTCGTCGCGTTCCACGACGGGGTACTCGGTGGCCGCGCGGCCGGGGAGCTCGGTGGTGATCTCGCGGCCCTCGGAGATCCAGCGGTCGCGCCCGCCGTCCAGCAGGCGTACATCCTCGTGACCGAACAGCGAGAAGACCCAGAGGGCGTAGGCGGCCCACCAGTTGTTCTTGTCGCCGTAGATCACGACCGTGTCGTCGCGGGAGATGCCCTTGCGGCTCAGGAGCGCGGCGAACCCGGCGCCGTCGACGTAGTCGCGCACGACCGGGTCGTTCAGTTCGGTGTGCCAGTCGACCTTGACCGCACCCGGGATGTGCCCGGTCTCGTAGAGCAGCACGTCCTCGTCGGACTCCACCACGACCAGGCCCGGTTCGCCGAGGTGCGTGGCGAGCCAGTCGGTGCTGACGAGCCGTCCGGGCTCGGCGTACTCGGCGAACGATGCGGACGCGGTGTCGAATTCGACGGTCACAGGGGGCTCCCTCGGAAGTGGTGATGCAGGGCGACGATGTCCGTGAACGGCCCGTCGCGCGCGATGACGCGCGGTGAAACCGGTGACGGCGACGGCGTAGGGTTGATCCGTCTCTTCGACACTAGAACCCCGTGCGCCCCTGCGCACCCGCAGGGTAAGACTTCGACACAGGATCCGCATGACCGATCAGGCCGCCACCTCCGGCGTCGTCCACCTCATCGACCGCCAGCCGCAGATGACCGGCGCAGAACTGCTGACGGGGCTCGTGCCGCCGCCGCAGTTCGACGGCGCGACGTTCGAAAGCTACCGCTCCGACGCGGCCTACCCTTCCCAAGAGGAGGCCAAGCAGCATCTCATGACGTTCGCGACGGGCGCGCAGCCGGTCAAGCGCGGCGGCCTGTTCCGGCGGGCGCCTAAGGTGCCCGAGACGAAGCCCGGTGTCTACCTCGACGGCGGCTTCGGCGTCGGCAAGACCCACCTTCTCGCGTCGATCTATCACGCGATGCCCGCCCGGCGGAAGTACTTCGGATCCTTCATCGAGTACACGGCTCTCGTCGGCGCGCTCGGCTATCGCAACACCGTCGACCTGCTCCGCGGATCCGATCTGCTCTGCATCGACGAGTTCGAGCTCGACGACCCGGGCGACACCATGGTGATGACCCGACTGCTCGGCGAGCTCGTCGGCACCGGCACGAAGCTCGCGGCCACCTCCAACACCCCGCCGAACGCGCTGGGGGAGGGCCGTTTCGCCGCACAGGACTTCCTCCGCGAGATCCATGCGATGTCGGACAGCTTCGAGACGATCCGCATCGACGGCGTCGACTTCCGCCAGCGCGCGCTGGACGGGCACGCCGTGGCGCTGTCCGGCGAGGACTACGCCGAACGGATCGCGGTGCTGAGCACAGGTCACCGCGTCTCGGACGACGCGTTCGACGACATCGTCAAGCACCTCGCGCAGGTGCACCCGTCTCGCTACATCCGCCTCATCGCCGGAGTCGAGGCGCTGGGGATCCGCGATGTGCGCCAGCTCACCGACCAGTCCGAGGCGCTGCGGTTCGTCGCCTTCGTCGACCGCGCGTATGACGCGCAGATCCCGATCCTGGCGACCGGACGTCCTCTGGACGAGGTCTTCAGCGAGGAGATGCTCGGCGGCGGCTACCGCAAGAAGTACCTGCGTGCGATCTCTCGTCTGAACGCTCTCTCGCACGCCGAGCTCCCCGTCGCCGGCTGATCCGGACGCGCGAAACACGCTGTTCACACAGCGGCGGATCCTGTAACACCGGCGCAACATGCGCCTCCCTCCCGCGAAACACAGCGCCGCCACACTGAAACGCACGACGCGATCAGGTGGAGGCGCACAGTATGGAAGCAACAGGGAACATCTCCTGGGGAGTGACGGCGACGGCGCTGGTACTGCTCATGACGCCAGGAGTGGCGTTCTTCTACGGCGGTCTTGTCAAGGCCAAGAGCGTCATCAGCATGATGATGATGAGCTTCGGCGCGATCGGGCTCGTCGCCGTGCTGTGGATCCTGTTCGGGTCGTCGATGGCGAGTGTGTCCTCGCCGACGCAGTTCGCCGGTGACCCGTTCGCCGACTTCGGCCTGGCCTCGCTCGCGAGCGGCAAGGGATCCAACGTCGCGCTGCTCACCGTGGGGTACGGCGCCACGTTCGCGATCATCACGGTCGCCCTCATCTCCGGCGCCATCGCGGACCGGGCGAAGTTCGGTCCGTGGCTCATCTTCGTCGGCGTCTTCGCGACCGTCGGCTACTTCCCGATCGCCGCGTGGGTGTGGGGCGGCGGCTGGATCATGCATCTGGGCGCCATGTTGTTCGGAGCCGACAGCGGCATCGAGTTCATCGACTACGCCGGCGGCACCGCGGTGCACATCAACGCCGGCGCCGCGGCCTTCGCCCTCGCGCTCGTGCTCGGCAAGCGGATCGGGTTCCAGAAGGGCATCCAGAAGCCGCACAACGTGCCCCTCACGCTGCTCGGTGCCGCGCTACTGTGGTTCGGCTGGTTCGGATTCAACGCCGGCGCGCAGTGGACCACGAAGGGTATGGACGGCGTCGGGCTGATCACGATCAATACGTTCGGAGCGGCCGCTGCGGGCATTCTCGGATGGATCCTGATCGAGCGGATCCGCGGCGGCAAGGCCACCTCGATCGGTGCCGCCAGCGGTGCCGTCGCGGGCCTCGTGGCGATCACGCCGGCGTGCGCCAACCTGACGCCGGGCTGGGCACTGCTGCTCGGGGCGCTGACCGGCGCGGTGTGCGCGCTGGCGGTGGAGCTGAAGTTCCGTCTCGGCTACGACGACTCGCTCGACGTGGTCGGTCTGCACCTGGTCGGCGGTTTCATCGGCACCATCTACCTCGGCTTCTTCGCGACGGGGCAGGGCCTGTTCACGGGCGGCGACCTCCGGCTGCTCGTGGTGCAGGTGCTCGCTTCGGGCGGCGTGCTGATCTACTCCTTCGTCGTGGCGCTGGTCATCGGCTTCGCCATCGAGAAGACCGTCGGTTTCCGTGTCACCAGCGAGGACGAGATCGCCGGCGTCGACCTCGTAGTGCACGGCGAGGAGGGCTACGCGCTCACCTCCTGAGGCCCGCGGGGATGCGGGACAGGCGCGGATAGGGTGTCGTTGTGACCACCAATGGCAACGGCATCCTGTCCGCGCTCTTCGCCGCCGTGGCGGCGATCGCGAAGGCAGTCACGAACACCTCCACCCGTGAGAAGGCGCCGCAGGGCCCCGCAGCTCGCACGACGGCAGGCGCCTCGACAGGCACCGCGACGCTGGAGCCGACGGTGGGCCACGGCGGAGCGACCGAGACCCTCGAGCTCGATCCCCGCTCGGTGCGCGGCCTTCACGTCGCCTACGCGCCGCGGCGCGACGGAGCTCCGGACGCGGGGGAGATCGTCTGGACCTGGGTGCCGTACGCCGAGCGCGACGGCCGGGGCAAGGACCGGCCGGTGCTCGTGATCGCGGCGCAGTCGGCGGAGCGGGTGTACGCGGTCAAGCTGACCAGCAAGTCGCACGACGGGGACCGCGACTTCCTCTCGCTCGGATCTGGACCCTGGGACGGGCAGGGCAGGGAGAGCTGGGTCGACATCGACCAGCTCTACAGCGTGCACATCTCCGGTGTGCGGCGCGAAGCGGCCGCTCTCGACCGCGCCCGCTTCGAGCGCGTGGCGAGCGTGCTGGAGCGCCGGTTCGGATGGACCGCGGCCGCCTGAGGGCGGGCTGAACGCACTGCTCAGCGCCGCGCCGGCGATCCGCTTCGCAGCACGAGCACAGTCGTCACCGCGAGGACGACGATCCCGATCGATTCCACGACGACAGTCTGCGGGACGAGCGTGAAGGTCCACACCTCGGTGATCCCGAACAGACCCACGGTGAGTGCGAGCAGAAGCGCGCCCAGTGTGGCGATCAGGAACAGCAGGGACAGCACCGTCGCGGCCTGCGCGAGCCTGCCGTGGAGCACGAGCATCCCGACCGCGAGCACGAGTGCCGCCACGGCGTTGAGCACGAACATCACGCCGAGGATCCCGCCGACTCCTGCGAACACGAGGAAGAGGTGGATCCCGCCGGTGGTGAGGAGGACGAGCGCGCTGAGGATCCGCATGACCCGCAGCGCCGGGGTGGTGGTCGACGTCATCGTGCTACCTGCTTCCGTCTCGAGCCGAGGCCTTCTGGGGTGACACGAGATGCGAGCTCGTCCGGTTCATCCGGACGAGCCAGACGACATCGCGACCGAAGGATTCGCACAGCAGGAGGAGCGCTCCCGCCGCGATGGCGATGTTCGCGACAGGCGGCAGCAGCTGCGTGGCGATCAGCGCCAGCGCGATGCCGCACGCCGCAGCGACGACCTTCCGCCAGTACCGGTAGGGGAGTGTGCGGCCGAGGAACGGCAGCGCCCATGCCGCGGCGACGAAGGCGTACCGCATGAGCCCGATCGCGAGCACCCAGCCGCCGATGAATCGCACGTCGTACACGCACAGCACAAGCAGCAGGAACGCGTCGACCTCCATGTCGAAGCGGGCTCCGAGTTCGCTCACGCTGTCGGTGCGGCGCGCGACGTACCCGTCGACGCCGTCGAGGGCGAGGGCTGCGGCCACGATCGTCGCGAAGAGCGCGACGGAGATTCCATCCGTGAACGAGGTCACGACGAGGCCCGTCGCGATGCCGACGAGCATCGATCGGGCGGCCGTGACGGCGTTGGCGGCGCCGAAGCGCGTGCTGCTGCGCCGTCGGAGCCCGCGTGAGACCAGCAGGGACGACACGGCCAGGTAGCCGAGCGCAGCCGTCCAACCCGCCGGCGACAGCGGTTCGAACGCACCGAGCGTGAGCAGCGCGAGGACTCCTGCGGCCCCCCACAGCCAGGGCGTGAGCTGAACCTTTCGCATCCGGCCTCCGTGTTACTTTCATGGTAGTCATGGGTGACACGACGCAGCGGGCGCTCGAGGTTCACGCGGATCGCGCAGAGACGGCGACCGCGTGGTGGACGACGGGCCAGGGACATGGCGAGTTCCGCAGCGAACAGGTGCGGCCCGCCGCCCCGGGCGAGGTCTCGGTGCGCACCCTGTGGACAGGGATCAGCCGCGGCACGGAGTCGCTCGTCGCGCGCGGGGCGGTGCCTGACTCCGAGCACGAGCGGATGCGCGCTCCCTTCCAGGACGGCGACTTCCCCTTCCCCGTCAAGTACGGCTACCTCAACGTCGGCGTGGTCGAGGACGGCCCGCTGCCGCTGCGGGGACGGACGGTGTTCGCGCTGGTCCCGCACCAGTCGGGGTACGTCGCGCCGGAGGGAGCCGTCGTGCCCGTGCCCGAGGGCGTGCCGGCCCGGCGGGCGGTGCTCGCGGGGGCGGTGGAGACCGCAGTGAACGTGCTCTGGGACGCAGCACCCGCCATCGGCGACCGCGTGCTCATCGTCGGGGCCGGGATGATCGGCTGCGCCGTGGCACGCCTGGCGAGCGGCATCCCCGGAGTCGAGGTCACCGTGGTCGACATCGACCCCGAGAAGCGGAGCGTCGTCGAGGCGCTCGGTGCGCGGTTCGCCGGCGCTGCGGCTCCGCCCGGCGACGCGGACGTGGTGATCGAGGCCAGCGGATCCGGTGCCGGACTGCAGTTGGCGCTGCGGTGCGCGCCCACGGACGGCGAGGTGCTCGTGGCGAGCTGGTATGGCGCCGAAGCGGTGTCGCTCGAGTTGGGTGCAGACTTCCACTCGCGCCGGCTGAGGATCCGCTCGAGCCAGGTCGGCGCAGTCGCCACGACCCGTCGCGGTCGGCGAAGCACGCGGGATCGGCTCACACTCGCGCTCGGCCTTCTGCAGGACCCCGCGTTCGACGTCCTGCTCGGGGCGACCGCATCGTGGCGGCAGCTGCCGGACGTGACTGCGGGCCTCGCCGACGGCACCGCGGCCGAGCTCTGCCAGACCATCGATTGGAGCAGGCCATGACCTTCGCCGTGACCGTCCGTGACCACCTGATGATCGCCCACAGCCTTCGCGGCGAAGTCTTCGGACCCGCGCAGCGACTGCATGGCGCGACCTATGTCGTCGACGCCTCTTTCCGCGCCGCGGAGCTCGATCCGGACGGAATCGTCGTGGATATCGGTCGGGCCTCGGCCGCGCTGCACGAGATCGTCGATGCGCTCTCGTACCGCAACCTCGATGACGAGCCCGACCTGCAGGGCGTCAACACCACGACCGAGCGGCTGTGCCAGATCATCGGCGACAGGCTCGCAGGGCGGGCGCGCGACGGCGGCTTCGGCGATGCCAGGCTGACCGGCATCGCCGTGACCCTGCACGAATCGCACATCGCGTGGGCCTCCTACGAGGTGACGATGTGACCGGCCGCGCCGTCACCTTCCTCGTCCCCGAGGGGATCGACGATCCCGCCCGGGTGAGCGGCGGAAACGTGTACGACCGGCGCGTGCGCGACGGCCTGGGCGCCCGCGGATGGCGCGTCACGACCGTCGAGACGAGCGGCTCCTCCGACGCGGCGGCGGCCCTCGGGGAGGTTCCGCGCGGCGCGACCGTGCTCGTGGACGGGCTCGTCGCCCTCAGGGCATCGGAGGCGTTGGCCGAGGCGTCGGCCCGGGTGCGGACAGTGGTCCTGGCGCACATGGTCGCGGCGGCGTTCCCGGATGCGACGGCGCGGACGACGGATGCGGAGCGTCGTGCCCTGACGGCAGCGGACCACGTGATCGTGACGAGCCGGTGGACAGCGGAGGAGCTCCGCCGGCGCGGGCTGGCGGACTCCGACCGCGTGACGATCGCGGTGCCGGGAGTCGACGTGCCCCGGGCTCAGGCGTCCTCCGCCGCGGAGACGAGCGCGCTGAACCTTCTCTGCGTCGGCATCGTGGCACCGCACAAGGGACAGGACGTGCTGCTCGCGGCACTCGATCGGCTGTCAGGACGGGGCTGGACGTGCCGCATCGTCGGATCCTCCCCACCGTCCGGCAGCTTCGCCTCCTCGGTGGCACGCGAGGCACAGCGGTTCTCCGGCAGGGTGCGACTCACCGGTGTGCTCCAGGAGCCGGAGCTCGCCGCGGAGTATCGCCGCAGTGGGTTGCTCGTGGCGCCGTCCCGCGTGGAGAGCTCGGGCATGGCGATCGCCGAGGCCCGCGGGCACGGCATGCCCGTCCTGGCCGCGGCGGTGGGAGGCATCCCCGACACCGTGGCCGGAGGCGGGGCCCTCCTCGTCCCACCCGGGGATCCCGGTGCCCTCGCGGCCGCTCTTGACGGCTGGATGACGGATCCGGCGCTGCGCCGGCGGCTGCGCGCCGAGACCCGCGCCGCTCGCGACAGCCTGCCGAGCTGGTCGGACACGGTGGATGCCGTGTCCGTCGCGCTGGAGACGCCATGAGCTCCGTCTCGACCGCCACGCCGTCGTGGCTCGCGCTGCGTTCCGCGGCGGATGACGCCGCCCGCTCGACGGAGCTCGCTGCCGTGCTCGCGCGCCTGCTGCCGTCCGGGCCGGTCGTGCTGCACGACCTCGGTGCCGGCACCGGCGGCATGACCCGGTGGCTCGCCCCTCGGCTGCCCGGCCCCCAGGAGTGGGTGCTGCGCGACGGGGACGCCGGGATCCTCGAGCACCTCGACCTCGACGCGGTCGCCGACGACGCCGGGAGGCCGATCCGCATCCTCACGAGCGTCGAGGTACTGGAAGCACTGGATGCTCGGGCGTTCGCCGGCGCGTCCGCCGTCACTGCCTCCGCCCTGCTCGACGTCGTCACCCGCGACGAGGCGGCCCGCATCGTCCGTGCCTGCGTCGCGGCGGGTGCTCCCGCGTTCTTCAGCCTCTCCGTCATGGGAGTGGTGGTCCTCGATCCTCCCGATGACATCGACGCCACCCTCGGAGACGCGTTCAACGCGCACCAGCGGCGGGACGCCGACGGACGGCGGCTGCTGGGCCCGGATGCCGCTCCCGTCCTGGCGAGGCTGTTCGCCGACGCCGGATGGAGGATCCGAACGAGCTCGACGCCGTGGCATCTCGGCCCCGCGGACGCGCCCCTGGTCGCCGCGTGGCTGGACGGCTGGGTCGATGCGGCCGTCGAGCAGCGTCCCGAACTCGCAGACGATGCCGCCGCCTATCTCGCCCGGAGAAGTGCCCAGCTCGACGAGGGAACGCTGCGCGTCGCCGTCTCGCACCAGGATGTGCTCGCATGGCCGCGGTGAGCCCCTTCTCGGAGGGCGCCCTCCCGTACGCGCCCGACGCAGCGGATCGGCGGCGCGATCACTCCCCGATCCGCTTCTCCGCCCGCGTCGGCGCCGGAATCGCGATCCTGGTCGCGACGGTGCTGATCGTCGGACTCGGCCCGTTCCTGCGCGGCCTCGCCGCCATCTCGCCGCTGTCCGTGCTGGCGGCCCTCGTGCTCGCGGTGATCGCGACCTCGGCCGCCGCGTGGCGCTGGAGGGTCGTCGCCACCGGCTACGGGCTGACGCTGAGCCGGCGCGCCGGATTCGCCGCCTACTACCGGTCGCAGTTCCTCAATGCCGTGCTTCCGGCGGGCATCCTCGGCGACGTGCATCGCGCCTGGGCGCACGGCCGGGACCAGGCGCGCCTGGGCATCGCCGCTCGTGCCGTGGCCCTCGAACGGATCCTCGGGCAGATCGTGCAGGTCGCGCTGACGCTCGCGATCCTGTTGCCGCTCGGGTTCGGATACTCGCTGGTGCCGCTCGTCTGGGGCGCGGGAGGGATCGCGGCCGGGATCGTCGTGATGGCGGTCGCAGCGGTCGCCCTGCCGCGCCCGCGGCGGCTCCTGCGGCAGGAGTACCTCCTGCTCCGCCCGGTGCTGGCAAGACCGGCCGCGCTGCTCGCGATCATCACCGCATCGGTCGTGGTCGTGGCGTCGCACGTCGCGCTGTTCCTCGTGGCGTCCCTCGCCGTCGGACTGCGGCCCGACGGTGCGATCGCGGCGGTCGGCCTCGTCGTGCTCGCAGCCTCCGCCATCCCGCTCAACGTCGGCGGCTGGGGCCCGAGGGAGGCCGTGGCCGGCGCGGCATTCGCACTCGTCGGCCTCGGCGCCTCCGCCGGCGTGTCCGCCTCCGCCGCGTTCGGCGCGCTGGCGCTCATCGGCGTGCTGCCGGGCGCGATCGTGCTTCTCGTCGAGCAGAGGAGAAGGCCATGAGCGAGCGACCGTACGTCACTCTCAGCTGTGCGATGTCGATCGACGGGTACCTCGACGGCTCCGCACCGCGCCGCCTGGCGATGTCGAACGAGGCCGACTTCGACCGGGTCGACGAGGTGCGCTCCCGCAACGACGCGATCCTGGTGGGCGCGTCGACGGTGCGGCGGGACAACCCTCGACTGCTGGTCCGCGATACCGGGCGGCGTGCGCGGCGGCTGTCGTCCGGATGCGCTGCGTCTCCGATGAAGGTGACGGTGACGGCGTCGGGTGATCTGTCCCCGGACGCCGCGTTCTTCACCGCGGGGGAGGTGCCGCGTCTGGTGTACACCCCGTTGCAGGGCGTGCGCAGTCTTCGCTCACGGCTCGGCGAGCGGGCCACGGTGGTCGGCCTCGGCGCGCAGGTGACCATGGCCGCCGTGCTCGACGACCTCGGCGAACGCCGCGCAGTCCGCCGGCTCATGGTCGAGGGAGGCGGTGCCGTGCTCACCCAGTTCCTCCAGGCGGACCTGGTCGATGAGCTGCAGCTCGTGATCGCGCCGTTCTTCGTCGGCGAGCCGGGCGCACCCCGGGCCGCGGCCGCGGGCCGGTACCCCTGGACGGCGTCCCGTCGCGCCCGTCTGGCGGGTACGCGGCAGATCGGCGACGTGGTGCTGTTGCGCTACGCCCTGTCGGATCGCTGCGACGTCCGCCCGGATGACGGCGATCCCGCCGTCCGGGATCGCGCCATCGCCGCTTCCGCATGGTCATGAGCCCGTCGGCCCGGCGTCGAACCTCAGGAGGGTCGCGCCTCGGTTCGGCCCCGGCGCAGAGGGGAGGGGGCGCCGGTCTGGCCGTCGCGATCGTGGCGCTCGTCGTCCTCCCGCTCGTGCCGGGTCTGCTGGCGACGGATCGGCCCGCTCCCGGGCTGAACGGACTCCTCGGAATCCCCGCGGAGTCGCTCCTGATCGTGCTTCTGCTCCTGCTCGTTCCGTGGCGCGCCGTGCGCCGTGTCCTAGCCGGGGTGTTCGGTGTGTTCGTCACCTCTGCCCTTGCTCTCGCCGGAATCGACCGCGGATTCCGTACCGCCGTCGGAACCCCGTTCGTCCTCGTGGACTGGCCGCAGCTCGGATCCGCCTATGGGGTCGTCGTCGACTCGGTGGGCCCCTTCCTCGCAGAGCTGCTGCTGGTCGGCCTCCTCTGCGCGGCCCTCGCGTGCGCGATGCTGCTGGCCTGGGCCTCCCTCCGCGTCTCGGAAGTGGTGCAGCGACGTGCCGCGGGACGAGTCGTGATCGCGGGACTCGCGGTGGTGTGGCTGGTCGCAGGGGTCGTGGCGCCGCCGCCGACCGGCGATCCCCTCGCCTCCGCCGCCTCGGTCGGCTCCGTCGCGACCGCGGTGTCGCGCACCGAGCGCGTGCTCGCGGAGCAGGCGGCGGTCGCGCATGCCATCGCGGAGGATCCGTTCGCGGCCATGCCCTCGTCTCGCCTGCTCAGCGGACTCCGGGGCAAGGACATCGTGGTCGCGTTCGTCGAGAGCTACGGCCGGGTCGCGCTGGAAGGCGCGGGGATCGCCGACGGCGTGACGGATGTGCTCCGGGCCGGGAACGCCTCCCTGGTCGCCGACGGGTACGCTGCGCAAAGCGCCTGGCTCACATCGCCCACCTACGGCGGGCTGAGCTGGCTCGCGCACGGCACCCTGCAAACCGGCGTGTGGACGCCGACGCAGCAGGCATACGATCAGCTCGTCGCCAGCGACCGCCTGTCCTTGGCGCGGGCGTTCGGTGAAGCCGGGTGGCGGACGGTGTCCGACGTGCCCTCGGACACCGAGGCCTGGCGCACCGGGTCGTCCTTCTATCGATACGACTCGCTGGTCGACGCGACGGACGTCGGTTACCGCGGCCCTGGCTTCGGCTACGCGCGCATTCCCGACCAGTTCACACTCAAGCACTTCGCCGACACGGAGCTCACGGGTCCGCATGATCCCGTGATGGCCGAGATCGACCTGGTGTCGTCGCACACCCCGTGGGCGCCACTGCCGCAACTGGTGCCCTGGGAGCAGATCGGCGACGGCTCCGTCTACGAACCGCAGCCGGGTCAGAGCGAATCCGCAGGAACGGTCTGGCAGAGCGCGGAGACGGTCCAGCGCTTCTACGGGCAGTCGGTGCAGTACTCGCTCGGATCCCTGCTTTCGTTCCTCGAGAACGTCGACGATCCGAACCTCGTGGTCATCGTCCTCGGCGATCACCAGCCCGCCGCGATCGTGAGCGGCGCCGACGCCTCGCACGACGTGCCGATCAGCGTCATCGCCCGCGACCCCGCGGTGTTCGCGGCGATCGACGGCTGGGGGTGGACGCGCGGCCTTCAGCCGCGTGACGGCTCTCCGATCTGGCGCATGGACGCTTTCCGGGATCGCCTCTTCGCCGCGTTCAGCGAGAAGCCATGAGCGGCGGCGAGGGAGCGGGCACGTAGGCTGAGGGCGTGGCGAAGAGCATCCTCATCACGTCCATCGAAGGTCACTCCGGCAAGTCGCTTGTCGCGCTGGGTGTGATCGACGCGCTGAGCAGAGCCGCTGCCCGAGTGGGCGTGTTCCGTCCGGTCAGCCGTGCAAGCGACGGCTCCGACGACGTGCTGGAGATGCTGCTGAGCCGCACCGAGGTCGGGCTCGATGCGGCCGAGTGCATCGGCGTCGGCTATGACGAGCTCCACGCCGACCCCGATGCGGCCCTCGGGCGGATCCTGCAGCGTTATCGGGCCGTGGAGGCGCAGTGCGACGCTGTCGTGATCCTGGGCAGCGACTACACCGATGTGGCGGCTCCCGCGGAACTCGGGGTCAACGCGCGGATCGCGGCGAATCTCGGGGCGCCGGTGCTGCTCGTGCTGGGCGGAAGGGACACCGCGGGGCACGGCGAGCGCCTCGGCGTCACCGAGGCGCGCACACCCGCGCAGGTGGGCCAGCTCGCCAGGCTCGGCATGGCCGAGCTGGCACAGGAGCGGGCCGTGCTCTCCGCGATCGTCGTCAACCGCGCCGACGGTGCGCAGCGCGATCAGATCGCGGCCGCCGTCGCGGCGGTGCTGAGGGAGCGGCCGCCGAGCGCCGAGGAGGTGCCGGTGTGGGTGATCCCGGAGGATCGCTCGCTCGTTGCGCCCTCCGTGCGCGGTGTGCGCACGGCACTGGACGGGCGAATGGTCCGCGGTGATGAGGAGCTCCTCGACCGTGAGGTACTGGACGTGGTGATCGCGGGCATGTCCATGGTGAACGTGCTGCCACGGCTCATCGAGTCGTCGGTGGTCGTGGTGCCTGCCGATCGCGAGGAGGTACTGCTGGCCACCCTGCTGGCGCAGGCGGCGGGAACCTTCCCGTCGATCGCCGCGATCGTGCTGAACGGGCCGTTCGCGCTGCCAGAGCCGATCGAACGCCTGCTCGACGGGCTGGGGCCGCGGGTGCCCATCATCGCGACGGATCACGGCACCTACGACACCACCGTGCGCATCATGAATGCGCCGGGCCGCCTCTCGGTGGACGCGCCGCACAGGGTGGGCCGGGCGCTGGCGATGTTCGAGCAGAACGTCGACGTGCCGGCTCTCATCGCGCGGCTGGGCGTCGCGCGCTCGGATGTCGTGACGCCGCTGATGTTCCAGTACGAGCTGTTCGACCGGGCGCGCACCGAGCGCCGCACGATCGTGCTCCCGGAGGGGGGCGACGATCGCGTGCTCCGGGCTGCGGGTGCGGTCCTCGCCGGTGGGATCGCAGACCTGGTGATCCTCGGTGAGGAGGCGGCGGTGCGGGCTCGCGCCAGGGAGCTCGGAGTCGACCTGGACGCGGCGCGTATCGTGTCGCCGACGGATCCCGAGCTCGTGCCGCGGTTCGCGGAGGAGTACGCGCGGCTGCGTGCGCACAAGGGCGTCACCGTCGCCCAGGCGGCCGACACCGTCACCGACGTCTCCTATTTCGGCACCCTCATGGTGCACCTGGGCCTCGCCGACGGCATGGTGTCCGGTGCCGCGCACACCACCGCGCACACGATCCGCCCCGCGTTCGAGATCATCAAGACGCGGCCCGGGGTCTCCGTGGTGTCCTCGGTCTTCCTGATGGCTCTCGCGGACCGCGTCCTGGTCTATGGTGACTGCGCGGTGATCCCGGATCCGACCAGCGAGCAGCTCGCCGACATCGCGATCTCCTCGGCCGCGACGGCGACCGCGTTCGGCATCGAGCCCCGGGTCGCGATGCTCTCGTACTCGACGGGGGACTCCGGATCCGGCGCCGAAGTCGAGAAGGTGCGCGCCGCGACCGACTTGGTGCGTGAACGTGCGCCGGAGCTGCCCGTGGAGGGACCGATCCAGTACGATGCCGCGGCCGACGCGGCGGTCGCCAGGGCGAAGCTTCCCGGGTCATCGGTGGCCGGCCGGGCCACCGTGTTCGTGTTCCCGGATCTGAACACCGGCAACAACACGTACAAGGCCGTGCAGCGATCCGCTGGCGCGGTGGCGATGGGGCCGGTGCTGCAAGGGCTCAACAAGCCCATCAACGACCTCTCCCGCGGCGCTCTCGTCGAGGACATCGTCAACACGATCGCGATCACCGCGATCCAGGCCCAGCAGGGAAGCGCCTCGTGAGCATCGTCCTGGTCATCAACAGCGGATCCTCGTCCTTCAAGTACCAGCTCGTCGACGTCGCCGGCGGTGTCGCCCTGGCTTCGGGGCTGGTCGAGCGCATCGGCCAGCCGGAGGGTCGAGCGGTCCATGTCGATGCTCAAGGACACGAGACCGAGCGGATTCTGCCGATCCCCGACCACACCGCCGGCTTCCAGGTGATGCTGGACGCGTTCGAGGCGCACGGGCCGTCCCTCGAGAAAGCCCCTCCCGCGGCGCTCGGGCACAGGGTAGTGCACGGCGGCGCGCGCTTCTTCGAGCCGACGCTCATCACCCCGCTCGTGGAGATCAACATCGACGAGCTCTCCGCGCTCGCTCCGCTGCACAATCCCGGCGCGCTCCAGGGCATCCGCGCGGCGAAGGCCGCCTTCCCGGACGTGCCGCATGTCGCAGTGTTCGACACGGCTTTCCACCAGACCCTCGCGCCGGCCGCGTACACCTACGCGATCGACCGCGAGCTCGCCGAGGCGCACCGGATCCGCCGGTACGGCTTCCACGGGACCTCGCACAAGTACGTGTCCGAGGCGGCCGCGGCGTTCGTCGGCGGTGAGCGGGACGACCTGCGCCAGATCGTGTTCCACCTCGGCAACGGCGCCTCGGTGACCGCGGTGCGCGGAGGACGCTCGGTGGAGACGTCGATGGGCATGACGCCCCTGGAAGGGCTCGTGATGGGCACGCGCTCGGGCGACATCGACCCCTCCGTGCTGTTCACGCTGGCCCGTCGGGCCGACATGACGACCCACGACCTCGACGAGCTGCTCAATGCCCGTAGCGGGCTCAAGGGGCTCGCGGGCGTCTCGGACATGCGCGACGTCCTCGCTCGCGCCGCGTCGGGCGACGAGCACGCGGCCCTTGCGTTCGAGGTGTACATCCACCGTCTGCGCGGGTACGCGGGGGCGTACATCGCCCAGCTCGGCGGCGTCGACGTCATCTCGTTCACCGCCGGGGTGGGCGAGAACAACGCGCTGGTCCGCCGGGAGGCGATGGCGACGCTGGGCTTCGCGGGCGTCGAGATCGACCCGGTGCGCAACGAGGCGTCCGGGGCGGGGATCCGCGTCATCTCGACGGATGCGTCCCGAGTGACGGTGCTGGTGGTGCCGACGAACGAGGAACTCGAGATCGCCCGCCAGACAGTGCAGACACTGCCTTGAACAGCCGCGCCCCGGGCGTCACGCGAACAGGGCGTCCAGCTCTCCCAGACTCACGCGAGGACCGGGAGCGGCCGCCGTCGGACCCGGCTCGGGGATCCTCGAATCGAGCACCGTCATGAATGAGAGCGCCGCACTCGTCAGGAATCTGCTCGGCTTGGTCTGCACATGCCGTGCGGTGAACGCCGTCGGGTGCGTCGGCAGCGTCGCCGGTGCATAGACGCTCAGCGTGTCGCGTGCGCGGGTGAGCCCGACGTAGAACAGGCGCCGCTCCTCCTCCAGGCCGGCAGGCGAGGTGAGGGCCATGTCCGATGGCATCGCGCCGTCCGTGGCGCGAAGCAGGTGCACGTGCGACCACTCCAGGCCCTTGGCCGAGTGGACCGTGGAAAGCGTCACCCAGTCCTCGTCCAGATGCGGCTGCGCGGCCCAGTCACCTGTCCGCGTCACCGGATCGATCGCCTGCTCGCCGACGAACGTGCGGAGGTCGCTCTGACGCCCCGCGGCTTCGGCGATCTCCTGGACATCGGACGCTCTGCGCTGCCAGTCGGGGTAGTGCTGCTCCAGCAGCGCCGAGACGGCGTCATGGCAGGCCTCCACCAGATCCGGCACGGGGGACTGGGCATCGACGACGCCGAGCAGTGAGAGCGTGGTCGCGAGCCCGACGCGGGCGGTCGGGGGTGCGGCGGCGATCGCCTCGGACCCTCCTGCGATGCCCTGATCCGCGAGGATGCCTGCGAGCCGCCGCGCGCTCACCTTGCCGAGGCCCCGGTGCCGGGTGAGCAGGCGGTACCAGGCGATCTCGTCACCCGGATTGAGCACCACACGGAATGCCGCGAGCAGGTCTCGGACGTGGGCGGTCTCGAGGTAGCCGATGCCCCCGAACTTGACGAACGGGATGTCGCGGACCTTGAGCTCGACCTCGAGCATCGCACTGTGCGATCCGGTGCGCATCAGCACGGCCTGCTCCCGCAAGGGCACCCCGTCGGCATGGACGGCCAGGATCCGATCTGCGACGGCGCGGGCCTCGTCGTCGGCGTTCTCGCATCGGACGAGTTCGGGGCGCGGCGCGGTTCCCGCACGATCCGCGACGAGCCGGATCGGGAAGTCCTCCGGCCGGGTGGCGTTCGCGAGGTCGAGGATCGGCTGCGTCGAGCGGAAGTTCCGCTCGAGGCGAATGAGTTCGGCGTCGGGATGACGCTCGAGCACCTCCTGGAGCTGGCCGGCCGCGGCGCCGCGGAAGCCGTAGATCGCCTGGGCATCGTCACCCACGACGGTCAGGCCGCGCCCGTCGGGAGCGAGTCCGTGCACGATGTCCGCCTGCACGCGGTTCACGTCCTGGTATTCGTCCACGAGCACCCAGTCCCAGCGCGTGCGCAGCCTCGCACCCACATGGGAGTCGCGGACGAGCGCGCGCCACGCCACCAGGAGGTCGTCGAGGTCGAGAAGGCCGCGGGCGCGCTTGCGCTGCGCATAGGCGCGGAGCAGCCCCATGATCTCGTCGGCGTGTCCGAGCGCCCAGGGGAACTGCTCGGATATCACCTCGCGTCCCGGCTTCTCCAGGCTCACGGCCCGGGAGGCGATGTCGGCCATCGCCCTGCTCGTAGGCATCCGCCGGTCGGTGCCGTCCAGCCCGTGCTCGCTACGCAGCAGATCGATCAGGTCGACGACGTCGTCGGGGGCCAGCACAGAGACGTCCGCCAGGCCCAGATGCTGCGCGTACTCGGCGACGACGCGGTGCGCCACGGCGTGGAACGTCCCTCCCGCGATGCGCTGGGCGAGCGCCGTGTCGCCGACCATCGCCGCCGCACGCGCGGTCATCGCGGCGGCTGCGCGCCGGGTGAACGTGAGAAGCAGGATCCGCTCCGGGGGCACGCCCGTATCGATCAGCCGTGCCACCCTGCTGGTGAGCACGCGCGTCTTGCCGGTCCCCGCGCCGGTGGCGACGACGAGCGGTCCCTCGCCATGCTCGACGGCACGCCGCTGCATCTCGTCCAGCTCTTCGATCACGTCTGTGCTGCTCACGAGGCCGACGGTATCCGGGCCCTCCGACATCGGTGACCGGGGTCGGTGCGCCACGCCCGGCCGACCGGCGCTGTCCTCGTGTGCTCATGGGATCGGGTATGCTCTTTACCTGTGCCTCAGGGCACGTGAAAACCACAGATGGGCGATTGGCGCAGTTGGTAGCGCGCTTCCTTCACACGGAAGAGGTCGTCGGTTCGAGTCCGGCATCGCCCACCATAGAAAGCCCCTGGGAGACCCAGGGGCTTTCGTCGTTCCGGTGCTTGTCGACTCGCACGGCGGACCCGGCATCGTGATCGGATCCACACTCCTGATGTAACCTCTGGGTTGCAGGAGGGTATCGCAGGCTCTCCGGAGGGCCACGGGAGGCACGTCTATGACGAGCATGACACGCAATGAGGCATCGATCGCGGACGACCGAGCCTTCACCGTCACTCGAAGCATCTCGATCGCTGCGCCCGCGGAGAAGGTGTGGCGCGCGATCACCGAACCGGAGCATCTCTCGCTCTGGTTCGGGCGCACCGTTCTCGACGGAGCGGGTGTCGGGACGATGACGTTCGACGGGCATGGTGCCGTCCCGATCCGGGTCGAGGCGATCGACCCGCCTCGATCGGTGACCTACCGCTGGAGCAACGACAACGCCCTCGACCGGCTGCCGGTCGAGCTCGATGAGGAGAACTCGACCGTCTTTCGCTTCACCCTCGCCCCCGAGGGAGAAGGCACGCGACTCACCGTCGTGGAGTCGGGGTTCGAGAAGACCTCGGATCCGCTGGCGAACGTCGACAGCCATCGTCGCGGGTGGGATGCCGAGCTCGACAAGCTCATCGCCCTGTTCGGGGGTGTCGCATGACATCGACCCTCGTTCCCGTCTTCGCCGCGCTCGGCGACGAGACGCGATGGAGCATTCTCGCCGCACTCGGCGAAGGCGACGCGTCGGCGTCCGCTCTTGCCGAGAGGTTCCCCGTGTCGCGGCAGGCCATCGCCAAGCACCTGACTGTTCTCGCGGAGGTCGCTCTGGTCGAGCCCGTCCGCGTGGGGCGCGAGGTCCGATACCGCGTCGTCGGTGAGGAGCTCAGTGCGACCGCGCGACGGCTCGATGCGATCGGGCGGCAATGGGAACACCGGTTGGCCGCGATCAAGGAGATCGCCGAGGGACTGTAGATCCGCTTACTGCAATTCAATGGTTGCAGCACCCTGTCCTGTTGTGCAATTCTAAAGTTGCACAACAGGACAGGAGAGGAGGCGGCATCATGCTGCTCGAGAACAAGGTCGCAGTGATCCACGGCGGTGGCGGGTCGATCGGCGCGGCGGCCGCGCGAGTGTTCGCCCGTGAGGGAGCGAGGCTCTTCCTGACCGGTCGGTCGCTCCCTCGCCTCGAGGCCGCGGCAGTCGCGGCCAGGAGCGAGGGGGGAGAGGTCTCCGTCACCGTCGTCGATGCGATGGACCAGGCCGCCGTCGACCGCCATGCCGATGACGTCGTCGCGGAGGCCGGGCGCATCGACGTCGCGCTCAACGCTGTCGGCTTCGACCACGTGCAGGGCCTGCCCATCGGCGAGACATCGCTGGAGGACTATCTGCGCCCCGTCGTGGGCTACCTGCAGACCAACTTCGTGACGGCCAAGGCCGTGTCGCGCCACATGATCGCGCAGGGCGGTGGAGTGATCCTGACGATCTCCACGCCGGGCGCCCGCCTCACGGGACGCGGGCTGATCGGCAACGCGGCGCAGTCCGCGGGGCTCGAGGGATTCTCGCGCGCGCTGGCGGGTGAGCTCGGGCCCGTGGGCGTGCGCGTCGTGTGCGTGCGTCCGAATGCCATCTCCGATGCGATGGAGACCTCGTACACCCGGGAGATGTTCGGCCGCATCGCGGCGGCCGGGGGCGTTCCGATGGGGGATTGGGTCGGGGGGCTCGCCGGGACGACGCTGCTCGGCCGTCTGCCACTGCTGGATGAGGTGGCGGAGTATCTTGCGTTCGCCGCCTCCGACCGCGCGTCCTCGATGACGGGTGCGATCGCGAATCTGTCGGCAGGGGCGCTCGTCGACTGAGTCGAGGTCGAGACAGGCCGATCCCGGAGGACGCCCGGTTGCCGTCGCCCCTCCGGGATCCCGCCGGACACGCCCGAGAACGGGCCCCGGTTTGGCGAAGCCTCAAACCTCGGCTAATGTATTTCAAGTGCCCGGGACACCGGGGAAACACAAAACGCGGATGTAGCGCAGTTGGTAGCGCACAACCTTGCCAAGGTTGGGGTCGCGAGTTCGAGTCTCGTCATCCGCTCCAGTGCAGGAGCCCCTTCGGGGGCTTCCGCATGTGGGTTCGAATCCACATGGTGGCGTGGCCGAGAGGCTAGGCACCGGCCTGCAAAGCCGTTTACACGGGTTCGAATCCCGTCGCCACCTCGCTCTTCTCAACTGAATAGCCTGAACAGGCGCGATTGGCGCAGCGGTAGCGCGCTTCCCTGACACGGAAGAGGTCACTGGTTCGATCCCAGTATCGCGCACAACAGAAACCCCCGGTCTTCCGGGGGTTTTGTCGTTTCCGGGATCCTTCGTGCAACACCCGTGCAACATCAGTTCTCGGACGCGTGCAATAGTGCAGCCCTGCCGCTGTGTGGATAGAACCGCAGTATGAACAGGGAAAAGTCCTCGGCTTCGGCCGTAACAACACAGGATTTCGGAGGCTCAACGGCTACCCCCTCGATCGCGTACGGTCCCGGGCAGGAAACCGTGAATCGGCCTGGGTTTCGTTCCGATGTTGACCAAGGATGGAACTGATGCCCAAGAAGTACGATGCTGAGTTCCGCGCCCGTGCGCTGCGGATGCTTGATGAAGCCCGCCCCGACCACCCGAACCGGATGACCGCGGTCCGTCATGTCGCGGGTCTGCTGGGCATGAGCGCCGAGACGTTGCGCACGTGGTCACATCGCGAGATCGTCGGCGGCAGCCCTTCCGCGACCGCGGGTGACGTGGTCGAGGAGAACGCCCGGCTGCGCCGCGAGAACGCGGAACTGCGGAAGGCGAACGAGATTCTCAAAGCCGCGTCCGTGTTTTTCGCGAAGGAGCTCGACCGGCCCTCGACGCGATGATCCGGTTCATCGATATGCACCGTGATCGTTTCGGGGTCGAGCTCATCTGCCGTGTCCTTCGGGGCACGGTTGAGGGGTTCCTCACCTCCCGCGGCTACCGCGCTGCGAAGACCCGTGTCCGCTCGGCGCGCGCTCTGCGGGCGGATCTCCTCGTCCCGGAGCTCCGCCGCCTGCACGCGGAGAACTACGGTGTCTACGGTCGCCGCAAGATGCACGCCCTCCTACGCCGGCAGGGCTGGGACATCGGCCGTGATCAGACGGCCCGGCTGATGAAGATCGCCGGGGTGACCGGCGTGAAACGCTCCGCGAAGACGTTCACCACGAGATCCGATCCGGCCGGTTCCCGACCGAAGGACCTCGTGCAGCGCCGCTTCATCGCCGACGGCCCGCGCAGGCTCTGGGTCGCGGACATCACCTACGTCGCCACCTGGTCCGGGTTCGCGTATGTCGCGTTCGTGACGGACGTGTTCTCGCGGCGGATCGTCGGCTGGAATGTCGCGGCGACGTTGAAGGCAGACGTGTTGCCGCTGCAGGCGCTGAACATGGCCGCCTGGGATGCAGACGGTCCTCTCGATCGGCTGACGCATCACTCGGACCACGGATCGAACTACATGTCGCTCGTCTACACCGAGCGGATCATGGAGCTCGGCGCGACACCGTCAACCGGGACGGTCGGTGACTCCTACGACAACGCTCTCGCCGAGGCCGTGAACGGGCTCTACAAGACCGAGCTGATCCGCCGCCAGGGCCCCTGGCGGACCGTCGAGCAAGTCGAACTCGCCACCCTCGAGTATGTGTGGTGGTGGAACAACTCACGCCTCCACGGCGAGCTCGGACTGCGAACTCCCCTCGAGGTCGAGAACGCATACTACGCTGACCACGAATCATCCCTCCCGGCAGTCGCCGGACAGGAATAGCAGTCGGAACGAAGACCAGGCCGATTCA
>NZ_JBFRGY010000013.1:0-186878 GCF_052115565.1 Microbacterium sp. 2MCAF23 | reverse complement strand
CTCCGGCGCCGTCCCGGCCCGTTCGGCGCGCACCGTCGCCGCGACCGCGGCCACGGCTGCGGCCAGTTCCGCGGCGTTGGGCTGCGCCGACGAGCGCCGGCGTGCGGTGCGCACCCGCGCATCGGTGACCTGATCCGCGGCGCCTGTCGCGTTGGGCATGAGCACGGATCGCCCCGCATCGCGCACGACGAGCTCCCGGGCGCCGCCGACGTCGCTGAGCACGAGGGGAAGCCCGATGGCTGCGGCCTCCGTGGCGGCCATCGGCCAGCCTTCGAAGAACGAGTCGAGCACGAACGCGTCCGCGGCGGCGAGGAGCGCCTTCGCATCCGAGTTGCCGAGCAGGTGGATCCGGTCCGGTGCCGCCGAGCATCGCCGTAGTGCGTCGGCGCGTCGCACCTCGACGACGTCCGAGGGATCTCCGGCCCAGACCAGGCGAACTTGCCGGTCACCCTGTGCGATCGCCGTGGCGAACGCCGCGACCAGGCCCGCGGTGTTCTTCTGGGCGTCGTACCGTGCAAGGCACACGAACACGACGTCCTCGCCGACCTCCGTCCCGATCGCGACGGAGAGCGCGGCGCGAGCCTGTCGGCGCTGCACCGGCGAAGGGGTGGGCACGGCGGGGGAGCCGTTCGGGATCACCGTGATCGGTGTGGCATCGCCGATGCGGCGCCGATGGAATGCGGCGACGGTCTCGCTCACGGCGACGGCGTGTGCCGAGCGGGCCATGAGGGCGGCGAACCGCGCCCAGCGCGCACGCGTGAAATGGATCTCGGTGTTGTGCATCACCGGGATCAGCGGGAGGCCGCTGCTGAGGGCCACGCGCTCGAGCAGCGGCGGTGCGCTGTGCAGCTGGATGACATCGGGGCGCGCGGTCCGGATCGCGGCCAGGCCGGAGGGCTCGTCGACGGCGATCAGCACGTCGACGCCGGAGTCGCGGAGCCTCGCCGCCCGCGGACCGTCTTGCGGGCACAGGACGATCGGATCCACGTCGTACTCTGCGAGACCCGCCGCGAGCATCTCGATGACCGTTCCGATGCCACCGATATCGAGGCTGTCCGCGACGAGCAAGCACCGCACCCGATCCGCGATGGGAACGCTGCGTACCGCTTCTTCGGGCGTCGGAGCCTCGCCGGCCGTCTCGGACGCGGCGACCAGTCGCAGGGGGCTGAGGGCGGGCAACGGCCGGGAGAACACGGAGCGCGTCACGCGATGCACGTAGCCGTAGCGCACGCGCGGCGGCAACAGATCGGTGGCGAACACGAGCGTCCCCCACAGCGCCGCCGCGCTCCGCGCCCCCAGCCTCTCCGCACGCGCTCGCATCGACGCCCCGGCCTCAGGCGAATCCGGGAAGGGGGCGGTTGCGTCGTGAGGGCCAGAGTGGCGCGAGCTGGTCGGCGCCCACGCCGATCAGCGCCCACCGCCCGGTGGACGCCGAGCTGCCGAGCACATGCGGGCTTGCATGGAACGGCGACAGCGCGGCCTGCGAATCGTCCTCGAGCCCGGCGATGAAGATCAGCTCATCCGGCTGGCGTGCGGCGATCGCGGCGCTGGCGCGGGCTGCGTCCGAGGTCGACACCGAGAACGGGCGCTCGAAGCGCGAGAGGTCGTCGGCGTGCGCGGCGTTCGCCTCGGGATCGAGGTCGATGACGTGCAGCGATCGCAGACCCGAGAGTTCGAGCACGTCGTCGATGAGCATCCGGATGTCGGCGAAGACCTGCGCGCTGTCCGGGCTGATCCGGTGCACGTCGCGGGCGACGGTCGATTCGCCCCACCAGATCCGCGCGCTGCGAAACCGGCGCAGGCCCCGCGCCAGGGAGTCGGCGAAGCCGGCCCGGTGCACGGTGCCGCAGGTGGTCTGGATGGGCAGCATCTCGGGATAGGTGTCCCCGACGTGGCGGTGCGCGAGGTCGAGTTTGGCGAGGTTGGTGCTGAGGCTGTTATGCGTGAGGGGGATGTCGCGGGCTACCGCCCTGCGTCCCGCCCGACGCATCCTCAGCGCGTACTCGACGCCGTAGGCATGCCACGCGAGCAGCGGATCCTCGGAGAGCGGCTCGGCGAGCAGCTGTGCCCGCGGCGCCATGAGCAGCACCTCGTCGAGGGTGTCCACGTCCATGGGGAACGGCGCGGACTCACCGATGCGGACGATGCGGTCGCGGATCCGTCCGATGATGCGCTTGTCCCGGTCGATGCCGACCGCGCCCATGATGCCGATGTCCGGGGCATCCAGGAGTTCGGCGGCTGCCTCCTCGAGCGCGGGCAGTGAATGCAGCACCACGTCCTGGTGCACGAAGACCACGACGTCGTTGCGCGCCCGGCGGGCACCATCGTTGAGCGCGGCGCCCGCCGATGAGAACCGGTTCTCCCTGTTGTCGACGGCGATCAGCTCGGTCTGCGGAGCGTCTGAGATCTGCGCGTCGACGGAGCGCTGCAGGCACGAGGAGAGCACCGGCTGGTCGTTGTAGACGCAGACGATCGAGACCGGGGCGCGCCGTCGGTCGGAGCGGGTCTGCGGCGGCGTCGTCACGTTCTCGATTCTACTCGACGGCGAGCCCCCAACGGGGGGTGAAAATCGCCTCTGACGGCCGGGAAAACGCAGTGCGAGGGAGCCGTCCAGTCGATACGATGATCGCGTGAACGCGGATGTCGCCGTGGTCGTGGTGACCTACAACAGCGAGGAGCATGTCTCCGCGCTGCTCGACAGCGTGCCGGCCGCACTCGGGGACGCCACCGGCTCGGTGGTCGTCGTCGACAACGGCTCCACCGACCGGACGCTGGAGATCCTCGACGCTCGCGGAGACTGCACGGTGGTGCGTTCGACGAACGTCGGCTATGCGGCGGGCATGAACCGGGCGGTGGCCGAGTCCGAGCCTGCACGGGCGATCCTGATCCTGAACCCGGATGCTGCGCTCGATGCGGATGCGGTGCCGCGCATGCTCGCCGTGCTGGACCGGCCAGGGGTCGGCATCGTCGCCCCCCGAGTGCGTGAGGCGGACGGCGAGCTCTCGCCGACTCTGCGCCGGGCGCCGACTCTGGGCCGCGTCGGCGGCCTCAGCTTCACGCGGCGCCCGGCGTTCGCGGAACGGATCGAGGATCCCGCCGCCTACGAGGCGGAGCACGATGTGGATTGGGCGGTCGGCGCGATCCTGCTCGTCGACGCGGACTGCTACCGGGCGCTCGGGGGCATGGATGAGTCGTTCTTCCTCTATTCGGAGGAGACGGATCTCAGCCTCCGCGCGGCGGACGCCGGCTGGTCGACGCGATACACGCCGGACGCCGGCGCCGTGCACGTCGGCGGCGGGTCAGGGGAGAGCTCGACGACGCACATCATGAAGATCCTGAACCGGATCCGGCTGTACCGCCGCCGCACCGGACCCGTCCGAGGGGCGCTTTACTTCTGGCTCAGCGTCGGCGTCGAAGTGCGCCGCGGCGTGTTCGGGCGCAGACGCTCCTGGGCAGCGGTCAGGGCGCTCCTCAGACCTTCGGAGCGCCCTGACGCGCTGGGGCTGGGGGATCGGCTCATCCCGCGCTGAGCGCGCTCACTCCTCGGAGCGGGAGATGGCCGTGCCGTCGCTGTAGCGGTTGGACTGCCAGACGTTGCCGTTCGGGGAGCCGATCCCGTTCAGGCTGTTCGTCGGGCCGAACACGCCGCACTTGCCGGACCCGCCCCGGGCGAACACGTTGTTCGTCACGGTGAGGTTGTGCGTGTCGGGGTAAGGCTTGCCCGGGTAGTAGCCCGGATTGAGGCAGTATCCGGCCTGCGTGTCGATCCCGGAGCCGCTCATGTCGAACGTCGACGCCAGATAGTTGCGGTCGATCGTGATGTTCTGGATCGGCGCGAAGTCGCCGTAGAACCCGATCACCGAGGAGCAGCCGGCGTCGCCGCCGGGGTTGGATACGTTCTCCCAGTCGCCGCAGCTGGCGTAGTTGTGCAGGATGCGGAAGTCGTTCGTGCCGTTCCCGCCGAAGGCGTTGTAGTGGTACGAGCCGCCGAGCTGCATGCCGTGCACCCAGTTGTCCGCGGCCTCGCAGTGCGTGTCGCACTTGATGACGCCCTCTCCGCCGTGGGAGTTGACGCGGTAGGCGAAGAAGTTGCTGCGGCCGATGTTCTCCCACCACGGCAGGTCGGAGGGGTGCACCTCGGTGTCCTGGATGACCACGGGACCGTAGCTGGCCTGCTCGCTGTAGATCACGCCCTTCACGAGCGAGTTCTTGATGGTCACGCAGGGCGTGTCCTTCGAGGTCGTGCCGTTGCCGGCCTGCACGATGATCGTGTCGTTGACGATCTTCGAGTCGATCACGACGCCGCAGCTGGTGATGGTCGTCGGGCCGGTGTACGGGGTCAGCGTCACGGGCGCGCGGGTGTCACCGGGCAGGCCGTGCGGGTAGCCGGTGTTCTGCGGGCCCGGCCAGCAGCCGCCCCACGGGTCGGTGCCGCCAGGGGTGTTCGCGCTGCCGACGCAGCCCGCGTTCGACGCCGGAGGGGTGGTCGGCGTCGTCGTCGGCTCCGGGGTCGGCGTGGTCGTGGGCTTCGGGGTGGGGGTGGCGCTCGGCGTGGTCGTCGGCTCCGGGGTCTGCGTCGGCTCCGGGGCGGTCGTGGGCGACGGAGATCCTGCGGTGGAGTCGTCGGTGCGCCGGAAGACCACGTCGGCGAGGTAGTTCGAGCCGCGATATGTCGACTTCGGCAGGGTGGAGGTGTCGCCGTAGCGGTAGACGCCCGCGTCGGCGGCGAGATCGAAGCCGTTCACCTGCTTCGGATCGGACAGGTTGTCTTCGCTGACCGCATAGCCGCCGTGCGGAGCGTTGTACGAGGCGACGTAGGCGCGTCCCCCGATGAGTTTCACCGGCGTGACCAGCGGGACGGTACGCCAGCCCACGGTCGTGGTCGGGGAGAAGGACGTGTGCGCGAGCACGGTGCCGTCCGAGGACCACAGTGTGGCGTCGGTGACGCCGTCGGTCTGGCGGCCCTGGTAGTACTGCAGGGCGGTGACGTCGCCGGAATGCTCCGGTGTGAAGCGGACACCGAGTTCGACCGGGACCCGGTCGGAGTCGGCGGCGGTCGTCGGTGTCATGGTGTCGGAGAACATGCCAACGGAGGCGCCGACCGGGGGAGCGGCAGGGACGGCGCTCGCCGCGGTCACGGTTGCGATGGTGCCGGCGACCGCGAGGAGTGCCGCGCCGGCGGCGATCAGGCTGAGTCGTCTGCGACGGGGGCGCAGACGGGTGCGGATGGGATTCGTGGGGGAGGGCATACTAACCGGTATTCCGATAAGGGGTCTTGCAGATGGGGGATCTGCAACATAACGAACGGGTAAAGCCAGTATCGGCGCGTGCCGCGGTATACTGCGGAACTGTCAGGACTCTCCCGGTATGCCGGTATGCGATGAGCGCAGTATTCCAATATTTCTTCCATGCATTCTTCACGCCATTTCCGCGCATTCTTCACGCATTTCCTGCACTTCATCGCAGACGTTTGAGCAGGCTCTTCCCGAGTCTCACGGCGTCGCCGGGATCCGGTCGGTGGGCGAGGATCCCCTGTACCGAGGCCAGGGTGTCCGCATCCGTCACGCTGTACCGCGGGCTCAACCAGGACCGGTCCGGGGCAGGCAGCCGGTCGCTCGTGAACACCCGGTCGTAGCCTGCCGTGCGCAGTCGGTGCAGCAGGCGGCGGTCGTAGCGCCCCAGCGGGAGCGCGGCGTCGTGGATCGTCGCCCCCGACGCGGCCTGGAGGGCGGTGCGAGCGTCCACGAGCTCGCGCTGTGCTTGCGCGTCGTCCAGACCGCGCCACGGCACATGCGCCCACCCGTGTGTGCCGATGCGCATCCCCGCTGCGCGCAATCTCGCAAGCGCCGCAGCGTCCAGACTTTCCGGATCCTGCAGGCGCCCGGCGAGCGCGAAGAACGTCGCGCCGAGCCCGCGTTCCACCAGCGCAGGCATCGCGATCTCGACGTCGGACCGGTTGCCGTCATCGAAGCTCAGGTCGACGTCGTCGTGGCCGGGAATCAGGTCAAGGATGCGGAGGAAGAGATCCTGAGAGACCCAGTAGTGTCCCTCGCCGGGTTCGCGTTCGCGACGTGGCACCCCGATACCGTGGAAGCAGAGATGGATTCTCATGGGCTCACCTCTTCGGGCGACGCGGGCGCCGGTGTCCGGGTACTCGCGTCACGGCCCCAGTCGTCGCTCGCGCTGCGGCGGGCACGGACTCCGGCGAGCACGGTGATCGCGAGGTAGGCGACCGCGTCGGGTGCCAGGCGGAGATCGTGCAGCACCACGTCGCGGAACCAGGACCAGCGGTCGGCGGATCGTACGGCCGCGCCTCCCGCCGCGGCGATGCGCCGCATCTCGGTGTTTCCGCGCCGCACGCGGACGAGGCGGCGCAGCAGGTCGGCCGTGGTGCGGGGGGACTCGACCTCGACGACGACCGTCTCCACCTCGCTCTTCTCCGCGTCGGCGAACTGTGCGTCCAGGAAGAGATCGTCCGCGGTGAGCGCGGGGAACTCCTGGAAACGGGCGCGCCCGAGCTCCGAGAGCACGATGAGACCGCGGCCGAACAGTCCGAGGCGGAACACGGGGAGCTTCTGATTGATCCGGAAATAGGCGCGCACCGGCCAGGGGCGGCCGGTGGTGACGACACGGCGGACTGGCATGGTCGCCAGCACGCCCGGCCTGGTCCGAAGCGCCTCCGCGAGCGCGCGCAGCGCTCCCGGTGGGGGCACGATGTCGGCGTCCAGGTACACGCGCGGGAAGCCTTTCGCGACGCTCTCGGCGGCATTGAGCGCGTCGGCCTTGCCGGATTCGGCGCGCTCCACCACGCGTGCCCCGCGCGCGCGCGCGATCTCGGCCGTGGCGTCGGTGCAGCCGTTGGCGCTGACGATCACCTGCAGTCGCACGCCCTGGACGGTGGGGGAGAGTGCGTCCAGGCACCGTCCGATCACAGCCTCCTCGTCGTGTGCGGCGATGATCACGCTCATGAGGGAGCGGCCTTCCATGGCGGCGGTCAAGGCGTCACCACCGTCGGGGACCAGGCGTGCGGGATCAACGGAGTCGGCGCACCAGTCCCGTCGGCTGCCAGCTTCCAGACGTCGGTGTCACCCGGTGTCGCGTTCGGCATGCCGTAGATCAGGGTGTCGTCGTCGAGCCAGACGATCTGGTCGTCGACGCTGCGGCTCTCGACGCTCAGCACAGTCACCTTTCCCGAGGTGATGTCGTAGACAGCCGGCGTCCAGTGCACGGTCGGGCCCGAGCCGCTGGTGACCCGCTTGAACGCGATGCGGGCGCCGTCGGGGGAGAGCGATGGACACTCGACCGCATCCAGCACCGACGTCAGGGTCCGCGCCGCGATGTCGCCCTTCACCAGGTAGGTGCGCCCGACGGTCGTCATGCCGACCGTCGCGTAGAAGGTGTTGTCGTCGATGAACGTGACGCCCCAGAAGTTGCGGTCCGCAGGTGCGCTCGGCTGCCCATCGATGAGCAGGGTCCACGTCTCGAGCGCCGGCGCTGCTTCTCCGTCCGAGACGCGTCGGATCTCGGTGTCGGTGGAGAAGCCGATCGCGGCGTAAGCGTGACCGCTGACGAATGACGTCGTGGCGACCATCGTGCCGTCAGGAGAGAACCGGGTGCGACTCGGGACGCCGGGTAGCGCCCATTCGGTGCGCTGCTCCGCCCCCGACGCGTCGTAGATGCGCGCCGAGTACGTGGGGGTGATGCTGCGCTCAGAGGAGAGGCAAGACAGGTTCCGCGTTGTCGCGGCGACCCGATCGCACGTCGCGTCAAGGATGCTGCGTGCCCCGGCTGGATCCGAGAGCGGCACGACCGCGACATGTCCGTATCCCTGCCCGGTCGCCGTGTTGCGGAAGACGATCCTGGCTCCGGTGGGCGCGGCGCCTGGCGTGGCTGTGCCGACAGTGGAGGGAGCGTCCTGCTCGCGCTGGTACTGCGTCCACGCCGAGACTCCCACCGCGGTGGTCGCGCCCAGCGCGAGCACCGACACGACGACGATGAGCAGCCATTTGAGTCGCGTGCTCATGACGGTGGGCTTTCGTGCTCCGGCCCCGCCGCGGACTCGTCGATGGCCTGATCCGGTGTCTCACCGTGCGGGGCGGAGAGGTGTGGCCGCAGCAGCAGGGCGATCACCGGGATCGCCACGAGCAGCACACCGGCGACCAGGTAGAGCGACGCCTCCCGCCCGAGGGCGTACCAGAGCAGACCGAAGCCGGAGGCGGAGAGGAAGCGGCTGACCGCCACGACGGTCTGTGCTGCGGCGATGCCCGTGCCGTGCGTCTCCGGGGTCGTCAGCTGGGCGGCGAGCGCGGCGAGCACCCCGTCGGTCGCGGCGTAGAAGGCGCCCAGGAACAGCAGGCAGAGCAGAGTCGCCGCGATGTCCTGCATCGGCAGCGCGGCCACGAGGTACGCGGCGAGCAGGCCGAGGTGGCCGAACACGAACACTCGGGCGCGGCCGATCCGGTCGGACAGCCTGCCCAGCGGGATCGCCAGAGCGAGGAACGCGATGTTCGTGCCCACATACATCAGCGGGAACCACTGGGCCGCGAAGTCGCTGCGTGCCTGCAGCACCAGGTACACGAAACCATCCCCGATGGTGAGCAGCCCGAGGATTCCTGCTGCCGCGAGCACACGCCGCATCGGACCCGAGGTGATCGTCGCCCAGTCGAACCGCGGTCGCGCCGCGAAGCGGCCTGAGTGCTCAGCCGTCATGGCTGCGGCCGTCTCTCCGCGCTCGGGCGCGGTGCGCACGTCCGGCACGAACAGCCCGAGGATCATCACGCCGATCACGGCGAAAGCCAGGGAGGCGAGGAAGATCGTGCCGTATCCGTTCGGGATCAGCAGCAGGATGAGGAAGGCCAGCAGCGGCCCGACGGCGGCGCCGATGTTGTCCAGGGTGCGGTGCACCCCGAACGACGTCCCGAGGTTGTCGGGGCGGGAAGACGCGGTGATGACCGCGTCGCGCGGAGCGGTACGGATGCCCTTGCCGAGGCGGTCGGCCGAGATCACGATCGTGAGCGCCGTGAACCCGGAGGCGAAGAGCAGCCCCACCCGGGCCATCGCGGCGATCGCGTAGCCGACGAAGGCCACCCATTTCGGCCGCCCCAGTCGGTCGGAGGTGTATCCGCCCGCGATGCGTACCAGGGCGCTCACGCCCTGGTACAGGCCGTCGAGGAAGCCGAATGCGATGGTCGACAGGCCGAGGTAGGTCGTGACGTAGAGCGGCAGCACCGCGGTGATCGACTCGGACGAGATATCGGTGAGCATCGACACGATCCCGAAGGCGATGACTGTCGATGAGACGGTGGGCACACCGGGCCGGGTCGCGGTGCGCGCCGGATCCGCGGGCGGCTTGGGCTTGTTGCTGAACGAGATGTACACGGCGGTCTCACTGCGTCCGCAAGACGCCGAAGACGGTGTAAAGCGTGCCCGTGCCCGAGGAGCCGAAGCTCAGGGTGAGCGATTCGTAGGCGCCCGTGAAGGTCATGGTCCCGTCCGCGGTCTGCTGCTCCCGCATCCCCGCCGCAGCCCAGCGCGTGCGGAACTCGCCGCGCACCTCGTCCTGGGAGGCTGAGGAGAGGGCGGAGAGCGTCACCTGCATGACCGTGTCCTGCGTGGCGATGGAGCTCGAGCGCACAGTTGAACCGGCGGCGGGTCCGGCGACCTCTGCGGGGAACCCATCGACCAGACCTCCGTCCAGCGACCCCGATCCCGGCAGGGGCGCGCTGATCAGGGGTCCTGCTTCGCCCGCGCTCGCCGGGGGCATCGCGCTCAGCGGGGTCGCGGGGGGCGGCGGCACCTCGGACCCGGACGCCGGGGTCGCACCGGGCAGCGGACCGGATGTGCTCTGCGGTGCGGCCGTGGCAGCTCTATCGGCGCCGGTGCCGCCCACGCCTGTCAGCACGATCGCGGTCACAGCCCCTGCGGCGACGAGCACGCCGACCACCCCGATGGTGACCCTCATCGCGGGCGCGATCCGTGTTCCCCGTGCTTCGTCTGACATCGCTGTCGCCTCCCGTCGGCCGCTGCGGACCGTTCTCCCCAGGCCCGCGACCTCCCGAATCACGGGGTGCTGCTCAGATGCTCTCATGCCCAAGGACCCGCGACCAGGGGTTCGCCATGCTCTGGGGGAGGAAGAGCACGTGACGGCGACGGGAGGCCCTCGCCGCGGGCCCAGCTTGCTGCGGGCGCCGTCGGCGCCCGCAGGTCTCTCAATACGCTCCGTGAGGCTGGATCATCACCTTCGCCGTGCGCCACATGATGTGCAGGTCGTCGGCGACTGACCAGTTCTCCACGTAGCGCAGATCGAGGCGCACGCTCTCCTCCCATGAAAGGTCGCTGCGCCCCGAGACCTGCCAGAGGCCGGTGATGCCCGGCTTGACGTAGAGGCGCCGGAACACGTCCTTCTCGTAGCCGATGACCTCTCGCGGCAGCGGCGGTCGGGGGCCGACCACGCTCATGTCGCCGATCAGGACGTTCCAGAACTGCGGCAGCTCGTCCAGCGACAGCTTGCGCAGTACTCGTCCGACGCGCGTCACGCGCGGATCCGCCTTCATCTTGAACAGCAGGCCGGATCCCTCGTTCTGTACGGACAGGTCCGCGAGACGGCTCTCTGCGTCCGTGCTCATGGAACGGAACTTCACCATCCGGAACGTCCGGCCATCTCGGCCGACCCGCTCCTGGAAGAAGAACACGGGGCCGGGCGAGTCGAGCTTGACGAGAAGTGCGATGGCCGGTGCGAGCAGCGCGATCGGGATCAGCGCCAACGACGCCACACTGACGTCCACGATCCGCTTGAGCATTCGATCCGGCCCGTCGTAGTGCGGGATCCGAACGCGGATGAGCGGGAGGCCCTCCACGCGGGAGAACCTCAGGCGGGCGCGCGAGACCTCGGGCAGGTGATTGGAGAGCACGAGCTCAGTGGCCGTGCCCTCCAACCCCCAGCTCAGTCGCTTGACGAAGTCCGGATCCCCAGCCGGACGTGTCGCCAGGACGACTGTGTCGGTGCTCAGCTGCGCGGCCACGGTCCCTACCGTGATCGCGTTGCCGAATACCGGGATCCGCACGTCTCCGATGAGGAGATCGCGCGCGTTCCCATCCAGCAGGGTCGCCCCAACGACCATGTAGCCGGATCTCTCCGCCGGGAGCAGAGCGCGGATCGCGCACTCGACGTCGGCGCGGTTGCCCACGACGAGCGTGCGAGACGCGAAGCGCCCGCTCCGGCGGAGCGTTTGGAGACGGCTGCGCCACACGAGACGACCGAGCAGCAGTGCTGCCAGGCCGAGCGGCAGGCCCGCGAGGATCGTCGGCCGCATGGCCTCCGACCCGAGCAGGACCGCCGCCATGGCGACGATGCCGAAGGATAGAGCGGTGGCCATCGCCAGGGCCCTCGCCTCCTCGGCGCCTCTGCGGAACAAGGCCGCGTCGCGCGTGCGCAGTGTGCAGAGCAGCACCGTCCAGACCGTCGCCAGCAGGATGCCGCGGAGGACGACATCGGATGCTGCCGCGCCCCCGCCCATCTCGATGACAGCGCTCACGACGACGGCGCTGAGCACCGTCACGGTGTCGCTGAGCAGCAAGCGCTCGCGAAAGCGGTGCTCCCATTCCCGCCGACGCAGGAGCGCGGCGGATGCTCGCGGAGCTGTCGCGGCGTCGGCCATGACGGTGTCACTCGTCTGCAGCGTCGGCAGCGGCATGAACATGCCAGGGCTTGCGAGGCCCAGTGCCTCCTTCATGGAGGTCATGCGGTGGCTCCTCGAGCCATAGCAATACGCAGTCCCCAGTGCGCCATTGTCCTTCCCCAGTGCTTCCCCAGTGCCGCTCGCGGACCACGAACGGAGAATTCGCGCGACCGACCCCTCGGTGCCGTCCACCGTCGAGATCCCACATCCCGACGCCTCTGCCGTTCCCAGTCGGGCAGAGGAGCGCAGACGACCTGCGCGAATGATGCGACTCTAGTCGATCAGAACGCGCCAGGAAAGGTCATTCCGCGCCATCCGATCGTTGGTTTCCCGACGCCAGAATCGGTGCTCCGCAGCGCCGACGAACCGGAATCGCCAGGGGGCTCGCGGAGGTTACAACCCGGACCAGCGGGTGACCGGCCAGAGGATCACGACCGCCTTGCCCACGATGTCCTCCGAGCGCGCCCAGCGCCAGCAGCCGGCGTCGGGGGTGGTGCGGCCGCGGCACTGTGCGGCGCCATCCGACGAGTTCGATCGATGGTCGCCGAGCACGAGGTAGGAGCCCGCAGGCACGGTGACCTCGGGCAGGCAGCGCTGCGACATCGAGGGGGTGGTGCAGTCCAGTGCGCGGGGATGGAACGCGAAGTCCTGGAAGACGTACGGCTCGTCCAAGGGCTTCCCGTCGACGATCAAACGGCCGTCGGAGCTGCAGCAGCGCACAGTCTGGCCAGGGCCCGCGATCACGCGCTTGATGAGGGTGTGCGGCCCGGACGGGCCGAAGCCGGTCACCTCGCCGATCCAGCGCAAGGCCGCCCCGAGCGGACTCCCCGCGGACGCCGGGGCGCTGTCCCAGGCGGCTCCCGCGTCGAACACGACGATGTCGCCGGTGTGCGGCTGTGCCCCGCCGACGTAAGCGAGGCGATTCACGAGCACGCGGTCGCCGACCTGCAGCGACTGCTCCATGGATCCGGACGGCACCCAGTAGGGCTTGGCGACGAAAGAAAGGATCAATCCGAGCACGACGAACGCGGCGCACATCTGGAACAGGAAGCTGCCCGTGACCCGTCGCCACAGCGGACGGGACGGCGCGGGGGAGGCCTCGGGGCTCATGGATCCATCATGCCTTCCAGCCGAGCGCGCGCGTGTCGCGTCCGCTTGGGCCTTCCGATAACATCGAGAAGTCATTGGAATGTCGCCCTCCGCTGGGTGAACCGAGCGAGGGGAAGTCGCCGACATGGATCTGCGTGAGTATCTGAGGGTCTTCCGTGCCCATTGGCTCGGAATGGTCCTGATCACGCTCCTCGGCGTCGTCGTCGCCTTCGGCTGGACGCTGCTGCAGCCGAAGGTCTACACCGCCGACGCGTCCGCGATCGTGCAGGCCAACACAGCCGGCGACACCGGTGACAGCAATCTCAGCTCCGCGATGCTCGGCAACTCCCTGACTTCGGGACGCGTCAAGACCTACGTCGCGCTCGGTCAGTCGCGCGCGGTTGCGGACGGCGTGATCAAGGATCTCAACCTCGAGACCACGCCGGACAAGCTCGTCAAGCAGGTCACCGTCGCCAACACCGTCGACACCACGACGCTCAAGGTCACGGCCGAAGCGTCCTCGCCCGAGAGCGCCCGCGACGTCGCCGAGGCGTGGGTGCGTTCGATGGGCGCGGAGGTCAATCGCCTCGAGACCGCGGATCCCGCGAAGAAGGGCGCTGTCTTCCTCAGCCCGATCGACTCTGCGCGCCTGCCGGATGCGCCGTCATCACCCAACACCAAGCTCGCACTCGCACTCGGAGCCCTGATCGGCCTCGCCCTGGCGGTCGGGTACGGACTGCTGCGCTACACCCTCGACCGTCGGATCCGCTCCGTCGAGCAGGTGGAGCGCGAGACCGGCAAGCCGGTCGTCGGCACGATCCCCGAAGAGAAGACGTTCACCGCCGACAACCGCCTGCTGCCCTTCGATGGCGGCACCAGGCAGGGCAGCGACGGTGCGCACCTCTTCGGCATCGGCGAGGCCATGCGCGAGCTGCGCACCAACCTGCAGTACATGGATGTCGACAACCCGCCGCGCATCATCGTGGTCACCAGCCCGCTGCCTGGCGACGGCAAGTCGACGATCTCCTCGAACCTCGCGGTCACCCTGGCTTCGAGCGGGCAGCCGGTCGTGCTCATCGATGGCGACCTGCGTCGTCCCATGATCGATACCGTCTTCGGCCTGCCCAAGGGCGCCGGTATCTCCGATGTGCTCGCGGGCCGGGCGACGATCGCCGAGGTCGCCCAGCGCTTCGGCAACGGTCAGCTGCTCGTGGTCACGGCAGGCAAGGTTCCGCCGAATCCGAGCGAGGTGCTCGGATCCGCCCGCATGCGGGAACTGCTGAAGTCGATCGCCCGCGAGGCCATCGTCATCATCGACGCCCCGCCGCTCATCCCCGTCACTGACGCTGCCGTGCTTGCGCACAGCGCGGACGGTGCGATCATCGTGAGCACCGTGGGCAAGACCACGTACGAGGTGCTGGGCAAGGCCATCGGCAACCTCGAGCGTGCGGGCGCGCGTGCGCTCGGCCTGGTGCTGAACCGCATCCCGCGCCGCGGCAGCGGTGCCGCGTATTACGGTTACCAGTACCACGGCGACTACTACCGCAACGACGAGCAGGAACTGCCGTCGGGCCCGGTCCGCAGCGAGAGCTCTCGTCGTCGGGAGACCGCGGAGACGGCGTGATGACGCCGGACGATGCCGCGTCGCGACATCCCGGGTACGAGCCGCTCGATGTCGGTGCGTTCGGCGTGCGGATCCGGCTGACCTTCGACGACGACCTCCCTGGCGACACGGTTGAGGGGATCCGGGCTTCGTGGGCCGGCGCTCGCCTTCCCTACGTCGACACCATCGAGCCCGGCGCCATAGTCCCTGTCGTCGCCGGGCCGCATCCGGACGTGCTCGCCGAGTCGCTCACCGTGCAGGTCACGCTCGCGGCTTTGAGCTGCCGCAGCGGCGAGCTGTTCCTCTTCCACGCCTGCGGCGTCGCGGATCCGGCCGGCAGGGTCGCCGCGTTCGTCGGGCCCTCCGGCCGCGGCAAGACCACGCTCAGCCGCGCGCTGGGGGCGGTGCACGGCTACATCTCCGACGAGACGATCGCGGTGGACCTGGCGCTCTCCGTGCTGCCGTACCGGAAGCCGCTCTCCGTCGTGCGAGCGGGGCGGCCCAAAGAGCAGATCTCGCCCGACGCCGCCGGCTTGCATCCCGTGCCTGAGGCGCCGCTCGCTCTCACCGCCCTTGTGCTGATCACCCGCGACGCCGAGCAGCCGGATCCGGTGATCGAGCAGGTGCCATTCCCGGAGGCGATCGCCGAACTCGCCCCGCAGATGAGCTACCTCGCCGAACTGCCGACGCCGCTGCAGACGCTCGCGGCGCTCTGCGACCGCATCGGCGGCGTGGTGCGGCTGACCTATCCTGAGGCGACAACGGTGCCGCCGATTCTGCCGCGACTGCTGGATCACGCCTGGGTGCATGAGGCCTGGGCGCCGGCACCCGCAGGGGAGAACCGCGAGTTCGACCTCTCTGCGGTGGCCGACGCCATCCGCTGCGGCGATCGCGTCGTCGTGCTCGCACAACGCTGGGTGCACGTGCTCGATGGCATCGCGCCGGTGATCTGGGACTCGTTGCGTGCCGGCCGCACCGCCGACGAGATCGTCGCCGACGTCGTGGCGGAGTTCGGGGCGCCGGCGCACGGCGAGCCGCGCGAGCTGGTCCAGGCGGCACTCGGCAAGCTGGTCGACGCCGGAGTGCTGCGCCGACGCTGAACCCTCGGCGATGTCGGGCGCAGGTCAGTGGCTCGGGCGGATCCTCGTCGGGGACGGCAGACCTTCGGCGCGCAGCGCCCGGCGCAGCTGCAGCCCGCTCGAAAAGCCGGAGTGCGCCGCGATCTCCTCGATCGAGAGCACCTCGTAGTCCGCGTTGCGCAGCAGCGATTCCGCGAGCTCGACACGCAGACGCCGCAGTGCGTCACCCGGTGTGGTGCCCAGCTTCGCGAACGCCCGCTGAAGGTGGCGCAGCGATACGTGCAGCTCCGACGCGAGCTCGGCGATCGTGAACTGCGGATCGTCCCGATGCAGCAGCATGGTGGAGCGCGCGCGATCCGTCAGAGGGGCCTGTCCGCGTTCCGGCAGGTTGCCTGCGAACACCTCGAGCAGCGCACCGAACACCATCTCGGCCAGCAGACGCTCGATGGCGTATCGCGAGATCGACGTGGTGTCCTCCGCGTTCCGTGCGATCGCAAGGGTGAATGCGCGGAACGCCTGGACCATCGGGGTCGGCTGCAGAGTGAGCGGGCGCAGCGGCGCGTCGTGGATGAACTCCCGCAGGGTGTCGACGGGAACCCACACGACGATGACCTCGGACGGTCGGCTCCACTCGATGCTCCCGCCGGTCTGCGGCGGAATGAACCGCGCGATCGGCTGGGGAGATCCGTCGGGCGCCTCGCCGCTGGGGAAGAGCACAGCAGCATGCGGCTCATCGGGCACGGCTTCGCGCCAGGTCCACGTGGTCAGCTGCGGACGATGCGCGGTGACGAGGATCGAGCGGAAAATGCGCGCGCTCACGAGGCCTGCATGGTGTGAGGAGAGGCCCAGATGCGATTCCAGCAGGAGGCCGGCGGAGGCGGATGACACGGCGACGAGAGAACCCTTTCGGACGACATAGGCCGGGGGAGATCGTCCCCGCGACCAGTATGGCGGGTCTTGCGCAGAGGATCGCGCCGTTTCGGGAAGCCGTTGCGCAAGAGCGACCGACTCAGCGCGTCAGAGGGTGCCGATCACGCCAGTGCGGCGCGAATCACCCGTTCCACCTCGTCCAGTGCGGGCACGAGCTGTGCGGCCGACTCTTCGTACACCGCTGCCGGGCGGCGATAGGGGTCGATCACGTCCTCGGACTTCGGCATGGATCCTCCCCGCAGGTCTGCGACCGCTTCGACGACTGCGACGAGGCGGTCCCGGGGATGCAGGCCTGCGCCCTCGGCGATCGCGCGCAGCCGTGCGTCGTCGAGCCCCGCGGCGAGCCGCGCGAACTCCCTTGCCGCGAAGACCCGGTGCAGGCGCCGCGGGAGCAGCTGCACGGCGTCCTCTCGCTGATCCGCCGTCATCGTGAGGATCAGGTCGGCGTCGTCCAGCAGCGGTTCCGTGAGCAGCCGGGCGCGATGCGCCTGCGCGATTGCGGGGTCCACTCCGCGGTCGCGCGCGAGCTGCTGCGCGGGATCCGTCATCGCGTGCCCGATCAGGGCATGGGTGCCGGCACTGTGCACGCGCAGGTCGAGGTCGGTAAGGCGGGTGCGCAGCAGTGACTCGGCGAGCGGCGAGCGGCAGATGTTGCCGGTGCATACGGTCAGCACGGTCGGCAGCGCCGACACCGGTACCGCGGTGTCCGCGAACATGCCGGCGAGCGAACCGAACGAAGCTCCCCCTGGTGGTCCCGCGGTCGGCGCCGAGGCCGCCGGATCGGTGGGCGCGGGCATCGGATCCGCGGAGGTCGCATCGTTTTCGGAACCGGGGCGCGGGCGGGACGCCGCCACGATGGCAGCGGCTTCCCGGCGCTGACGCAACTCGCGGCGGGTGAGGGGCTCCGCGGACTCCTGCGGAGCGGGAGCCGGATCCACAGGTCCGTGAGTCGCGTCATTCATGACACCAGGCTAGGGGCTCGGCCGGCAGTGGGGTGAGGGCGACAGGTCACCTGCCGTCGTCGTGCGCACGATCCTCGATGTAGCGCAGCAGAACTCCCTCGCGCAGCGCCCAGGGTGACACCTCGAGCTCGTCCACCTTCATCGCCGTCATCGCGGTGTGCAGCACGACGGCGGCCGCCACGATCTGAAACGTGCGGTCCGGCGTGATCCCGGGCAGCTCCTGCCGCGCAGAGGCGGGCAGACGCGCGAGACGCGGGATCCAGGATCCGAGCGACTGACGCGGCAGGAGCATCCGCTCGTACCCCTCAGTCCCTGAGCCTGTCGACGGGCCCGGCGCCTGATAGCCCACGAGCCGGGCGAGAGATCGGATCGCCTTGGACGAGCCGACCACGTGGGCGGGGCGGGGCAGCGCGAAGAACCGCGCGGCGACGGGCGCGAACACGTCGGCAGCGTGCTCCCGAAGACGTTCCACGGCCTCCTCGCCCGGCGGATCGTCAGGCAGGAACATCAGCGTCGAGCGTCCCGCGCCGAGCGGCACGGAAGCGGCGATATCGGGGAGCTCCTCGGATCCCGCCGCGATCTCGAAGGATCCGCCGCCGATGTCGAACAACAGGATCTGCCCGGCGGCCCAACCGAACCAGCGACGCACCGCGAGGAACGTCAGCCGGGCCTCGGTCTCGCCGTCGAGCACCTGCAGCGGCTGCCCGAGTGCGGCCTCGACCCGGGCGATCACCTCGGCGCCGTTCGCCGCCTCGCGGACGGCGCTCGTCGCGGTGGCGAGAAGGGCGTCGACGTTCTCCTTCTCGGCGATCGCGCGCGCTTGCCGTACTGCGGACTCAAGGGCCTGCACGCCCTCGTCGCTGATCGCGCCTGATGGGGTGAGAAAGCGCATGAGACGCAGCACGGAGCGAGCGCTCGTGGTCGCCAGCGGCCTGCCACCGGGATGCACATCGGCCGCGAGCAGATGGACGGTGTTGGATCCGATGTCGAGCACTCCGAGACGCACGGACGAAGACTACTCGGTACGTGTGAACCACGAGGCGATCCGCGGCGCCGGCGCCGGTCAGGTGCGGGCGGCAGCGATGCTTCGCACGAGGGCATCGATCTCCGCGACGCCGCGGACCACGGGGGAGCCGACCACCGGGCTCGTGCGGGCTCCGATCAGCACCGCCGACGGAGAACCGGGGACGGCCAGCGCCTGCTTCGTCGCCGCGCTGCCGAAATAGGCGATGCCGGTGGTCTCCGGAAGACGCTCGCGCAACGCAGAGGGATCGGATGAGGTGATCACACGGATCTGCACGGGGCCGAGGGCAGCCTGCCAGTCCGGGATCCGGGCGGCGGCTTCGCGGCAGGAAGAGCACTCGGCGCTGAGGAAGAGCAGCACGGTGGGCGCGACCAGGGAGATCGTGCGGAGCTGGCGCGTGCGGCCGTCGATCGACACGACCTCGGTGGCGGGGATGGGGTCGCCCATGCCCGCCACCGCGTCCTGGGCCTCCACCGGTGCAGGGCCGACGTCGGTGCCCGTCGGGCGGTGATGGAGCACCACGATCGTACGGATGAGCACGATGACGGCGGTGACGAGCCAGAGCACGACGAGAGTCAGCACGGCGGATATGGGCAGCCCCGCGAGTGCGGCGAAGAACGGAGCGCTGGCCGCGCCGAGAACCGCGATCGCGACAGCGCAGACGACGAGGAATGCGTTGCGGACGACCGCCCACCAGGTGATGGTGTCTTCGGCGGAGAGCGTGCCGAAGCATCCGCAGGAGGCCTGCTCGCCGCGGCGGAGCACTCCGATCAAGAGTCCGCTGAACAAGACGAGCGCGACCGCGGCCAGCGCGGCGAACAGGCTGCGCAGCGGTCCGGCGGTCACGATCAGCAGCAGCGCCAGCAGGAGCTCTGCCCACGGGAGTGCTCCGGCCACGATGCGCCGCCGCAGCAGCGCAGGTACGTGCAGCGCGGTCATGGCGGCGAGGGTCGTATCCGTGCGCCCCAGTTTGGTCGCGCCCGAGAGCGCGAACACGAACGCGCTGAGCCCTGTCGAGAACAGCACAGCGATCTCGACAGGGCTCAGCGTCATGAATCCGAATCTAACGTCAGCAGAGCTGGACGGCGAGCGTGCCGGCGAAGACCGGAGCCAGGCTCACGGCCGCGGCGGCGAGGCTGGAGATGGACGCGGAGTTCGGGCCACCGGGCGCCGGGTTCGGGTGATCCGTGTCGAGCAGCGTCAGCGTGACGGTCGACGCGACGCCGAGGTCGGCGGTCGGGATCGCGCCGGCGACGTTGAACGAGATCGAGCTGCCCTGGGGGATCGCCGCATTCGTGGTGAAGACCGCGGAAGTGTTGCCCGTGCTGACGACGTTGAGCGCGGCCGCGGTCAGGATGTTGTTGAGCGTGCCGAGGTTCAGGTTGATCAGCGCAGGGTAGTCGAGCTGGAAGCGCGTACCCGCCGGGATGGTGCCCTGCTGGGCGGTGATCGTGAACGTCCGACGCGGGTTCGGCGTGAGGCCAAGGGGCTGCAGGACCAGGGTCTGAACAAGTCCGACGGTTCCGGCACCGACGAGGGCGGTGAGCACCGACAAGTCGTAGTTGCCTGCGCAGGCGCCGGTGACGGACACATCCACGCCCTGCGGCAGCGAGGCGGCCTGGGCGGGAACAGCGATCGCAGCGGCGACGACGGGCACCGACCACGCGGCGCCCTTCACGAGGGTGCGACGGCTGATGCCGCTGGTGGACTTAGTGGATTCTTCCAAGACATACCTCCGGTGTTGGGGACGGATGCGGCACCTGTGGGGAAGGAGCCGACCCGGTGAAAGCACCGACGACAGTTCGGGAAACTCCCGACGGCGCGGCCTACCCCGCCAGGCTGGCGTTTTGCTGTGAGTCCGTTGGTCGCTGGGTCGCGGTCTGATCGAACGCGGTCTCTTTCTGATCGTGCGCTATCGGTGGATCACCGACTCCGGAGCCCGCGTCAGGCGCCGATACGATGGAGCCCGTGAGCTCCGATCCCCTCGCGCCGCAGACGCTGCCGTCGCTGTCGCCGTACCGTCGCATCGACCGCGCGGACTGGGCGCGCCTCGCCGCCGACCTCGACCAGCCGCTCAGCGAGACCGAGGTCGTCGAGATCCGAGGCATCGGCGACCGGCTCGACCCGACCGAGGTGAAGGAGGTCTACCTGCCGCTCAGCCGCCTGCTGAGCCTGTACGCCACCTCGACCAAGCGCCTCGGCGAGGCGACCAACCAGTTCCTCCGTGAGGATGACGACACCACGCCCTTCGTCGTCGGCGTGGCCGGATCCGTGGCGGTCGGCAAATCGACGATCGCCCGACTGCTGCGTGAGCTCATGAGCCGCTGGCCGGGCACGCCACGGGTCGAGCTGGTCACCACCGACGGCTTCCTGTACCCCAACGCGGAACTCGAGCGCCGCGGCATCATGGACCGCAAAGGCTTCCCGGAGTCGTACGACCGGCGCGCGCTGATCGAGTTCCTCACGAAGGTGAAGAGCGGCGCCGCCGAGGTGCGCGCACCCTTCTATTCGCACATCCGCTACGACATCGTGCCCGACGCGCACGTCGTGGTGCGCCGGCCCGACGTCGTGATCGTCGAGGGCCTGAACGTGCTGCAGCCGCCGCCCGCCCCGAACGACGTCGCCGTGAGCGACCTGTTCGACTTCTCGATCTACGTCGACGCCGAGCTCGACCACATCGCGCAGTGGTACGTCGACCGCTTCCTCGCCCTGCGCCAGGGCGCCTTCACGAACCCGTCGTCGTACTTCAACGTCTTCGCACACCTCACCGACGAGGAAGCGGTCACCACCGCGATGGGGTACTGGAACGAGATCAACCTGCCGAACCTCATCGAGAACGTGATGCCCACGAAGCACCGCGCCACCCTCGTGCTCAACAAGGGTGCCTCGCACGCCGTGGAGTCGGTGCTGCTGCGCAAGCTCTGACACAGCCCGGATCCGTCGCAAAAAGATGATCGCCGTGACGCGATTCGTCGCGTAGAGTGTCCTTGACGCGGGCCTGTGCGGCTGGGGAGTTGCACCCGCGGGACCTGTGGGAGGTCGACGATGGGGAACGTTCGAGATGCCCGTGCCGCTGCGCACGCGCCGGGGGCGGGATACGAGCCTGCGCTCGCCGCGCGGAGCTTCCGCGATGTGCTGGTGACGCGTCAGCATGCGCGGGAATCTGCGGAGTGGTCGTGGCCTGCGCAGCCCTCCGGCGGCGGTGAGACGGCCGTGCTGATGACCGCTGAGATGCCGCTGACGGTCGCGCGGGGGGAAGGGCCGGCGCAAGAGGTGCAGCCGGGGGCGCTGTGCTTCCTGCATCCGCATCGCGTCACCCAGATCGTTGCGTCCGGATCCGGCGCCGTGACGTGCGTGTGGGTGCCTTGGCACGCGCTCGCGGAGATCGAGTCGGAGCTGCGTGCGCCGGGGGAGGTGATCCCGCCGAGCGCCCTGGTGCGCGGGCTCCAGGCGTTTCTGGAGTCGCTGCTGACCGGGCACTCCGAGCCTGCCGTGACCACGGATCACCTGGTGGAGCGACTGGTCGTCGAGATGGCGTTCGGCGTGCTCGTCGAGGCTGCTCCTCGCCCCGCCGGCACAGGAAGGATCTCGCGGATCGACCGGGCGCGCTCAGTGATGCTCGTGCGGAGATCCGAGCGCGGATTCGGCGTGTCCGCCCTCGCCCGGGACATGCACCTTTCGGTGCGACAGCTGCAGCGCCTGTTCGCGGCCGAGGGCAGCGCCCCGGCCGACGAACTTCGACGGATCAGAGTGGAGCTCGCCAGAGAGCTGTTGCGCGACGAGGACCACACTGGTCTGGGCCTCGCGGAGATCGCCGAGCACGCGGGGTTCTCGGACGCAGCGGGCCTTCGCCGCGCGTTCTCCTTGGCCGGGCTTCCGTCGCCGCGCAAGGTACGCCGAGCCGCAACGGTCTGAATACTCCGGGGGAACCGGATCCAGCCGGGTTTCGTATGGGGCCTGCGCAAAACAGCGGCCCTACCCTGGAACGCATGTGTGGAATCGTCGGATATGTGGGGCCGCGCCCCAGCCAGGACATCCTGCTCGCGGGCCTCGCCCGCCTCGAATACCGCGGGTACGACTCGGCCGGCATCGCCGTCATCGATGAGGCCGGATCACTCGGCATGCGCAAGAAGGCCGGCAAGCTCCAGATGCTGCGCGACTCCCTCGTGGACGCCGCGCTCGCCGATGGCAGCACCGGCATCGGGCACACCCGGTGGGCCACGCACGGCGGACCGACCGATGCGAACGCGCACCCGCACCTCGCCGACGACGACAAGCTGGCACTGATCCACAACGGCATCATCGAGAACTTCGCTGCCCTGCGCGCCGAGCTCGAGACCGAGGGCGTGACGTTCCGCAGCGAGACCGACACCGAGGTCGCCGCCGCTCTCGTCGGCCGCGAGTACCGCCGCACGGGTGATCTCCAGGAGGCGTTCCGTGCCGTCGTGAACCGCCTCGAGGGTGCCTTCACACTCCTCGCCGTGCACCAGGACGAGCCGGGCCTCGTCGTCGCCGCGCGCCGCAACTCGCCGCTCGTGATCGGCCTCGGCGACGGAGAGAACTTCCTCGGATCCGATGTCGCCGCCTTCGTCGAGCACACCCGTCGTGCGCTCGCGATCGGCCAGGACGAGATCGTCGCGATCACGCCGTCCGAGGTCACGGTCACGGACTTCGCGGGCAACACGGTGACCCCGGAGCCGTTCGAGGTCTCCTGGGACGCCACCTCCGCCGAGAAGGGCGGCTGGCCGAGCTTCATGGCCAAGGAGGTCGCGGAGGAGCCCGACGCCGTCGCCAACACGATCCGCGGCCGGGTGCGGGACGGCGCCGTCGTGATTCCGGAGCTGGACGGATCCGATGACCTGTTCCGCGGCATCGACCGCATCATCATCACGGCCTGCGGCACCGCGTCGTACGCGGCCATGGTCGGCAAGTATGCGCTGGAGCAGTGGGCCCGGGTGCCCGTCGATGTCGAGCTCGCTCACGAGTTCCGCTACCGGGACCCGGTGATCGGCGCGAACACGCTGGTCGTGTCGATCAGTCAGTCCGGCGAGACCATGGACACGCTCATGGCGGTCAAGTACGCCCGCGAGCGCGGTGCGCGCACCCTCTCGATCTGCAACACGCAGGGCGCGACCATCCCGCGCGAGTCCGACGCGGTCGTCTACACGCACGCCGGTCCCGAGGTCGCGGTCGCATCGACCAAGGCCTTCGTCGCGCAGATCACGGCGCTGCTGCTGCTCGGCCTGCACGCGGGCCGGGTGCGCGAGACGCTCTCCGCGGCCGACGGCGCGGCAGCCGTGGCCGAGCTCGAGGCGCTGCCGGCCAAGATCTCCGAGGTGCTGACCGAGGAGCAGGCGCACGTCACGCAGCTCGCCGGCTGGATGGCCGACACCCGCTCCGTGCTGTTCCTCGGCCGTCACGTGGGCTACCCGATCGCGCTGGAGGGTGCGCTCAAGCTCAAGGAGATCTCCTACATCCACGCCGAGGGCTTCGCCGCCGGTGAGCTCAAGCACGGCCCGATCGCGCTCATCGAGCCCGGCCAGCCGGTGTTCGTGCTGGTGCCGTCGCCGCGGCACTCGGCCCTGCTGCACGCCAAGGTCGTCTCCAACATCCAGGAGATCCGCGCCCGCGGCGCACGCGTGATCGTGATCGCCGAGGAGGGCGACGCGGCCGTGCTGCCGTTCGCCGACGAGGTCATCCGGATCCCGCTCGCAGGCGCGCTGTTCGAGCCGATCCTCGCGGTCGTGCCGCTGCAGATCTTCGCGATGGCCCTCGCGACCGCGAAGGGCCTGGACGTGGACCAGCCCCGAAACCTCGCCAAGTCCGTCACCGTGGAGTGAGGCTCGGTCGGGCATGTGCCGCGGCCGGCACGCTCCATGGCCCGCATGCTCCACAGGGGCTGGCCGGGACACATGGCGGGAGTTTGCCCGGATGGCGGGGGATCCGGTGCTTCTTCTCCCGCCATCCGGAAGATCTCCAGCCATCTGGCCCGACGCGAGCGGATCCGCCGCCCTCGTCGAGCTGGCTCGGCGGGCTTGTCGCCCCGTTCCGACAATCAGGCGTGCGCGCGGGTGAGAGCTGCCAGGATCGCGGCCGCGACGGTCTCCCAGTGATGGATGATCATCGCGTAGTCGAAGCGCAGGGTCTCGAAGCCCAGTCGTGACGCGGCCGCGTCACGCTGCAGATCCCGGTGACGATGCCCGGATCCATCGTGGTTGTCCTTACCATCGGCCTCGAGGATGACCCTGCCCTCGACCACGAAATCGACCCTTCCGACCCCGGGGATCCGCACCTGGCACTCCACGCGGATCCCGAGCAGATGCAGCCGCAGCCGGACGATGGACTCGAGCCCGCTTTCCGCGTCGGGACGAGCGAGATCCACCAGCCAGCGGGCTGACGCGGGAAGACCCGCGCGGATGCGGCGGCGCGCCTCGGATCCGAGCCGGCGCTTGTTCCAGGCGGACTCGAACGCGGCGAAGAAGAGTTCGTCGCCGTGGCAATGGAACGCGTGCACCAGCGCATGCTCCAGGTCGGCCACTCCGAGCCGCATGGGTCCTGCGCTGTAATGAACGAGACAGGCGCACGACGGGTGCTCGTGCGTCCGCCCTCCGGCGCCCAGCCAGACGTGTGGGCGCTCGTCGTCGCCCGGGGTCCAGACGTCGTGTGCGCTGAGCGCGCGGGCGCAGGTGAGCGCGCCACCGTGCGCGGCAGCGGCGACCACATCCGACGATGCCGTCCACGAGGCATACACGCCCGGTCGGATCCTTCGGATCTCGCCGCGATCGGCCGCGGCCGCCAGGAGTTTCCGGGTGCACCCGAACGGCGAGAGCTCAGACCCGCGAGCGACATGGCGCTCCCTCAGCAGCTGGACCGGATCCGTCATGCACCCGATCGTTGCGGATCCCGCCTTGCTCCGGTCGGTCGATCACTGGATCCGTGCGGAACACCCGATGCCGCCTCGCTGTGGAGGACGAACGTGCGTCCGGACGCCGGCGGACATGTGGCGGGAGAAATCCCGGATGGCTGGAGATATCCCCGTGACACTCCCGCCATCTGGCCGATCTGCCGCCAAACGGCCGCAGGCAGGGGATAAAGGCCTCGTTCCACTCGCCTGCCGGTGGACCGCTGACGGATCCGGCCCCGCGGATCCCGCCAGGTAGGCTGAATCGGTGATCATCGGCACCGGCATCGACCTCGTGGACATCCCGCGGTTCGAGCGGACCGTCACCCGCACGCCCCGTCTGATGCAGCGGCTGTTCGCGCCGTCGGAGCAGGGTTTGCGGCTGCCGTCGCTCGCCGCGCGGTACGCGGCGAAGGAGGCGCTGATCAAGGCGCTGGGCGGATCCGACGGCGTGCACTGGATCGAGATCGAGATCGCGTCGGAGCCGTCGGGCCGGCCGTACTTCGTGCTGAGCGGCAGCACCCAGGCCGCTGTCGCGGAGCGCGGCATCACTACGCTGCACCTCTCCCTTACGCACGATGCGGGCCTCGCCGCGGCGTACGTGGTGGCGGAGGCTCGTGCGACGGGGGAGGACCAGGCATGACCGCCCCGTTCCGCGAGGCCACGATCGACCTCGACGCGATCAGCGACAACACCCGCCACCTGCGCCGGCTGACGGGCGTCGAGGTCATCGGTGTCGTCAAGGCGAACGCCTACGGCCACGGTGCGGCTGACGCCGCGGTCGCCGCGCTCGCAGGCGGCGCCGGCAGCCTCGGCGTCGCCACGGTCGAGGAGGGGCTCGAGCTGCGCCGCCAGGGCATCAACGCCAGGATCCTGGCATGGCTGCACGCCCCCGGCCGCCGCTTCGATGACGCCGCCGCGAGCGGCCTCGACCTGGGCATCTCGAGCCTCGAGCAGCTGCTCGCCGCCGCCGAAGCCAGCCGTGGATCGGATCCGGTCCGGGTGCACCTCAAGTTCGAGACGGGCCTGAGCCGCAACGGCATCGCGCCCGCCGACCGCTCTCGCCTGCTCGCCGAAGCCGCGCGTCTCGAGCGGATCGGCCGTGTGCGCATCGTCGGCCTGTTCAGCCATGTGTCCAACACCTCGCCCGAGGACGACCGCGCCGCCCTCGCCGCCTTCGAGGAGGCGTGCGCCGAGGCCGGGGCGAACGGGATCCACCCTGAGATGCGCCACCTCGCCGCGACGGCTGCGGCCATCGACCTGCCTGAGACCCGGCTCGACGCGGTGCGCATCGGGATCGGCCTGTACGGCGTCAGTCCGTTCGACGACCGCAGCCCGAGCGATCTTGGACTGCGCCCCGCGATGACGCTGCGCGGCGCGGTCGCGGCCGTGCGCCGGGTGCCCGCGGGCACGGGCGTGTCGTACGGCTACACGCACCGCACCGAGTCGGAGACCACGCTGGCGCTGGTCCCGCTGGGCTACGCGGACGGCGTGCCGCGGCAAGCGTCCGGGCGCGGTCCGGTGCAGATCGGCGGCCGCCGGTACACGGTCGCCGGCCGCATCGCGATGGACCAGTTCCTGGTCGATGTCGGAGACGATCCGGTCGCCGTGGGCGACGAGGTGGTGCTGTTCGGCGACCCCACGCTCGGGGTGCCCTCCGCTCGGGACTGGGGGAACGCTGCCGACACGATCGACTACGAGATCGTGACGAGGATCGGCCCGCGTGTGCCGCGCCGGAGCGTGTCGTGACCGCGCTGGATGACCTCGCGGGCTGTCATGAGATCCGTACGGCCGAGGCCATGGAGGAGCTCGGCCGGCGGATCGGATCCGACCTGGTCGCGGGCGACGTGCTGATCCTCACCGGTCCGCTCGGCGCGGGCAAGACCACGTTCACGCGCGGGCTGGCGGAGGGGCTCGGCGTGCGCGGCCCGGTGCAGAGCCCGACGTTCGTGATCGCCCGCACGCACCCGTCCCTGGTCGGCCGTGCCCCGCTCGTGCACATGGACGCGTACCGGCTCGGATCCGCCGCCGAGCTGGACGATCTCGACGTCGACGTGCCCGGATCCGTCGTCGTGGTGGAGTGGGGGCGCGGCATGGCCGAGGAGCTCGCCGATGCCTGGTGGGATATCGAGCTGGAGCGCCCGGTCGGCGCCGGCGCCGATGACCTCTCCGCGGAAGAGCTCGACGCCGATGCGCCTCGGGTCGTGACGATCACTCGCGCGACCGTCCGCTGAGACGGGGTTCTGTGGCCGGTGGGAACGCCGCCGAAAGGATCGGCCGCCGGACGCGTGTCGCGAGCATATCGATATGATGCAGACGACCGAGCGCAGGGAAGAGCATGACTGAAGACGACACGAAGACCGCGGTCATCATCGAGGATGATCCGGACGTCCGCTCCCTGCTCGACGAGGTGTTCCGTTCCGCCGGATTCCGCACGGTGCTCGCCGGCACGGGCCTGGAGGGCGTCGCCGCGGTCGCCGAGCACGAGCCGATCATCACGACGCTCGACATCAACCTCCCCGGCATCGACGGCTTCGAGGCGGCCCGGCGGATCCGCGCCGTCAGTGCGACGTTCATCATCATGCTGTCCGCCCTCGGCGAGGAGTCCGATGTCGTGCTCGGGCTCACCTCCGGCGCCGACGAGTACCTCGTCAAGCCGTTCCGCCCCCGTGAGCTCCGCGCCCGCATCGAGGCGCTCCTGCGCCGCCCGCGCAACGCGCACCCGGCGGGGACAGGTCGTGCTGGGACGGTCCACGCCGGGACAGGCGCGGCCCCGCAGCCCGCGCGCGGAGCAGGTCAGACACCCGCGCACGGGATTCCTGTCGACGGCCAGCAGGCTCCGGCTCGCAACCCCTCGCTCACGCCCGCGATCGCACTCCCCGGCACGGCGGGCCAGTGGCGCGTGCACCGCGACATCAGCCTCGATCCGGTGACGCACACGGTGGTCGTCGCGCAGCGCGAGGTCGATCTGACCCCCACCGAGTTCGATCTGCTCGCGACCCTGCTCGAGTCGAAGCGCCGGGTGCGCAGCAAGGCGGATCTGGCACTCGTGCTGCGCGGGGAGGCGTTCGGATCCGCGTCGTACGTGGGCGAGCCGGACAAGCGGGCGATCGAGGCGCATATGGCCAATCTCCGTCGCAAGATCGGCGACAGCACCGCGGATCCGCGCTACATCGAGACCGTCCGCGGGGTGGGCTACCGGCTCACCGCGCACGCGGACGAGGCATCCGCCGGAGTCTGATCGGCTGTGCCCGACGGGGGTACGCGCGGCTCCGGCGAGCGAAGATCGGCGGGCGGCATGACGGAGGCGCCGATCCCGATGTCGGCGCCCCGTCGGCGATCCCGATGATCGCCTCCGTGCAGCGCGGGTCCGACCCCGCGCCTTCCGTGGAGCCCCGGGCGTCGATCCCCACCGGCACCCGAGCTCCGCGACCCGCCACCGAGTCCCCATCGGTGTCGGGTTCCCGCTCCCGGGCAGGGTCCCGGGAGCGGGATGGCGCCCTGTCCCCGGGGCGCCGCCCACTCCGTCCCGGATTACGGGTCCCTGGTCGGAGTGGGAGTCGATGCCGGCGGTGGTGCCGGCGAGCCGGTGAAGGGCGCTGCGGCGCTGCCCGACCGGGATGCGGTCGGCCCCGGGGTCGCCAGGAGCGTGGGGGTGACCGTGAAGCCGCGGCCCAGCACCGCCGCGAATGCCGCGTCTCCCTGCGCGACTCCGCTGCAGGAGTCGGATGCGGCAGCCGGATCCTGGCGGTCCGCATCGCAGGCGCGGTCGCGGTTGAGCGACCACATCGAGACGCGGGCGAGGCGCTGCTTCTGGGCGAAGGCGTTCAGGGTCGCGGCGTCATCGAGCGCGAACACCTCATCGTGCACGTCGTTGTGGCCGATCATCGGCGTCGCGCCCATGATCGCCCATGCTCCACCTGCGGGGAGCGCCAGGTGCAGGTCGTCGTAGAGCCGGCCGAGCTGGTCGTGCACGGCCGTGAGCGATGTGATCGCGGCGGCCGCCATCGACCGGCCTGCGAGCGGTGCGCCGTCGTCCATCGTCATCGCGTTGACCCCGGAGAGCTGCACGCCCGCCTGCAGCAGCTGGCGGATCGAGCGCAGTCCGTCGGTGCCGAGCCCGTCCTGCCCGGCCGGCAGCGTGAGCCACACCGACAGCTCCGAGCCCTTCGCCCGCTGCCGTTCCTGCAGTCGGGCCACGGCCTCCGCACGGCGGTCGCCGGCGAGCACGTCGCTGAGGGCGGGGCGCTCCAGGTCGAGGTCGATCGTGGTGACCGTGTAGCGCTCCAGCACCGCCGCGTAGGCGTTCATCAGGTCGCCGATCGACGCGCAGGCTCCGGCGAGCTCGGTGCCCCTGGCGCCACCGAACGACACGGTCACCGAGGCCCCGGACTGCTGCTTCTGCGCGATCCGGTGGTCCAGATCGAGCGCATCGCCCGCCTCGGCGAGCGAGTACACCCCGCCCCAGGTCGGACGGCAGGCGTCGCCGGGCGCCGCGGTGACGAACGCCAGGACGACCGCATCGGATCCGGATCCGGGCAGCACGTCCGCCGGGGGATCCGTCGCGGTGACGTCGTAGTAGCCGCCGAACCAGCGCGGGCCCGTCGCCGCTCCGGGCGCCGCTTCGTCGCGCAGCAGGAACCACGGCACCACGACGATGCCTGCCACCACGGTGAGGGCGACGAGCACGCCCACCAGCACGCGCCAGACGGACAGGCGTCCGCCGGACGGAGGTGCAGAGGGGCCGGTCATCGCAGCACGCTCGCTTTCTGCCCGTCGACGGCGGTAGGCGGATCCGATGCGACGGCAGCGGATCCGGTCGGGTGGAGGACCTTCGATGCTGCGATGCTAGGCGTGGCGATATATCCGTTGAAGAGCCTTGGGTCCTTCTTTGGATAACCTTGCGGAAGCGTTGAGTGTCAGGGTCTCCGCCCGGGCCGCGCGACGCGTCCCGCAGCGGTTCCGTGCCGCGTCGGAGAGAGGATCGGCATGTCCCGCAGGGCGTCGATCTGGCGTTGGCAGCTCATCTTCGTCAGCACCACGGTCGCGGTCGCGGTGCTCGTGGCAGCACTCAAGCCGACGGTGTTCGCGACCCCGCTGTTCACCGCAGGCCTCGCGCTGTCCGTGCTGACCACGGCGGCGGTGCTGGTGGTGCCGTGGGACCGCATCCCGCCCGCGGGGATCCTCCTCGTCCCGATGATCGACATCTGCGCGATCGGCCTCACGACACAGGCCCCGGACATCCGGCTCGGGTTCCTCTGGGTGATTCCCATCACGTGGATCGCCACGTACTACTCGATGATCGCCGTGTTCGGCGGCATCGCCCTGATCACTGCCTTCCTGTTCACCGTCGCGAACCAGACCGGTCTGATCTCGGATGTGGTGCTGCGGGTGCTCATCACGGCGTTCGCGCTCGGGTTCCTCGGCACCACGATCCGGATCGGGGTGCAGCGCTCGCGCGCCTCCCGGCGCCTGCTGCGGCGCCGGTCCGAGCAGATCGACCGGGTGGCGCGGCGGGCCGAGACGCACGAGCGCCGGGTGACCCAGATCATCGACGCGCTGGACACGGCGCTCGCCGCGGTCGGCGAGGACGGCACGATCCTGAAGGTGAACGACGCCTACCGGCGCCTTTACGGCCTGGACGCCGACGGCCTCGCACTGCCTGCGCTCGCGGTGGAGTACGACGATCGGGAGGGGGAGCCCGTCCCCGTGGATCGGACGGTGATGGCCCGGGCTGCACGTGGCGAGCACCTCGCCGGCGAGCGGGTGTGGCTGTACGGCACCGACGGCGAGTGGCGGGCGCTCGAGGTCGATACGCAGCCGATCGCCAGCGACGCCGATCAGGGCGCTGTCGTGCTGGTCAAGATCGACGACGTCACCGCCCGGCTCGCGGCGGCCGAGGAGCGCCGGCTGCTGTCGGCGATCCTCACGCACGAGCTGCGCAACCCGCTCACGGCGATCGTGGGCCACGTCGATCTGCTGCTCGAGCGTGAGGATCTGCCGGCGCGCGCGGCGGACCAGCTGGGCGTGGTCGCGGGGGCTGCCGAGCGCATGCAGGATCTGGTCACGACGGCGTTGGACGCCTCCCGTCCTCGCCACCGGGTGCTGTCGGAACCGGTCGATCTGCACCCCCTGGTGCAGGCCTCGGTGTCGTCGTTCCTGCCGACCGCCACGGCGAACCGGCTGCGAGTCGAGGTGACGGGGGAGCCGACCCTGCTCATCTACGGCGACGCGTTCCGGCTGCGGCAGGTGGTCGACAACCTGCTCAGCAACGCGGTCAAGTACACCGCGCCCGGCGGCTCGATCCTGCTCTCGCTGGGCGTCGCCGACGACGCACGCGCGGAACTCGTCGTCGCGGACACCGGATCCGGCATGGTCCCCGCCGATGTGGAGCAGCTCTTCCAGCCGTACTTCCGCGGCGAGCGGGCAGAGCTCAGCGGGGTGCCGGGCACAGGCCTGGGCCTCGTGGCGGTCCGCGACATCGTGACCGCCCATCACGGCACCATCGACGTCAGCAGCAGGCTCGGCGAGGGCACGCGCATGCGCGTGCTCCTGCCTCGGCGTCCCGAGAGGAACGACGCATGATCACCCTCACCGCACCCATCGGCATCACCGTGAACACCTCCGTCACGCTGGTGGCGCTGGTGACGCTGTCCGCCGCGCTGGTGTTCGGGCTGGCTCTCATGCCGCGCCCGAGCAGGGCCACCATCACGTGGTCGGTCGGATTCGGCGTCGCCATGCTCGCGACCTACGTGTGGGTGGCCGCGAACCAGTTCGACAGCGCGCCGCTGCGCGCGCTGTCTTCGGGCCTGATCGTGTGCTTCGAACCGCTGCTGTGGCTCGGCATACGCGCCTATGCGGGAAAGCGACCGCTCTGGCCGGCGGCAGTGGCGTTCGTCGTGGTCGCGCCGGCGCTGCTGACGGCGACCAGCACCACCGCCGTGTACCCGACGATGTTCCGTGTCGTGTTCACGGCGGCGGCGGTGTTCGCCGGTCTCGCGGCGTGGGAGCTGTTCCGGCTGCGGATCAGTGCCCGTGACGTGGTGCTGCCGCTGGCACTGGTGTCATCGGCGTTCGTCGTGGTGGCGGTGTTCGGCGTCATCGCCGGACTCGCGGGCGTCGGATCCTCTCCCGGCGACGAGCTGCGCATGCTGCGCGACATCAACGGCGTCGGAATCCTGCTGACCAGCCAGTGCGCCGCGATCACGATCGTGCTCCTCGCCCGCGGCGAGGCACTGCTGCGCGGCGGGGGCCGCAGTGGCGTGGACAGCAGCGCCGCCACCAGCGCAGCGCTGCGGGCGCGCCTCGCCCGTGCTCAGCAGGCGCAGGAGCCGGCGTGGTCGCTGCTGGACATCCGCTTGGACGATCCCGCAGACCTGGCGGAGGCCTCGGGCCCGGCCGTGTTCGCCAGCATCGTGGAGGCATTCCACGCGCACGTGCTCGACGCGCTGCCGGCCGCGGCCGACGTCGAGCGGGTCTCGGACGTGCGCGCGCTGGCCCTGCTGCCCGGTGGTGAGGACGCGGTGCGGCGCGAACTGCGGGCGCTGCTGCAGCGGGTCTCGACGATCGAGGACTCCGGGCCTCGCGCGTCCGTGCGCGTGTCGGCAAGCGTGGGCTGGGCCGGCGCGGCCGCCGCGGAGTACGACTTCGATGCGCTGGCGGCCGTTGCGGGCGATGCCGCCGTCCTCGCGCAGGACCGCGGTGGCGACCGCTGGGAGCGAGCCGGGGTCTCCACGCACTGACCGAGGGATCGGGGACGGACCGCGCGCAAGGACCGGTCGGCGGCCACGGCGGCTACCCTGGAAGGGTGATTCTCGGCGTGGACACCTCACTCGGCTCGGCCGTCGGCCTGATCGGTCGCGATGGGCGCACCCTCGCCGATGTGGCGCAGGCCGGACATCTCGGTCACGCCGAGGCGATCGGTTCCCTGCTGGAGCAGGTGCTCGCGGCCGCGCCGGCAGAGGGTTCCGAGGAGGTGCCGGATCCGCTCACGCATGTCGCCGCGGGCATGGGGCCCGGTCCGTTCACGGGCCTGCGGATAGGCATCGCCGCCGCACGCGCATTCGCGCTCGGGCGAGGCATTCCGGTGATCGCCGTGCCCAGCCACCACGCCGCCGCGCTCGCCGTGATCGAGGGCGAGCATCCGCCGCAGCACCCCTTCGCGATCCTCACCGACGCCCGCCGCCGCGAGACCGCGGTGACCGTGTACGAGGGGATCGACGTGGACGGCATCCCGCACGCCGTGGTCGACACGGTGCTCGTGCCGCAGGGCGACGTCGATCGCAAGCTGGGGGCGCTGCGTCGCTTCGAGGTCGCCGCGATCTCGGGAGCTGCCGTCGCGCGTGTCGCCCGCCGCGCAGTCGCCGCCGGACGCACCCTGACCGGATCCGAGCCGCTCTACCTGCGCGCTCCGGACGCCCGCGTGCCCTCGGCGCCGAAGCGGGTGGGGTCGTGATCCGCGCCGCGACGGCGGCCGACCTCGATGCGATCATGCTCATCGAACGGCGCTCGTTCCCGACCGACGCGTGGAGCGTCGAGCTGATGGCGGCTGAACTCGCGAGCCCGCACGGCCGCTACTTCGTCGACGTGGAGAACGGTGCAGAGCAGGCCGAGGGCGAGCACGTGGTCGGTTACGGGGGCGTGCGCGCACTGCGCGGATCCGCCGACAGCGACATCCAGACCATCGCCCTCGATGCCGAGCACCGCGGATCCGGCCGCGGCAGAGCGCTGCTGCGGGCGCTGCTCGCAGAAGCGGCGGAGCGCGGCGCACGCGAGGTGTTCCTCGAGGTGCGCGCCGACAACCCGGTCGCCCAGGGGCTGTACCTCTCGGAGGGGTTCGCCGAGATCGGCCGGCGGGCCGGCTACTACCAGCCCGACGACGTGGATGCCGTGATCATGAAGCTCGACCTGCGCGGGAAGGGATCCGATGACTGACCAGCCCCTCGTGCTCGGGATCGAGACGAGCTGCGACGAGACCGGGATCGGGATCGTCCGCGGCCGGACCCTGCTGTCCAACACGATCTCGTCGAGCATGGACGAGCACGCCCGCTACGGCGGTGTCGTGCCCGAGGTCGCGGCCAGGGCGCACCTCGAGGAGATGCAGCCGGCGATCGAGCGGGCCCTCGCCGAGGCGCAGGTGCGACTGGAAGACCTCGACGCAATCGCAGTGACCAGCGGGCCAGGACTCGCGGGTGCGCTCATGGTCGGCATCGGTGCGGCGAAGGGTCTGGCGGTGTCGCTCGGCAAGCCGCTGTACGCCGTGAACCACCTCGTCGGGCACATCGCCGCTGACATCCTCACACCCGACTCCGTGCCCCTGGAGTACCCCACGATCGCGCTGCTCGTCTCGGGCGGGCACACCTCGCTCCTGCACGTGCGCGACCTCACCACCGACGTCGAACTGCTCGGCGAGACCGTCGACGACGCCGCCGGCGAGGCGTTCGACAAGGTCGCCCGCATCCTCGGCCTGCCGTATCCCGGAGGGCCGGAGATCGACCGTGCGGCGGTGGACGGGGATCCCGCCGCGATCCGGTTCCCGCGAGGGCTATCGCGTGCGTCGGATCTGGACAAGCACCGCTACGACTTCTCCTTCTCCGGGCTGAAGACCGCGGTCGCCCGCTGGATCGAGCGGGAGGAGGCCGCGGGCAACCCGATCCCCGTGGCAGACGTCGCCGCGAGCTTCCGCGAGGCCGTGGTCGACGTGCTCGTGACAAAGGCGCTGGCGGCCTGCGCCGACCGCGGCGTGCCTCGGCTGCTGCTCGGCGGCGGCGTCATCGCGAACCGCCGGCTGCGCGACGTCGCGCTCGCCCGTGCAGCGGAGGCGGGAGTGACGGTGCGGATTCCGCCGCTGTCGCTCTGCACCGACAACGGCGCCATGATCGCCGGGCTCGCGGCGGAGCTGATCGCCTCCGGCCGGCGCCCCTCCACGCTCGCGTTCGGCGCCGATTCGACGCTGCCGGTGACCGAGATCCAGGTCGCAGAGGACTCCTCCGCAGCGGCGGACGCTCGCGTCCGCGTGGGCGCCGAGGTCTGATGATGGCGACCACGGACGGGAAGGATCCGCAGCGCTACACCCGGCTGCCGACGGCTCCCGTGCCCGTGGGGGTGGAGAGCGGGCCGCAGCTGGACGGCGGGGTCGAGATCGAGGATCTCGAGCTCGACCGGGACGGCGCGACGGTGGCACACGAGGAGTGGCACCCCACGGACGGGACCGAGGCCCCGACGCCGGCGCCCGCCGAGCCGCGGCTGGCGCCATGGGCGCTGCTGTCCGCGATCGTGGCTCTGTTCGCCTCGCTGTTCGTCGGCTGGGGGATCCCGGTCGCGATCGTCTCGGTGATCGCCGCGATCATGTCGCTGCGCCGGCCGGAGGAGAGTCGTGCCCTGGCGGTCTGGGCGCTCGTGCTCGGGAGCGTGGCAACGCTGTACAGCGCGGGATGGCTGCTCTGGGCCGCCTACCGGTTCGGCTGGTTCGGATAGCGCCATGGCGGATCCGGAACCGGGCGAGGAACGTCGCGAGCTGGAGCGCCGTGCCTTCGGCCGGGACGGATCCGGCCTGAGTCCGGCCGAGGCCGCGCAGCTGACGGAGCTGCGGCGCGCGGATGCCGCCGCGCCGGGCCCGGAGCCTGCCGAAGGGACGCTCCCCACGTCAGGCGCCCAACCTGTTCCGGGGCGAGCGCACCGAGACGAAGGCTCCCCACCGCTCGCGCCCGATCCGCCGACGATGTACCGTCTCGCTGACGGATCCGGCGTGATCGTCGGTGGAACGGGACGGAGTCGGCCGTTCGGGACAGCTCGTGAACGGGTAGTCGCCTGGTTCGCCACCAGCCGCGGGAAGCGCCCTCGCTACCTCATCGGCACAGCGGCGGCGTTGATCCTCGTCGGTCTGCTGATCGGCTGGGCCATCCCGCGCCCGCCCGACGTGGGGCTCGCCCTCCGGTCCGGCGAGGCTGAGCGGCGGGACACGCTCCTCCACGACGCGAAGTACGACCCCGGGAGCGTACTGCTGCTCGATCGGCAGGCGGATGCCCTGTTGTGGACCTGGACGGAGGTGGGTGGACAACTGCGCTGCGCCGCGCTGGACGTGCCGGGGTTGCCGATGGAGCGGCAGTGCCAGCGGATCGAGGACCTCAAGAAGAATCCGTACTCCCTTCAGGTGAACACGACCGTTGCTCCGGCTTCGGGCCGCAACGTGCAGGTCGGCTACGGAGGGGTCGTGTTCCTCGCGGGACGAGGGTTCCCCGGCGGGGCCATCCAGCGCTGGGAGGCCGAGTCGCGGACGATGAACCAGGGGATGAGCGACGCGGAGATCGCGGCGACGGCGAGGATCTCGGCCGAGCAGCAGCTCGAGGGGCTGTCCATCGTCGGGCGCTGGCGGGGGCTGACGATCTGGCGCGGCTACGCGGACAGCGGAACATCCCAATGCCTGATCGTCGAGGCCCCCGAAACGCAGCGGGCGTGCGGATCGGATGGCAGCACGTATGACGGCTCGTCGAAGGTTCTCAGTTTCACCGAGCCTGTGGATCCCCGCGGGACGGTGGTCAGGCTAGAGCTGGCCGCGACGCGGGACCGGCCCTCCGCGATCATCGAGATGCGCTTCGCCGTGTACGCCGTGCCGTATCTCATCATCACGGAGAACGCCGATGTCGGGGTCGAGGGACTCCTCACGGCGCCATGACGGCTCTCAGACCCGGTCCGCGAGGATCGCATGCCGCCTGTCGCCGATGCGCACGAGGATCAGGGTCGCCTCCGCGGAGCCGCGCAGGTTCAGCTTCTTGCGGAACGCGGCCGGATCCACGTCCACGCCGCGCTTCTTGATCTCCAGGCGTCCGATGCCCGACTTCTTGAGGGCGGATCCGATCGCCTTCGGGTTCATCGGCAGCACTTCGCGCACCCGGAACGATGCGGCGAACGGGCTGTCGGCAGGAGCATCGGAGGTCAGATACGCGATGTGCGGATCCAGCATGCCCGCGTCGAGGCTGCGCGCCAGGTCGCCGATCAGGCGGGCGCGGATCACGGCGCCGTCGGGCTCGTGCACATAGGCGCCGAGCTCCCGCACCTCGGCGTCCTCCGTGTCGGCAGGGGCGGTCAGCTCGTGCGCGCGGTCGCCGCGCATCACGAGCGCAGCCCGCCGAACACCTTCGCGCGCCAGTTCGCCCGACCACAGCACCAGCTCGACGACGTCACCATCCGCGCTCACCCACTGCGCCTCGACGTCGGTGGGGATCGTGTCCCGGTCATGGGCGGGCCCGAGCTTGATTCCGGTGGGGATGCGCGCGGCGAGCGCGAATGCCCAGTCCAGCGAGGGGGAGTAGTCGTCTGCGGAGACGCGACGGGTCTCGGAATGCCCCGCGCTGCGCCGTGCCGGATCCAGCCACACCGCCTCGGTCGCCCCTCCGGGGTCGTTGAGCGAGGACGCCGAAGGCGACCGAGACGAAACGCCGTCTCCAGCGGTCGAGGGCGCGTGATCCTCCGCGAACCCGTGCCGCACCTCGGCGTCGGATCCGAACGGTGCGAGGTTGTACGCCGCCAGCGCGGCCGTGACCTCGTCGGCGTCCACGGCCGTGACCCGCAGCCCCGCGCCGGCGAAGGCCAGCGCGTCGCCGCCGATCCCGCAGCCGAGGTCGGAGACGTGCGCGATCCCGGCGGCGCGCATCCGCCCCGCATGACGCGCGGCGACGCCGAGCCGGGTCGCCTGCTCGAGGCCGGCGCGGGTGAACAGCATCCGGTCCGCGAACTCGCCGAACTTCGCCGCCCCCTTCGTGCGCAGTCGCGCCTGGCCGACCACGGCGGACACGAACTCGGGCGAGTGCCCCTCCGCCCGCAGGCGCATGACCGCGCGGGCGGCCGCATCCGTGGATCCGATCTCGCCGAGCTCGTCGATCGCCCGCAGCGCCTCGGGCGTCAGCAGGGTTCGCAGTTCGCTCATATCCACGCGGTCCAGGCTATCCGTCCGCCATGCGCGGACCGGCCCGTCGGGTGCACGCGCTGTCGGCGAGGGCACACGTTCTTCGCGCCAACACGCCGTGCAGTCGGCGAGCGCGTGTGCTCTCGGCGCGGGGGCGGACGGCAGGGGCAGGTTGGCACTCTGATTGCATGAGTGCCAGCGATGTGCCTAGACTGTCGTTAGCACTCTCAGGCTGAGGGTGCTAATCAGTCTTGAACCGTCAAGAAAGAGGTAGACCGTGTCGGTTTCCATCAAGCCGCTCGAGGACCGCATCGTCATCAAGCAGGTCGAGGCCGAGCAGACCACCGCGAGTGGCCTGGTCATCCCTGACACCGCCAAGGAGAAGCCCCAGGAGGGCGAGGTCGTGGCCGTGGGCCCCGGCCGCATCGATGACAACGGCAACCGCGTCCCGCTCGACGTCAACGTCGGCGACCGCGTGCTCTACAGCAAGTACGGCGGCACCGAGGTGAAGTTCGGCGGCGACGAGTTCCTCGTGCTGTCCGCGCGCGACGTGCTCGCCGTCGTGGTGCGCTGAGCGTCCACTGACGTCTCGAAGGCCCGGATGCCCTGTGCGTCCGGGCCTTCGACGTCTCCCGGATCCGGACCCGCGGTCGATCGGAGGCGGCGGACCTGATGTCGCTTCACGGCAATAGGGTGGATCGGTGACCACCACCCCCCGCAGCGCCCAGACCGTGGGCGTCGCCTCCGCGATCGGCGCCTATCTGCTGTGGGGCGTGCTGCCGCTGTACTTCCTGCTGCTCGCGCCGACGGGCCCGTGGGAACTGGTGGCCTGGCGGGTCGCGCTCTCGTTCGTGTTCTGCCTCATCCTGCTGGCGATCACCCGAGGCTGGAAGCCGCTGATGACGATCGTCCGGCAGCCGCGACTGCTGGCGCTGACGGCGCTCGCCGGGGTGCTGATCTACATCAACTGGCAGGTGTTCGTCCTCGCCACCCTGAACGGCGAGATTGTCGAGACCAGCCTCGGCTATTTCATCAACCCGATCGGCACCATGCTGCTGGGCGTGTTCGTGCTCAAGGAGAAGCTGCGCCGGCTGCAGTGGGTCGCGATCGGGATCGCGACCGTAGCGGTGCTGGTGATCGTCTTCGCCCACGGCACCTTCCCATGGATCGCGCTCTCGCTGACCGCCTCGTTCGGCATCTACGGACTCGTCAAGAAGAAGATCGGTCCCTCGGTCGACGCCGTGAGCGGTCTCACCCTGGAGTCGTTCTGGCTGCTGCCGGTCGCCGTCGTGCAGTTGATCGCCGTGGGACTCACCACCGGCATCACGATGGGCGCGAACGGCCCGCTCCATGCGAGCCTGCTCGCCTTCGCGGGCATCGCCACCGCCGTGCCGCTGCTGCTGTTCGCCGCGGGCACCCGCAGGATCGGGCTGACCGTGATCGGCATGATCCAGTTCATCACCCCGATCATGCAGTTCCTGGTCGGCGTGCTCGTCATGCACGAACCGATGCCGACCGAGCGGTGGATCGGCTTCGCGATCGTCTGGGTCGCGATCGCCGTGTTCCTGATCGACCTCGCTCTCGCCGCCCGCCGGATCCGATCCGGACGAGGAACGGTCGAGGCGTCGAACCCCGGCACCGACACGATCCCCGTGCCCTGATCGACCGGCTCCCTGGGCGTCCACTCCACGAGTCCGTTCCTGGGAATACCGCACCCCACGCGGCACTTAGAATCGATACACGCGCGCAGAAGAGGAGCCCCGCAACCCATGGAGCAGCACGACCCGTTCGGTTTTGTCGGATTGACCTACGATGACGTCCTGCTCCTGCCTGGGCACACGGACGTGATCCCGAGCGAGGCGGACACCTCCTCGCGTGTGACGCGCCGGATCTCGGTCGCCACACCTCTGCTCTCCAGTGCGATGGACACCGTGACCGAGGCGCGCATGGCGATCGCCATGGCGCGCGAGGGCGGCCTGGGTATCCTGCACCGCAACCTCTCCATCGCCGATCAGGCCGCGCAGGTCGACCGCGTCAAGCGCAGCGAGTCCGGCATGATCACGGATCCGATCACCACGACCCCCGACGCGACGATCGCGGAGGTCGACGCGATGTGCGCGAAGTACCGCATCTCGGGTCTGCCCGTGGTCGACCCTGACGGCCGCCTGGTCGGCATCGTCACGAACCGCGACATGCGCTTCGTCTCCGGATCCGCCAAGCAGACCACACTCGCGCGCGACGTGATGACGAGCGAGAACCTCGTGACCGCGCCCGTCGGCGTCGAGGCCGCACAGGTCATCGCGCTCTTCGCGAAGCACCGCGTCGAGAAGCTGCCGCTCATCGACGAGGACGGCAAGCTCGCCGGCCTGATCACCATCAAGGACTTCGACAAGAGCGAGAAGTACCCGCTCGCCACCAAGGACGACCAGGGCCGCCTGCGGGTCGGCGCGGCGATCGGCTTCTTCGGCGATGCCTGGGAGCGCGCCGAGGCGCTGCGCGACAAGGGTGTGGACGTGCTCGTCGTCGACACCGCCAACGGCCAGTCGCAGGGCGTGATCGACCTGGTCAAGCGACTCAAGGCGGATCCGTCCTTCGCGCACATCGACATCATCGGCGGCAACGTCGCCACCCGCGAGGGTGCGCAGGCGCTCGTCGACGCCGGAGTGGACGCCGTCAAGGTCGGCGTCGGGCCCGGCTCGATCTGCACCACCCGCATCGTCGCCGGCGTCGGAGTGCCGCAGGTCACCGCGGTGTACGAGGCGTCGCTCGCGGCGCGCCCGGCCGGCATCCCGGTCATCGCGGACGGCGGCTTGCAGTACTCCGGCGACATCGCCAAGGCGCTCGTCGCCGGTGCCGACGCCGTGATGCTCGGATCCCTGCTCGCCGGTACCGAGGAGTCCCCGGGCGAGATCGTGTTCCAGGGCGGCAAGCAGTTCAAGCTGTACCGCGGAATGGGCTCGCTCGGCGCGATGCAGACCCGCGGCAAGCAGACGTCCTACTCGAAGGACCGCTACTTCCAGGCCGACGTGCCCAGCGACGACAAGCTCATCCCCGAGGGCATCGAGGGACAGGTTCCCTACCGCGGCCCGCTGTCCGCCGTCGCGTACCAGCTGGTCGGCGGCCTGCGCCAGTCGATGTTCTACGTCGGCGCGCGCACGATCGAGGAGCTCAAGACGCGCGGCAAGTTCGTGCGCATCACGGCGGCCGGGCTCAAGGAGTCGCACCCGCACGACGTGCAGATCGTCGTCGAGGCGCCGAACTACAAGCGCTGAGATCTCCGAAGGCCCGGATCCTGAAATCGGATCCGGGCCTTCGTCGTCCACCTGGCCCTGCTCACTGGTCGCGTATTGCGGTCATTCCTGCCGTGGAACCGCAATCTGCGACCAGCGAGCAGGGGGGCTCAGCGACCCGCGGCGAGAGCCTCCGGAATGGCGGCCTCCGCCTCGACGTCGATCCCATCCTCCGCGTGCCCGCCGCGCCCAGCCGGCAGCCAGAGCGCGATGACGGCGGCGACCAGCAGTACCGCGGCGCCGGTGAACACGGCGGGGCGAGAGGCGTCGACGTAGTGGTCGGGCAGCAGCTGGCCGCCGGCGCCCACGAAGATCGCCGTCATCACGGCGGTGCCAAGGGCGACGCCCAGCTCGCGGAGCGTGGAGTTCACTCCCGACGCCTTCGCGTGGTCGATCAGGCCGAGCGTGGCGAGCAGTGCCGTCGCCGAGGGGGCGAAGACGAGGCCCATGCCGATGCCGGCGAGGACGAAGGGTGCGACGAGAGCGGCGTAGGGCACGTCTGTGGCGAGCTGGGCGGCCAGCCAGCCCAGGGCGACGCCTTGCAGCAGCAGGCCGGTGACGAGCAGCACCCTCGTGCCCACGCGCGGCGCGATCAGGCCCGCGAGCGGCGCCACGATCATCGGCGCGAGCGTCCACGGCGTCGTCTGCACGGCGGCCTCGAGCGGGGTCGCGCCCTGCACGACCTGCAGGAACTGGATCAGGATGAACACGGATCCGAAGGTGCCGAAGCTGAACGCGAAGCCGACGACGTTCGTGATCGAGAACGACCGGTCGCGGAACAGCCGCAGCGGCATGAGCGGCGCGGCCGAACGCAGCTGCCAGACGAGGAACGCGATCAGGAGCGCGCCGCCCAGGGCGAGCTCGGCGATCACGCCGATCGTGTCCCAGCCGTCGTCGTTGCCGCGCACGATCGCGTGGACGAGGGCCAGCACGCCGCCGGCGGCGAGCACCGCGCCCGGCACGTCGATACGCACGCGGGCGCCGAAGTCGTTGGCGAGCACCATCAGGGCCAGCGGGATCGCGATCACGGCGATGGGCACGTTGATCCAGAAGATCGCCTGCCAGTTCCAGCCCTCCATGATGGCGCCGCCGATGAGCGGTCCGACGGCTACGCCGAGCCCGGAGACACCGCCCCAGATGCCGATCGCGAGCGGGCGCCGCGCGGCGGGCACCGCGCCGGTGAGGAGGGCGAGCGACAGCGGCATGACGGCGGCCGCACCCAGCCCCTGCACGGCGCGGGCGGCGATGAGCTGGCCCGGGTCTGTGCTGAGCGCCGCGAACAATGAGCCGGCCCCGAACAGGGCGATGCCGAGCGCGAACACCGTGCGGCGGCCGAACCGATCGCCGAGCGCGGAGGCGACGAGGATCGCGCCGGCGAAGGCCAGCGTGTACGCGTTCACGAACCACTGCAGCTGCTCGATCGTGGCGCCCATCTCGCGGTGCAGCACGGGGAGGGCATTGGTCATGACGAGGTTGTCGAGGGTCGCCATGAGCATCGGCAGGGAGGCGGCGGCGATGACGAGCGCGACCGGGCGCGATGGCCGGGGCACGAGGCTGTTGCGGCTCCGGCGAGCGGCTGCGGCGGGCGAGGGAACAGTCATGGGAAGCTCCAGTTGTAATTGAATGATTACTAGCGCTGGAGTCAATGTAGTAATCGAATGATTACAAAGTCAAGTCATTCGCTGATAACCTTTCGGCATGACATCGGCAGCGCCCACGGACACCGCCCACGGCGACGACTCCGGCCGCCGTCTCTCCTCCCCGGAGCGGCGCGCGCAGATCATCCTCGCCGCGCTCACGGTCTTCGGCTCGCGCGGCTACGAGGGGGCCACGACCGACCAGGTCGCGCGCGCCGCGGGCGTCAGTCAGCCCTATGTCGTGCGCCTGTTCGGATCCAAGGAGAACCTCTTCCTCGCGACGATCGAGTTCTCGCTCGACCGCCTGCTGTCGGTCTTCCGCGAGGCGCTCGCCGCGTCGGACGAGGGCGGTGAGCAGCCCGTCGGCAAGCGCATCGGGGAGGCCTACGTCGACCTCATCGAGGTGCGGGGTCTGCACCAGACGCTCGCGCACGCCTACCTCCTCGGCAGCAATCCGGCCATCGGAGCTGCGGCCCGCCAGGGGTTCGCGAGGGTCTGGCGCTTCTTCCGCGACGAGGTGGGCCTCGAGGCCGACGAGGCGCGCAGCTTCCTCGCCGAGGGCATGCTCATCAGCACCATGATCGGACTGCGGATCGTGGACGACTACGGATCCGATCCGCAGATCACCGAACTGTTCCGGGCGTGCTTCCCCAACAAGCTGCCGCATGTGCTCGAGGTGCTGCCGCGCAACGAGCACCGGCTGTAGCCGGCCGCTGTTCCTGATAGCCTGGTCGGCTCGCTGTCGCGCAAGAGCTCGCGGGCGAAAGGACCACCACCGTGGGATACATCGATGTCGCCGGCGTCTCGCTCACCCTGCCCGATGGCCGCCCCCTGCTCGATGAGGCCTCGTTCCGCGTCGGCGCCGGATCCACGAGCGCCCTGATCGGGCCGAACGGCGCCGGCAAGTCCACGATCCTGCGGATCATCCGCGGCGACCAGGCTCCGGACGCCGGGGTCGTGACGATCGACGGATCCCTCGGCGTGATGGACCAGTTCGTGGGCCACGGCCAGGAGGGGCAGACCGTGCACGAGCTGCTCATCGCGGTCGCCCCCTCGCGGATCAGGGAGGCGGCCGAGGCGCTCGAGTCCGCCGAGAACGCCCTGATCGAGGACGACACCGAGCCCACACAGATGCGGTATGCGACCGCGATCGCCGAATACGCGGACGCCGGCGGATACGAGCACGAGACGGTCTGGGACCAGTGCACGGTCGCCGCTCTCGGCGTCCCTTTCGAGCGGGCGCGGTTCCGTGATCTCGCGACGCTTTCCGGCGGCGAGCAGAAGCGGCTCGCGCTCGAGGCGCTGCTGCGCGGCCCGGATGACGTGCTGCTGCTCGACGAGCCGGACAACTACCTCGACGTGCCAGGCAAGCGCTGGCTCGAGGAGCGGCTGCGCGAGACGCCGAAGACGGTGCTGCTCGTATCGCACGACCGCGAGCTGCTCGCCAGGGCGGCCGATCGCATCGTCACGCTCGAGCCGGGCGGCGCGGGCGCCACGGCGTGGGTGCACGGTGGAGGGTTCGGCACCTACCATCAGGCGCGGATCGATCGGCTGGACCGGCTCGATGAGCTGCGCCGGCGCTGGGACGAGCAGCACGAGAAGCTGAAGACTCTCGTCGCGAACCTCAAAGTCAAGGCGTCCGCGAACGACGGCTTCGCCTCGCGCTATCAGGCCGCGCAGACCAGACTGCGCAAGTTCGAGGAGGCGGGTCCGCCCGAGGAGCGCCCGCCTGCGCAGGACTTCGACATGCGACTGCGCGGTGCGCGCACGGGCAAGCGCGCGATCGTGTGCACCGACCTCGAACTGACCGGTCTCATGCGGCCCTTCGATGCCGAGCTCTGGTTCGGCGACCGTGTGGCTGTGCTGGGCTCGAACGGATCCGGGAAATCTCACTTCCTGCGGCTGCTGGCCCGCGGCGGCAGCGATCCCGATGCGACGCTCGGACATCTCACCGGCGCGGGGGAGCGGCTCGACGAGGTCGCCCACTCCGGCACCGCAGTGCTCGGCGCCCGCGTCGTGCCAGGCCTGTTCGCGCAGACCCACGCGCACCCCGAGTTCGCCGGACGCACGCTTCTGGAGATCCTGCACCGCGGAGACGACCGCAGGGCGGGGATGCCCCGGGATGCGGCCAGCTCGGCGCTGGACCGCTACGGACTGGTGCGCCAGGCGCAGCAGGAGTTCTCGCAGCTCTCCGGCGGGCAGCAGGCCCGGTTCCAGGTGCTGCTGCTCGAGCTGTCCGGCGCGACCCTGCTCCTGCTCGATGAGCCCACGGACAACCTCGATCTCGAGTCGGCCGAGGCGCTCGAAAAGGCGATCGCGAGGTTCGAGGGCACGGTCGTCGCGGTCACCCATGACCGCTGGTTCGCGCGCTCGTTCGACCGCTTCCTCGTGTTCGGCGAGGACGGCGGCGTCTACGAGTCGGACGCTCCGGTATGGGACGAGCGCCGGGTCGCGCGCACCCGCTGAGGGCGGCAGAGGCAACCCGGGTAGGCTGGGGTCGTGACTCAGGAGATCGAGCTCGGCCGAGGCAAGCGCGCGCGTCGCGCATACACGTTCGACGACATCGCGGTGGTGCCCTCGCGGCGCACCCGTAACCCGGAGGACGTCTCCACGGCGTGGACGATCGATGCGTTCCCGTTCGAGATCCCGGTGCTCGGCGCCCCGATGGACTCGGTGATCAGCCCCCGCACGGCGATCATGCTGGGCCAGCTCGGCGGTCTGGGCGTGCTCGACCTGGAGGGGCTGTGGACCCGGTACGAGGATCCGCAGCCGCTGCTCACCGAGATCGCCGGTCTCGACGAGACCACCGCCACGTCGCGCATGCAGGAGCTGTACGCCGAGCCGATCAAGCCCGAGTTGATCAAGGCGCGTCTGGCCGAGATCCGCGAGGCCGGCGTCACGGTCGCCGGATCCCTCACGCCGCAGCGCACCCAGGAGCTGTACCAGACCGTGGTCGAGGCGGGCGTCGACCTGTTCGTCATCCGCGGCACGACCGTCTCGGCCGAGCATGTCTCGAGCGTCGCCGAGCCGCTGAACCTGAAGAAGTTCATCTACGACCTCGACGTGCCCGTGATCGTGGGCGGTGCCGCCACCTACACCGCGGCCCTGCACCTCATGCGCACCGGCGCGGCGGGCGTGCTGGTCGGCTTCGGCGGGGGAGCGGCGTCCACCACCCGCGCCACGCTCGGCATCCACGCGCCGATGGCCACCGCCGTCTCCGACGTCGCCGCCGCGCGCCGCGACTACCTCGACGAGTCGGGCGGCCGCTACGTGCACGTGATCGCCGACGGCGGCGTGGGAACCTCGGGTGACATCGTCAAGGCCCTCGCGACGGGCGCCGACGCGGTCATGCTCGGCGTCGCGCTCGCGCGAGCCACCGACGCTCCCGGCCAGGGCTTCCACTGGGGTCCCGAGGCGCACCACCCGAAGCTGCCGCGCGGTCGCCGTGTGGCGGTCGGCGGCGTCGCGACGCTCGAGGAGATCCTGTACGGCCCGGCCCCTGTGGCCGACGGCACCGCCAATCTCATCGGCGCGCTGCGCAAGTCGATGGCGACCACGGGCTACTCCGATCTCAAGGAGTTCCAGCGCGTCGAGGTCGTGCTCTCCCCGTACGAGTCCTGAACGTCCGCCGTTCTTGAACCGTCCCGTGTCGTCTCCGCAGCACTCCGCCGTTCCGACCCCGGAGTTCCCGCCGACCCTGCGCGAGGTCATGCTGCGCGGCCGCTGGATCGGCATGCTGCTGCTGTGCCTCGTGGTGGCCGGCGTGTTCGCCTGGCTCGGCCAGTGGCAGCTCGGCCGCGCCATCGACACGAACCCGCCGCCGCCGGGGGCCACCGAGAAGGTGCTGCCGATCGACCAGGTCGTGAAGCCCGGCGCCTACCTGGACGCACCTCTGGTGGGTCAGCGCGTCGAGACCAGCGGATCCTGGGTCCCCGATGACTTCCTCGTCGTGGCCTCGCGTTTCAACGACGGCGCCGAGGGCTACTGGGTGACCGGGCAGCTGCGCATAACCGGCGCAACGGAGCCCACCTCGCTCGCGGTCGCGATCGGCTGGGCTCCCGATGAGAAGGCTGCCAAGGCTGCCGTCCAGCGCCTGGAGCAGACGGCCGACGGATCCGTCGTCACCGTGACCGGTCGCCTCATCTCCGATGAGGGACCCGTCGCCCCGCCGAAGGACCAGCCGACCCGCATGGACCGGATGTCACCGGCGGCGCTGCTCGGCTTCTGGCACGACACCGCCGAGCTGAACGTCTACCGGCCGTACCTCGCTTCCGCCACCCCGCTCGGCGGACTCGACACGATCTCCTCGCCGGCGCCGGAGGAGCACTCCTCGGTCAACTGGCTGAACATCTTCTACGCCGTCGAGTGGGCGATCTTCGCCGGTTTCGCGTTCTACCTCTGGTACCGCCTGGCGAAGGATGCCTGGGAGCGCGAGGTCGAGGACTTCGACGAGCGGCACGGCACCGCCGGCGGCTGAGTCCCGCACTCTGCTGCGAGTTGAGTCCCGGCGCGCCACCGTGGGCCGCGGCCTGACCCTCGCGTCGGAGATGTGCGCTTCGCTCGGAGGGATTCCCGGATCCGGTCCGAGGATGGCGTACATCTCCGAAAGAGACGACCGCGAACCTCCCGCTCGTACGAGCAAGGAGCGCGTCTGCCCTGCACCTTCGCGCGCCATCCGATGAAGATCCGTTGTCCTGACAGTGAACTCCTCTCAGCGCGCCCCTAAGGTCCTTGAAGCCCACGCATAGCCTCGCTTAGGGTCGGGTCGTATGCGCCGTCCCCAGGCGGCGCCGTCGGCGGTCCCACGAGGCGGCCGGCGCCCCACCCCGCGAGGAGACAGCACCTTGACGAACGTCCCTGCCGACGAGAACCGCGTGGTTCCCGCCGTGAATCGCAGAAGGCGGGTGCGCCTGTGCGCGCTCGCCGCCACCACCATCAGCGCCGTCGGCGCCGGCGCCCTCGTGGCGCTCCCGGCCTTCGCCGACACCTCCGGAACCGGGGTGGTGATCAACGAGGCGTATCTCTCCGGCGGCAGCGCCGGCGCGGCGTTCACGAACAAGTTCGTGGAGCTCTACAACCCCACCGACGCGGCGATCGCGCTCGACGGCACCTCGATCCAGTACCGCTCGGCGACCGGAACCGGCGCCTCGAGCGGCGTCGTGCCACTCGTCGGATCCATCCCGGCGCACGGGTACTACCTGGTGCAGGGCGGCAGTAACGGCACCAATGGCGCCGCGCTGCCCGCGGCTGACGCGACCGGCGGCCTGAACCCCAGCGGCAGCTCCGGCACGCTCGCGCTGGTCAAGGGCGCGTCCGCGATCACCCTGCCGACCGGATCCGTCGCCGGCGGCACCGTCAGCCCCGACGTGATCGATCTGCTCGGCTACGGCACGTCCAACACGTTCGAGAGCGCCCCGGCCTCGGCTCCGGCCGGCAACACCGACGTGAAGTCGCTGAACCGCACGAACGGCGCCGACAGCGATGCCAACGGCACCGACTTCACCCTCTCGGCGAGCATCACGCCGACGAACACGAAGAACAACGGCACCGACCCGGGTCCCGACCCCGAGCCGACGCCGACCCCGACCCCGACGGACACCCCCGCTCCCGGTGCGGCGAAGGCCATCGCCGAGGTGCAGGGCACCGGCGACACCTCGCCGTTCGTCGACCAGACCGTCACCGTGCAGGGCGTCGTCACCGGCGACTACCGCACCGGCGGCTACAAGGGCGTCACGATCCAGACCGCCGGCACCGGTGGCGACGTCAAGACGGCAGGCGCCTCGGACGGCATCTTCGTCTACCTGAACGCGCTCGCCCCGTCCGTGGCGCGCGGCGACCTCGTCTCGGTGACGGGCAAGGTGTCGGAGTACTTCGGCCAGACGCAGATCACCCCGGCCACGGTGGGCGACATCTCCGTGGTGACGGCCGGCGCGGGCCTGCCGCAGCCGGTCGCGCTGCCCGACAGCGTGCGCGGCGCCGACCGTGAGGCGTACGAGAACATGCTCGTCGCGCCCACCGGTACGTACAAGCTCGCGTCCAGCCACCAGCTGTACAACTACGGCACGCTGTGGCTCAACGCCGGTGACAAGCTCAACGTCAAGGCGACCGAGCTCGCCCGCCCCGGCGCCGAGGCCGACGCGATCACCGCCGCCAACCGCGCGAACCGGATCCTGCTCGACGACGGCTGGTCGTCGCAGATCGGCAAGGGCGGACACACCGGCGGTCAGCCGTACTTCACCAAGGACACGGTCGTCCGCAACGGCGACACCGTGAGCTTCCCCGCCGAGGGCGAGGTCCTGCAGTACGGCTTCGACGACTGGCGGCTGCAGCCGGTGGTGCCGATCTCGGGTACGAGCGACGCCTCGCACAAGCCGACGTTCGGCAACGAGAACCCGCGCACGGACGCCCCGCCGGCGACCGGCGGCGACGTGAAGGTGGCGTCGTTCAACGTCTACAACTTCTTCACGACGCTCTCCAGCGAGAACGCCGACGCGCGTGGTGCGAAGACGGCGGCGCAGTTCCAGATCCAGCGTTCGAAGATCGTCTCGGCGATCAACGGCCTGGGCGCCGATGTCGTCGGTCTCATGGAGGTCGAGAACGGGCCGAAGTTCGGTCTGCCGCTGGACGCGCCGCTGCAGAACCTCGTGCAGGGGCTCAACGACGCGGCCGGATCCAATGTGTGGGACTACGTCCGCACGCCGCAGGCGCTGAACGACGCGTCCATCACCGACGCGATCACCACCGCGATCATCTACAAGAAGGCGTCCGTCACGCTCAAGGGCGATGCCTCGACCATCGTCGATGAGACCGTGTTCGGCAACGCGCGCGAGCCGATCGCGCAGACGTTCCAGACCGCCCAGGGTCGCGTGCTCTCGGTCGTCACGACGCACCTGAAGTCGAAGTCCCCGCCGCAGAATGCGGGACCGGAGCCGGCCGACGGCCAGGGCTTCTTCAACGCCGACCGCGTCGCGCAGGCCAAGGCCGAACTGGCCTTCGCGCAGAAGGTGCAGAACGACTCGGGCAGCGGCGACGTGTTCCTGGTCGGAGACTTCAACGCCTACGGCAAGGAGGATCCGATCGACGTGTTCACCCAGGCCGGGTGGACCGACGTCGAGCCGACGCACGCGGCGGGGCAGTACACCTACTCCTTCGACGGTGAGCTCGGATCCCTCGACCACGTGATCGCGTCGCCGTCCGCAGCGAAGGCCATCACCGGCGCCGGCGTGTGGAACATCAACTCGCCGGAGTGGAGCGACCGCGGCTACGCGTTCGCCGCCACCGAGGCGGGCACGCCGTACCGCTCCAGCGACCACGACCCGATCGTCGTCGGGCTCAAGGGCGCAGCGGATCCGGTCGACATCAACATCGCGACGATCAACGACTTCCACGGACGCATCGAGGCCGACGGCGCCGCCGCCGGCGCCGCGGTCGTGGCGGGCGCGGTCGAGCAGTTCCGCAAGCAGAACCCGAACACGATCTTCGCGGCTGCCGGTGACCTCATCGGCGCCTCCACGTTCACGTCGTTCATCCAGCAGGACAACCCCACGATCGACGCGCTGAACGCCGCCGGTCTCGACGTGAGCGCGGCCGGCAACCACGAGTTCGACCAGGGCTACGCCGACCTCCGCGACCGGGTCATCCCGCGTGCGGACTGGACGTACCTCAGCTCGAACGTGTTCCTCACCGCCGACGGCAAGCCGGCCCTCACCCCGGCGTGGGTGAAGGACGTGCAGGGCATCAAGGTGGGCTTCATCGGCGCGGTGACCGAGGATCTGCCGACCCTCGTCTCGCCGGACGGCATGAAGGGCCTCGAGGTGCGCGACATCGCCACCTCCGTGAACCAGGTGGCTGCCACGCTGAAGGACGGCGATGAGTCCAACGGCGAGGCCGATGTGATCATCCTGCTCGTGCACGAGGGCGCGACCACCACCGATGTGGCCAGCATCACGCCCGAGTCGCGTCTGGGCGAGATCGTGAACGGCGTCGACAAGAGCGTGAACGCGATCGTCTCGGCGCACACGCACCTCGCGTACAACCACGTGATCGACGGACGCCCGGTGGTCTCCGCCGGCCAGTACGGCGAGAACATGGGCCTGATGGACCTCAAGGTCGACCCCGCCACGAAGAAGCTGCTCTCGATCACCAACGAGATCAAGCCGCTCACCGTCAACAAGGTGCCGCAGTACCCGGCCGACCCCGCGGTGCAGGCGATCGTCGACGCGGCGAAGAAGAAGGCCGACGAGCTGGGTGCTGTGAAGCTCGGCGACATCACCGCCGACTTCAACCGCGCACGGCAGAGCGACGGCAAGACGGAGAACCGCGGTGGCGAGTCCACCCTGGGCAACTTCGTCGCCGACGTGCAGAAGTGGTCCACCGGAGCCGACTTCGCGGTGATGAACCCGGGTGGTCTGCGCGCCAACCTCACCTACGCGTCCAACGGCGCGGGGGATGCGGACGGCAGCGTCAGTTACCGGGAGGCGGCGACGGTGCAGCCGTTCGCCAACACCCTGATGACGGTGAAGCTCACCGGCGCCCAGGTGAAGCAGGTGCTCGAGCAGCAGTGGCAGCCCGCGGGTTCCGCGCGTCCGTTCCTCAAGCTCGGCGTCTCCAAGGAGCTGACCTACACGTACGACCCGGCCGCTGCGGCGGGGTCGCACATCACGGGCATCTTCGTGAACGGCGCACCGATCGATGCGGCCGCGACCTACACGGTGGGGGCCAACGCCTTCCTCGCGGCAGGCGGCGACGCGTTCACGGCGTTCCAGCAGGGCGCCGACAAGAAGGACACCGGCAAGGTGGACCTGCAGTCGATGGTCGACTGGTTCGCCGCGAACAAGACCGCGACCCCGGATCTCGCTCAGCGCGCGGTCGGTGCGGTGCTGTCCGCTCCGACGGATGCGGCCGGCTACAAGCCGGGAGAGAGCGTCACCCTGAACCTCACCTCGCTCGCGTTCACCGCGGGGGAGCAGGCTCCGGGCGGTGTCACGGTCTCGCTCGGCGGTTCGCCGCTCGCGACGTCCGCGGTCGATGGGGCCATGACGCTCGACGCGTACGACGAGGCGGGCAAGGCCACGCTGACGTTCGCGATCCCCGCGGGCCTCAACGGCGCGCAGACGCTGCACGTCGCGGTCGCCGGCACGGGCACCGCTGTCGACCTGCCGATCACGGTGGCAGGTCAGACCGGGCCGTTCCAGGGGACCGTCGAGGTCGCCGGCAACGGCAAGGTGCAGGCCGGCGGTCCGGTGGCGATCCATGGGGCGAAGTTCACCCCGGGTCAGACCGTGACGCTGGAGCTGCGCGGCAAGAAGGGCGAGGTCGTCGCACTGGGTACGGCGGTGGTCGGTGTGGACGGTGCGTTCTCGGCGGCACCCGTCGTGCCGAAGAGCACGCAGCCCGGAAAATACACCCTCGCGGTCGTGCAGGCCGACGGCAACCAGGCCACCGCAGCCGTGCAGGTCAGCCGCGGCAACGGCCACGGCGGCGTGCTCGAGGTGATCGGCACGGTCTTCGGCTGGGTGTGGGATCTGCTGAAGTCCTTCTTCGGCTGATCCGCCACGGTGCGATCAACGGAGGCCGTCGGGTTCGCCCGGCGGCCTCCGTCGTCCGTGCCGTGGGCCGGCCCTGTCGGGTCGGTAGGGCGAGCCGGCCCCTCGGTCAGGCCTGATCTGTTCGAGGCGAGGCCGTCGAGGATCGTACGACCAGGGTCGTCGACAGCTCCGTGCGGGCTGCAGGGGTTCGGCCGAGTCGAAGCTGGACGAGTGCGTCCACGGCGGCAGCGCCCATCTGCGCTAGAGGCTGGCGGATGGTGGTCAGCGGCGGATCCGTCCAGCCCGCAGGCGGCAGATCATCGAAGCCGATCACCGAGATGTCGTCGGGGATGCGCAACCCCTGCTCGTGAAGGGCGTGGATCGCCCCGATCGCGGTGTCGTCGCTCGCGGCGAAGATCGCTGTGGGCGGCTGGGCGAGCGCCAGCAGGGTGTTCGTCGCGGCGAGTCCTTGATCCATGCCGTAATGCGCGCGAACGACGAGGTCGTCGTCGACGCGGAGCCCGGCCTGCAGCATCGCCGCCTGGAAGCCCGCAAGGCGCGCGATCGCGTTGTCCTGGTCGAGCGATCCCGTGATCGTCGCGATGCGCCGGTGGCCGAGGGCCAGCAGATGCTGTGCGGCGTCGAAAGCGCCTTGGAAATTCGTGGCGGCGATCGACAGTGTGCCCTCGGGGGCACGGTGCAGCGGATCCACCACGACGAGGGGGACGCCGGCCTCGGCAAGAGCGCGACGTGCGTCATCGCTCGGCACGGCGACGACGCTCAACAACCCGTCGGTGCCCCGGGCCAGCGCGTGCCGCACCCAGTCATCGCAGTCGTCGGGTGACGGTTCCACGGCGAGCACGACGTCCTTGCCGTGCGTTCGTGCGGCCTCGACCGCGCCGCGCACGACGGCCTCGGACCATGCTCCATCGAGGCTGACGACGCGGACATCCAGGAAACCCGTGGTTGCTCGGGGGCGGATCGCATAGCCGTGCCTTTCGAGCACCGCGGTGACGCGCTCCCGCGTGGCGAGGGCGACGTCGGGGCGCGAATTCAGGACCTTCGAGACGGTGGGAACGGAGACTCCGGCCTCCGAAGCGATCAGGTCGAGGTGGACTGCCATGGTTCCCTTCATCGGACTTTCCGAAAACACTATCGCACGCTCCGGCAGAAGAAAAGCGATTCTGGCAGTAGACGGATCGAGCTTTGCGCCCTAATATTTCGACAACAGCAGTCGAAATTTCGTAAAGACATGTCGAAACACGAAGGAGTGCGCATGCGAAGGTTGCGAGCCACCACGATCACGGCGATGGCGCTCGGCGCCGTCCTGATCCTCTCGGGATGCGGGCGCGGGGCTGCCGGCGAGGCCGGTGGGCAGGGGTCCGCCGGACCGGCCGCCGAGGGCAAGGCCGATGGCGTCGTCGAAGTCTGGACGGCCGGCGGCCACGCCGACAATCTCAAGCTTCTCGCGAAGCCGTGGCTGAAGGCGAATCCGCACGCCACCCTGAAGGTCACGGATGTGCCCTGGGATCAGGTGATCACGAAGGTCCAGACCGCGACGGCTGCGGGGAAGGGCCCGGACATCATCATGACCGGCAGCGATCAAACGGCCACCGCGATCGGCATGGGTGCCTTCGAGCGGGTGCCGGACGGCGTCTACGACACGAAGGACTTCTACCCGGCCGCGGTGGACTCGGTGACCGGCCAGGACGGTTCCTACGCGATGCCCTGGTACGTCGAGACCCGCTTCCTGTTCTATCGGAAGGACATCGCGGCCCAGCTCGGCCTGTCGGCGCCGAAGACCTGGGCGGACATCGAGACGATGGCGGCTGCTTTCAAGGCCCGCCCCGGAGGGACCTACGGCATCAGCCTGCCGCGACCGGTCGAGCAGCCCGCGCAGGTCATCGTGCCGTTCGACTCGCAGGCCGGAGGAAAACTGACGGACGGGAAGAAGTGGACCATCGACACGCCTGAGCTGATCTCGGCGCTGGACTTCTACGCCGGCTTCTTCGCGCGTCACGAGGCGCCTCTGGAGACGACCGACGCCACGTTCGAGAACGGCGGCACGCCGATGTTCATCTCGGGACCGTGGATGCTCGATGTCTTCTCGCAGGCGATCAAGACCAGCACAGCGCCCGCCGACTTCACCATGGACGCGGTCGGCTACACCGTGTTCCCGACCGGTCCCGGCGGCAACAACAACCAGTACATCGGCGGGGGCAACCTCGGCGTCTTCGCCTCGGCGAAGAACAAGGCGTCGGCATGGTCGCTGCTGTCGTGGATGGGGAAGAAGACGCAGCAGGAGGAATGGTTCGGCCTGCAGAAGGAGCTCCCTGCGAACATCGCCGCCGGTGAGATCCCGTCGATCCAGGACAATCCCGTGACGAAGGTGCTCATGCAGCAGATGAAGGACACCGTCGCGATGCCGAACTATCCGGCGTGGTCGCAGATCGCGGATCTCCTCGGCAAATACTCGGAGCAGGTCGCCAGCGGGCAGATCACGAGTGCGCAGGCCGCGAAGGAGATCCAGGCCAAGGCGGACGGGATCGGGCTCGGGTGGTGAACAGCACGCCGAAGCGGCCGGGGAAGACTTCTTCCCTGGCCGCGCAGCGCCGCCGCTCGGCGCTCATCGCGTGGATCTTCGTCGCGCCGTTCGTGCTGACGTTCGGTGTGTTCGGCATGATCCCGCTCGTGAGCTCGTTGGCGATGTCGTTCACCGACCTCAGGGCGCGCGACATCCGCAACCCGTTCAACGTCGATTTCGTCGGGTTCGCGAACTTCGTCACGGTCCTCACCGACGAGTCGTTCCTGCACGCGCTGCGCAACACGCTGTTGTTCGTCGTGATCGGGGTGCCCGCCACGATGTTCATCGCGTTGGTCCTCGCGGTCCTGCTGAACTCGCTGAGCCGCCGGGTGGCGACGTTCTTCCGCGTCGGCTACTACATGCCGGTGATCACCACGATCGTCGCCGTCGCGATCGTGTGGCGCCTGATGTACCAGGACACCGGGGTCATCAACACGATCCTCGGCTGGATCGGGATCAACGGACCGAACTGGCTGAGCGATCCGCACACGGCGCTCCTCGCCATCACGGTGATGGCGATCTGGCGGAACATCGGCGGATCGATGGTCATCTTCCTTGCGGGGCTGCAGAGCATCCCGTCGGAGATCAACGAGGCGGCGTCGATCGATGGGGCCGACGCCAGGCAGAAGTTCTTCCGGGTGACCATCCCGATGATGATGCCGACGATCCTCCTCAACACGATCCTCATCACCACCGGGTACATGCAGTTCTTCGACGAGCCGTTCGTGATGACGAACGGCGGCCCGCTGGACTCGACGACCTCGATCGCATTGCAGGTCTACAACCAGTTCAAATACGGGAACTATTCGGTCGGGGCAGCAGGCGCGTACGTCCTGTTCGTGCTCGTCGGCATCCTGGCGATCGTCCAGTTCCGCTTCTTTCGGCAGAGGACCTGACCATGACCGTTACGCGCACGCATCGGCCCCCGCTCCGCTGGGGCAATCTCCTGGTGATGATCGTCCTCTCGATCGGCCTCGCCGCCACGATCCTGCCGTTCGTGTGGATGGTGCTCGGAGCGTTCAAGACGAACGCCGAGATCATGGCACGACCGGTCACGTGGTGGCCCGAGCATCCGACGCTGGACAACTTCACGGCATGGCTCTTCGAGTTCGACATCGTCCGACCGTTCGTCAACTCGGTGATCCTGGCCGGCGCCACCGTCGCGACGACCCTGCTGTTCTCATCGATGGTCGGCTGGGCGCTGGCGAAGATGAGCTTCCCCGGGAAGAACGTGATCATCGTCGTAGTCCTGTCCACCATGTTCGTCCCCGGGATCGTCACCCTGATCCCGCAGTTCGTTCTGATCGCGAACCTGGGCATGGTGAACACCTACTGGGGGCTGATCCTCCCCGGCATGGTCGGAGCGTTCGGCGTCTTCCTGATGCGGCAGTTCATGCTCGAGATCCCCGACTCCCTGCTGGATGCCGCCCGGATCGACGGAGCAGGGGAGTTCCGGACGTTCTTCCAGATCGTCCTGCCGCTGTGCAAGGCGCCGCTGGCGACGCTCGCGATCTTCACGTTCATGGGGTCGTGGAACAGCTTCCTCTGGCCGCTGATCATCTCCCAGGACGATTCGATGTACACCCTCCCGGTATCACTGGCGCTGTTCTCGTCGGATGCCGGTGGACATGGGACGGAGTTCGGACTGCAGATGGCCGGATCGTTCCTCATCGTGATCCCGGTGCTCGTGCTCTTCATCGCGATGCAGAAGCACTTCGTCCAGGGCATCGCGATGACCGGCATCAAATGACCGCACCTTCTCAAAATCCATCCGAAGGGATCCACACCGTATGACTGCATTCACCCCCGCGATGACTGCATTCACCCCCGCGCCCGACCGATTCCTGTGGGGCGCCGCGACGGCGGCGCATCAGGTCGAGGGAGGCAACGTCAACACGGGGCACTGGGAGCTCGAGTATGCACCGGGGACCACTGTCCCGGAGCCGTCGGGCGACGCCTGCGATTCCTACCACCGCTTCCCCGAAGACATCGGGCTGCTGGCGGAAGCCGGACTCAATGCTTACCGGTTCTCGGTGGAGTGGGCACGCATCGAACCCGAGGAGGGGGTCGTGTCGCGTGCCCAGCTGGATCACTACCGACGCATGATCGACACGTGCCGAGATCGCGGCATCGACCCCGTCGTGACGCTGCATCACTTCACGTTCCCGCGCTGGTGGGAGCATGACGGCGGCTGGTACTCGGACCGCAGCACCGACAGGTTCCGCAGGTTCACCGAGATCTGCACGAGCGTCCTCGACGATGTGGACCGGGTGATCACGATCAACGAGCCGAACATGATGGTCAATCAGACCGAGGCTCGTATCGACACCGAGAACGGCGTCAACTTCCCTGGCCCCTCTCCGTACGTCGCCCGCGCGATCGCGGCCGCGCACCACGCGTCGACCGAGGTGCTGCGTGAGTTCGGCGGGGTGCGATCGGGGTGGTCCGTGGCGAACCAGGTGTTCCAAGCGGTACCGGGCTGGGAGGCGCAGCGCGACGAGTGGCAGTACTGGCGGGAGGACTTCTTCCTCGAGCAGGCCCGAGGAGACGACTTCATCGGCGTGCAGTCCTACTTGCGCACGATCATCGGGCCCACCGATGACGCGGACGGGTTCGGCCCGCAGCCCTGGCCCGAAGGCACGGAGCGGACGCTGACCGGGTGGGAGTACTACCCCGAGGCGCTGGGTCATGCGCTGAGGCACACCCGCGACGTGACCGGCGGCGTCCCGATGATGGTCACGGAGAACGGTATCGCCACCGCCGACGATCGCCGACGCATCCAGTACACGACGGGCGCGTTGTCGGCGATGGCCGAGGCGATGGCCGACGGGTGCGACGTCCGGGGCTACCTGCACTGGTCGCTTCTCGACAACTACGAGTGGGGCTCGTTCCATCCGACCTTCGGGCTGATCGCCGTGGATCGCGACACGTTCGCCCGCACCCCGAAGCCGAGCCTGGCCTGGCTGGGCGGGCTCGCTCAGCGCAACGTCATTCCGCGGGCCTGACCGCTCGGTCGTTCGCCGGGATCGGGCATCACCTCCGGGCGCTCGATCCCGGCCCGACCGCTCCTGGACCGGAATCGGGAGGAACATCCGGCGATTAGACTGGAGGCATGCCCGAACCGAAAGCCGCGAGCTTCCCGGCCATCCGCGGGGCGCTGAAGTTCTACCAGATCGCTTCCGTGATCACCGGCGTCATGCTCCTGCTCCTGGTCACGGAGATGATCCTCAAGTACACCCCCATCCATCTCGAGCTCTTCGCGGGCGGATCCGGCGGCTTCCTCTGGTTCGCCCCGGTCGTCGAGGGCGTGCACGGAGGGCTGGAGTCCACCGGCAACGGACTGAACCTCTCGATGGGGATCCTGGTCGCGCACGGCTGGTTCTACGTCGTGTACCTGTTCGCATGCTTCCGCGTGTGGAGCCTGATGCGCTGGCCGTTCCTGCGCTTCATCATGCTCGCTCTCGGCGGCGTCGTGCCGTTCCTCTCCTTCATCATGGAGACCCGCGTCGCCCGTGAGGTGAAGGCGTACCTCGTCCGCCGCGAAGCCGCCGTCGCCGACCAGTCTTCCTCGACCACTCCCGCCACGGAAGGTGCCCGTTGACCGACATCACTCCCGACACCGAGCAGCGTCCCGCCCTCGTCGTCGACTTCGGTGCGCAGTACGCGCAGCTGATCGCCCGCCGCGTGCGCGAGGCCGGGGTCTACAGCGAGATCGTGCCGCACACCGCGACCGCCGCTGAGATCGCGGCCAAGAATCCGGTCGCCCTGATCCTCTCCGGCGGTCCGTCTTCGGTGTACGAGGAGGGCGCGCCCCAGCTCGACCCCGCCGTGTTCGAACTCGGCGTCCCGACCCTCGGCATCTGCTACGGCTTCCAGTACATGGCGCGCACGCTCGGCGGCGAGGTCGCGAACACGGGCCTGCGCGAGTACGGTGCGACTGACGCGATGATCCCGGTCAACGACTCCACCCTGCTGGGCGGCCAGCCCGCGGAGCAGAACGTGTGGATGAGCCACGGCGACCAGGTCGCCAAGGCGCCGGAGGGCTTCGAGGTGCTCGCCTCGACCGGATCCACCAAGGTCGCCGCGTTCGCCGACGAGGAGCGCAAGCTCTACGGCGTGCAGTGGCACCCCGAGGTGAAGCACTCCGACCACGGCCAGGAGATCATCGAGAACTTCCTTCACAAGGGCGCGGGGCTCCCCGCCGACTGGAACAGCGACAACGTCATCGCTGAGCAGGTCGAGCGCATCCGCGCCCAGGTCGGCGACGCCCGGGTGATCTCCGCGATGTCCGGCGGCGTCGACTCCGCCGTCTCGACCGCGCTCGTGCACAAGGCGATCGGCGACCAGCTCACCGCCGTCTTCGTCGACCACGGCCTGCTGCGTCAGGGCGAGCGCGAGCAGGTGGAGCGCGACTACGTCGCCTCGACCGGCGTGCGCCTGATCACCGTCGACGCGGCCGACACGTTCCTCGGCCACCTCGCCGGCGTGACGGATCCCGAGACCAAGCGCAAGATCATCGGCCGCGAGTTCATCCGCGCGTTCGAGCAGGTGCAGCGCGACCTCGTCGAAGAGGCGAAGGCGTCGGGCGAGAAGGTCAAGTTCCTGGTGCAGGGCACGCTGTACCCCGACGTCGTCGAGTCCGGCGGCGGCGCGGGCACTGCGAACATCAAGTCGCACCACAACGTCGGAGGCCTCCCCGACGACCTCGACTTCGACCTGATCGAGCCGCTGCGCACCCTGTTCAAGGACGAGGTGCGCGCGATCGGCCGCGAGCTCGGGATCCCCGAGGCGATCGTCGGCCGCCAGCCGTTCCCCGGCCCCGGCCTCGGGATCCGGATCATCGGCGAGGTCACCCGCGAGCGCCTGGACATCCTGCGCGAAGCCGACGCGATCGCCCGCGAGGAGCTCACGCTCGCCGGCCTGGACCAGACCATCTGGCAGTGCCCGGTCGTGCTGCTCGCCGACGTGCGCTCGGTGGGCGTGCAGGGCGACGGCCGCACCTACGGCCACCCGGTGGTGCTGCGCCCGGTCTCCAGCGAGGACGCGATGACCGCCGACTGGACCCGCCTGCCGTACGACGTGCTCGCGAAGATCTCGAACCGCATCACGAACGAGGTGCGCGAGATCAACCGCGTCGTGCTCGACGTGACCTCGAAGCCGCCGGCGACCATCGAGTGGGAGTGAACTCCCGTTGAAACGTCGAGAGGGTGCGGTCTTCGGTCCGTGCCCTCTCCGCGTCTCGGCGTCTTCGCACCTCCGCTCGCCGGTCTTTCTGCTCCTGATCGCTGCCCTTGTTCCGTTCACTGGTCGCATATTGCGGGTTTGAGCGCGCCAGTGTCGCCGTTTGCGACCAGCGAGCGAAGTAGTTGCAGCCTCGGCAGGTCAGCCCAGGTGCTTCAGCGCCTCGCGCCGGCTCAGCGGGGAGAGGTCGGGGTGCGCGTCAACGAACGTGCGGACCCAGTCCGAATCCGCCCGAGCGTGATCGCGCAGCGCCCAACCGATCGCCTTGCGGATGAAGAACTCGTCCGCGCCGAGGTTGGCCTCGATCACGTCCGAGAGCAGGGCGTGATCGACGCGGTCCTTGCGCTGCAGCTGCGCGATGATCGCGGCGCGGCGGATCCAGAAGTCCTCGTCATCCGCCCACACGCGCAGTTCCACGGCCAGTTCGGCCGGATGCGTGTCCAACAGGTCGGCGAGGCGGTGCGCGACCTCGTCGACGTGGTCCCACCAGGCGCCGGTGCGGATCATCTCCTCGTGCACGTCCAGCAGATCCAGCCGCCCGCGCAACGGCCGCAGCGCGATCAGCGCCTGCGCCGCGTAGCGCTCCTCGCGGTGCTCGGCTCCGCGCCACAGGTCGAGCGCCGCTTCGCGCAGCTCGTCCGCATCCGTGACCCCGCGCGCGGCCTCCCGGCTGAGGCGGCGGACATCGGGCACCCGCACCCCGAGGAATGGCATCGCCGACTTCATGTAGGCCTGCTGACCGGGGGCGAGGGCAGGATCCGCTGCGTCGCGGAGAACCTCCCGGATGGCGTCGGCGAGCGGCGAAGGGGATGTCACATCTGCAGTGTAGAAATCTTTCGGAGAATCTTCGACGGACTGTCGATCCGGCGTCTTCTCGTTCGACGTCCTGAATGAGAGGGTCGAGACACGACCCCCGATGAGGAGACAGAGATCATGAAGTTCATGCTGATCATGCGCGCAGACGACCAGGGTGTGCGGGCGTACCAGGACATGCCGTTCGAAGAGGTCATCGCGGCGATGGGCCGGTACAACGAGTCGATGATCAAGGCGGGCGTGCTGCTCGCCGGCGAGGGCCTCACCGACGCCGCCGAGGGCTTCGTAGTGGACTTCTCGGGCGAGACGCCGCTGGTGACGGACGGCCCCTACGGCGAGACGAAGGAGCTGTTCAACGGCTTCTGGATCATCGAGGTGTCCACCCGCGAGGAGGCTGCGGAATGGGCCAAGCGCGCTCCGCTCACCCCGGGCGCCTCCCTCGAGGTGCGCCGCGTCACCGAGATGGAGGACTTCCCGGCCGACAACGAGTGGATCCAGAAGGAGGCCGGCTGGCGCGAGGAGGCGGCCGCCCGCGCGGCCGAGTGAGGCCGATGTCAGCATCCGATTCCGCGGCGACGGCGGGCTCCACGACGGAGCGCGCCGTCGCCGCGGTATGGCGCATCGAGTCGGCGCGGATCGTCGCGACCTTGACCCGGTTCACCGGCGACTTCGGCCTCGCCGAGGACCTCGCCCAGGACGCGCTTCTGGAGGCGCTCGCGCAGTGGCCCCGTGACGGTGTGCCCGCGAACCCCGCCGCCTGGCTGACCGCGGTCGCCAAGCGCCGCGCGATCGACGGCTGGCGGCGCCGCGAGCGCTACGATGACCGCCTCGCCGTCATCGCGCACGATCTGGAACGCGAGCAGGATGCCGCGCTCGACGCACCACCGTGGGATCCGGACGCGATCGACGACGACGTGCTGCGCCTGGTCTTCATCGCCTGCCATCCTGTGCTGTCGCGCGAAGCACGCGTGGCGCTCACGCTGCGGGTTGTCGGCGGCCTCACCACCGAGCAGATCGCACGGGCGTTCCTCGTGCCGACCGCCACAGTGCAGCAGCGGATCGTGCGCGCCAAGAAGACCCTCGCCGCCGCGAAGGCTCCGTTCGAGGTGCCTCCGCGGCAGGAGTTGCCGGAGCGGCTCAGCGCCGTGCTGGGCGTCCTGTATCTCGTGTTCAACGAGGCGCACGCGGCGACGGCGGGGGAGGACCTGCTGCGTCCCGACCTGGGGCGCGAGGCGATCCGGCTCGCGCGGGTGCTCACCGCCCTGCTGCCGGCCGAGCCCGACGTGCACGCGCTGCTCGCGCTCATGGAGCTCACCGCGGCCCGGTTCCCGGCCCGGGTCGACGCGCAGGGGGATCCGGTCCTTCTCGCGGATCAGGATCGTCGCCTGTGGGATCGCGGCAGGATCGCGCGTGGACGCGCGGCGCTGGCCCGCGCGGACGCGTTCGGCCGGGGCCGGGGCGCCTACGCGCTGCAGGCCGCCATCGCGGAATGCCATGCGGTGGCTCCATCGGTCGAGGCGACCGACTGGCCCACTATCGTGCTGCTGTACGAGGCGCTCGGACGGATCGCGCCGTCGCCGGTCGTGGAGCTCAACCGGGCCGCCGCCGTCGCGATGGCCACGGGCCCCGCCTCGGCGCTGCGCATCATCGACGCCCTCGCCGAAGGCGGCGCACTGCGCGGCTACCATCTGCTGCCCGCCACCCGCGGCGAACTGCTGCTGCGGCTCGGGCGCGCGGACGAGGCACGGTCGGAGTTCGCGGTGGCCGCCGCGCTCGCGGGCAACGACCGGGAGCGCGCGCTGCTCGAGCAGAAGGCGCGCGGCTGAAACGACGAAGGCCGCCCTCCGAGGAGAGCGGCCTTCGTGCGGATCCGGTCCGCGTCAGTTGTTGCCGCGGGCGATCGCGATCATGCGCAGGATCTCGACGTACAGCCAGACGACGGTGACCATGATGCCGAAGCCGCCGAGCCAGCCGTAGACGCGCGGGGCGCCGTTGCGCACACCCTGCTGGATCTGGTCGAAGTCCATCACCAGCGAGTACGCGGCGAGGAACACGACGAGCACGCCGATGATGAGGCCGAGCGGAATGCCGGCGATCTTGGCGCTGTAGAGGCCGAACATCATGTCCTGCGGCAGCACGTTGAAGAGCATGAGCCCGACGTTGAGCAGCGAGAAGACCAGGTAGCCGAGCATCGCGATCATCACGATCTTGGTCATCTTCGCCGAGGCGCGCACCTTGCCGCTGGCGAACAGGGCCAGGGTGACGGCGACGACGGCGATGGTGGCGAGGCTGGCCTGCAGCACGATGCCGGGCCACATCACCTCGAAGAACGCGGAGATGCCGCCGACGAACAGGCCCTCGAACGCCGCGTACGCGAAGATCAGTGCGGGGCGCACCTTCTTGCGCGAGGTGAAGCTGACGACCATCGCGAGCACGAAGCCGCCGAGCGCGCCGACGAGCCACGGCCACAGGGCGATCTTGCTCATCGCGGCGGCGCGCACGTACGGGTCGGTGGTGTCGGGCACCGCGGCGCCGCCGAGGGTGAAGAACCAGCCGATCACTGCGAAGACGAGCAGGATGCCGAACAGGCCCGCGGTCTTCCACACGGTGTCCTCGACGGTCATCCGATCGGTCTCGATCGCGCCCGCGGACGGAGCCGTGTACATCCCCTCCAGGTTCGCGTTGACGGCGGCCTGCTGGGCCGCGGCGAACTGGCCGGCGGGCGGCGGCGGGGCGTACTGCCCGTTCTGGGCACCTGCCTGGGGGCCTCCCGGATAGGTCGCGACAGAGCGCGGATCCTTCTCCTTGAACGCCGGGTTGTTGAACACGAAGTTGCTCATGGTCGGCCTCACTCCTCAGAAGTGGTGGTCATCTTCCCTCTACGATAGCGGCGGATCCTACGAGAGGCACTGCCGTACGCTGAGAGCGTGACCCGACGGATCCCGCTCGACGTCCCCCTGCTCATCGGCCATCGCGGTGCCCCCGGCTATCGGCCCGAGCACACCGCCTCCTCCTACCGCCTGGCGTTCGCGATGGGCGCGGATGCGGTCGAGCCCGATGTCGTCGCCACGGGCGACGGCGTGCTGGTGATCCGGCACGAGAACGAGATCTCCGGCACCACCGACGTCGCGGATCATCCCGAGTTCGCGGATCGGCGCACCACGAAGCGCATCGACGGCGTGCTGCTCACGGGCTGGTTCACCGAGGACTTCACCTGGGACGAGCTGGCCACGCTGCGCTGCCGGGAGCGGATTCCCGCGCTGCGACCCACGTCCGCGGGCTTCGACGACACCGAGCCGATCCTGCGGCTGTCCGATCTGCTGGCGCTCGTCGCCGAGGCCACGGCCGAGCACGGCCGTGAGCTCGGCATCGTGCTGGAGATCAAGCACGCCACGTTCTTCGCCGGGATCGGGCACGACCTGGCAGCGCTGGTCGAGCGCGACCTGCGAGCCGCGGGCTGGGGGTCGGGCGAGCATCCGCTGTGGATCGAGTCGTTCGAGCAGACCGTGCTCGGTGACCTGCGCGGGCGCGGCGTGCAGGGGACGTACGTCTATCTTCTGGAGGCCGAGGGAGCCCCCGCCGACCTCGTCGCGCGGGACGGCGCGGTCGCGTCGGCCTACGCGGAATGCCTCACCCCGACCGGGTTGGACGGCCTGGCCGAGGTCGTCGACGGCATCAGCGTGGACAAGCTGATCCTGCTGCGCAGCACGGGGTGCGAGCTCGTCGCGGAGGCGCATGTGCGCGGACTCGTGGCGTTCACCTGGACTTGCCGCCCCGAGAACGCCTTCCTCGACCGGCGCTACCGTGCAGGCGGCGGCAAGGCCGCATTCGGGGACTACCGCGCGGAGTGGGCGGCGATCGCCGCGACCGGCGTCGACGGCGTTTTCGTGGACCACCCGGACATCGGCCTGGCCGCGTTTCGGGAGTGAGCGAAGGGCATTCCCGGGCGCAGATCCCGTGAGCGGGGCGCGTAGGAACAGAGCGATTCGCGTAACCGGTCACTTTCCTGGGAGTCTCCTATGCTGACCGGATGGACGGAATCGTCGCGGAGGGGATCGGCCGGTCGTTCGGGGGCGTGCACGCGGTGCGCGAGGCGACGTTCCGGGCAGAGCCGGGCAGAGTCACGGGGCTCGTGGGTCCCAACGGAGCCGGGAAGACGACGTTGCTGCTGATGCTCGCGTCGCTGCTCGCGCCGGATCGCGGCCGCATCCGCGTCGGCGGGGTCGATCCGATCGTGGATCCGACCGCGGCGCGTCAGGTGCTGGGCTGGATGCCCGACGCGCTGGGCGCCTGGCCCTCGTTGACCGTGCACGAGAGCATCGTGACCACCGCGCGCCTGCACGGCCTTCCCCGTGCGGACGCGCAGCGCCGGGCGGCGGAGCTGCTGGGCCTCGTGGGACTGGATCCGCTCGCGGCGACCCCGGCCAAGGTGCTCTCCCGCGGGCAGAAGCAGAAGCTCGGTCTCGCGCGCGCTCTCGTGCACGATCCGCAGGTGCTGCTGCTCGACGAGCCGGCCTCGGGCCTCGACCCGGAAGCGCGCGTGCAGTTGCGGGTGCTGTTGCGCCGGCTCGCCGCGGAAGGTCGCACCGTCCTCATCTCCAGCCACGTGCTTTCTGAGCTCGAGGAGGTCGTCGACGACACGGTGTTCCTCGTCGCAGGAACGGTCGTGGATGCGCCTGTGGTGCAGGCGCGGGCGTGGCGGATCCGCATCCTCTCCGACCGGATCCCCGACTCTCCCGAAGGGGGGAGCGCGGCGACCGAAGGGGGGAGCGCGACGACGGCCTGCCCGGATCGTCGCGCGAGCGTCGCGGCCGCTCTCGGCATGGTTCCCGAGTCCCTCGGCATCGATCGAGGCGACGTGCTCGCCGTCTTCGCGGACGACCGGGACGCAGCGGCGGGGCTCGCCCGTCTGGTGGGACAGGGGCTCGCGGTGAGCGCGTTCGCGCCCGCGCAGAGCGAACTGGAGCAGGCGTTCCTCTCCCTCGGAGAGCCGCCGCACGATGGGGGGAGCGCCCGATGAACGCATCGCGCGTCTGGACCATCGCCCGCCTCGAGCTCACGCAGCGGCTGCGCAGCCCCGGCTGGTACATCCTGCTCGGCGTGTTCGCGCTCGTCCTGCTCATCGTCACGGTGCTCGCGCTCATGGCGTTCTCCTTCACTCCGACCGTCGGATCCGGCGCCTACTCCGTGATCGTCATGCTGGTGCTGCTGCTCGTGATGCTGATCTCGCCGACGCTGAGCGGATCGTCGATCAACGGGGATCGCGAAGCGGCGACGCTGGCGAGCCTGCAGATCACTCTCGCCAGCACCGGCGACATCATGCTGGGCAAGCTCCTGGCGGCGATCATCACGGGCGCGGCGTTCCTCGTCGTGGCCGTGCCGTTCCTCGTGGTCTCGATGCTCGTGGGGGCCGTGCGCCCCGACGTGCTGCTGGTGTCGCTGCTCGTGCTCGCCGCGGAGATCGTGATCGTGGCGGCGATCGGCGTCGGCTGGAGCGGGCTGGTCGCACGGCCGCTGTTCTCCGTCGCGAACACGTATCTCGTGGTGGCCGCGCTGTGCGTCGGCACCCTGCTCGCCTTCGGTCTGGCAGGATCCGTGATCCGCACGGATGTCGAGGTGCGCACCCGTGTCTGGGATTCGCAGGACGGGCCGGACTGCGACCGCTGGGAGACGCAGACCGTACAGCAGCCGCGCTTCGACTATGTGTGGGGATTCCTCGCGGCGAATCCGTTCGTCGTGCTCGCCGACGCCACGCCGACGACCTATTCGGCATATGGCTCACCGAATGACATGTTCGGCGGGATCAAGCTCTCGGTGCGCTCTGCGCAGCTTCCTCCGCAGACGCTGAACACCTACGACCCGTGCCTGGCGAGCCCCGACGGTGGGCGCCCGACGGCCGAGGAGATCATCGAATCCACCACGCCGAGCTGGTTCGTCGGGCTCGGGATCCAGATCGTGATCGCCGCGGGCCTCTTCGCGGGAGCGTGGGCGCGCACGCGCACCCCGGCGCGGCGGCTGCCGCCCGGAACCCGGATCGCCTGAGCAGCGCCTCTTCGAGGGAAGGGGCGCCGCGCTCGGCCGGGATCGATGTCGCCGGTCGGACCTAGACTTGTGAGGTCATGAGCGAAGCCCCTTCCCCCGTCATCATTCCGCCCGGATCCTCGTTCGGAGGGGTACGCGGAGCGGCCTCCAGCGCGGCCGACGACCTGCTCGCGGGGCTCAACCCGCAGCAGCTCGACGCCGTCACCTACCGGGGTCAGGCGCTGCTCATCGTCGCCGGCGCGGGGTCGGGAAAGACCAGCGTGCTCACCCGTCGCATCGCCCTGCTGCTGCGCCAGCGCGAGGCCTGGCCCAGCCAGATCCTCGCGATCACCTTCACGAACAAGGCCGCGGGCGAGATGCGCGAGCGCGTGGAGCAGCTCGTCGGGGATTCCGCGCGCGGAATGTGGATCTCGACGTTCCACTCGGCGTGCGTGCGCATCCTGCGCCGTGAAGCGGAGCAGTTCGGCTTCACGAAGTCCTTCACGATCTACGACTCCGGAGACTCGCGTGCGCTGATCAAGCGGCTCGTCAAGGAGCACGAGGCCGACGCGTTCGGCTTCACCCCCGCGGCGATGCAGTCCCGGATCTCCAAGCTCAAGAACGAGCTGCAGGACGCGGAGTCCTACGCCCGGCAGGCGAACATGTCGGATCCGGCGGAGCGCGTCTTCGTCGAGGTGTTCGCCGATTATCAGCGCCAGCTGCAGAAGGCCAACGCCTTCGACTTCGACGACCTGATCGGACAGACCGTGTATCTGTTCCGCGCCTTCCCGCAGATCGCCGACACCTACCGGCGCCGCTTCCGGCACATCCTCGTCGACGAGTACCAGGACACCAACGCCGCCCAGTATGCGCTGATCCACGAACTCACCCGGCCCGTGCAGCGCAACGCGCCGGAGCCGTATGCCTCCAACGGCATGATGATCTTCGAGCCGGATCCGCACCAGGCGGGCGGTGGGGAGCCCGGTGCGTCGCTCACCGTCGTCGGAGACTCCGATCAGTCGATCTACGCCTTCCGTGGCGCCGACATCCGCAACATCAGCGAGTTCGAGCGCGACTTCCCCGGCGCGAAGGTCGTGCTGCTGGAGCAGAACTACCGCTCCACGCAGAACATCCTGTCGGCGGCCAACGCCGTGATCAGCAACAACTTCGACCGCAAGGACAAGAAGCTCTGGAGCGACAAGGGATCCGGCGACGCGATCGTCGGTTTCACCGGCTACTCGCAGCACGACGAAGCGCAGTTCGTCGCGGATGAGGTCGAGGCCCTGCGCCGTGCCGGCATGCCGTACGGCGAGATGGCGGTCTTCTACCGCACCAACTCGCAGTCCCGCGCGCTGGAGGAGATCTTCATCCGCTCCGCTGTGCCGTACAAGATCATGGGCGGCACGAAGTTCTACGAGCGCGCCGAGATCAAGGACGCGCTCGCCTACCTCGTCGCTGTCGCGAACCCGGCCGACGAGATGGCCGTGCGGCGGATCCTGAACAAGCCGCGCCGCGGCATCGGTGACGTCACCGAGACCTCGATCGCCCGCTTCGCCGAGGAGCACGGTCTGAGCTTCCGTGACGCGCTCGCCCACCCGACCCAGCTCGGCGTGGGCCCGAAGATCCAGGCGGGCATCGCTCAGCTCGACGCCGTGCTGCGCGAAGCCACGGAGATCATGCTGCCCGCCTCCGGTGAGGTGGCGCCGCCCACCGCCGTCGCAGAGGGACTCACGCTGCTGCTGCAGCAGAGCGGCTACATGGATGCGCTGCGCGCGAGCCGCGACCCGCAGGATGAGGCGCGTCTGGAGAACCTCGACGAGCTCATCGCGGTGACCCGCGACTTCGCCCGCAACAACCCCGAGGGCACGATCGCCGACTTCCTCACCGAGGTCGCCCTCGTCTCCGACGCCGACGATCTCGAGGACGAGTCGGGCGTGGTCTCGCTCATGACGATGCACACCGCGAAGGGGCTCGAGTTCGATGCGGTGTTCGTGACGGGCGTTGAGGAGGACCTCATCCCGCACCGGATCTCCGCGAACGAGCCGGGCGGTCCGCAGGAGGAACGCCGCCTCTTCTACGTCGGCATCACCCGCGCCCGCAAGCGCCTGCACCTGTCGCTCGCGATGACCCGCGCCCAGTTCGGCGAGGTGTCGGTGGCGATGCCGAGCCGGTTCCTGCAGGAGATCCCCTCGGAGCTCATCGACTGGCGGCAGTCCCCTGGAGATGTGAACTCGCGCGGCGGGATGCAGTCCCGCGCGCTGAACGCCCGACGTCCGGGCGGATCCGGGTCGGGCGGATTCGGCGGTGGATCCGGCTCCGGCGACCGGTTCGCTCCGCGGGCGCTGCCGAAGCGGGACGGGCTCAAGCCGCTGTCGACCGCGATGGACAAGTTCCCGAACCGGGTCACGGCGAAGGTGCGCGACAACGGCGACCTCGAGCTCGCCGCTGGAGATCGCATCCGCCACGACGACTTCGGCGAGGGCAAGGTCGAGGCGATCACCGGTGAGGGGGCGAAGCGGATCGCGCACGTGCGCTTCGACGCCGCGGGCCAGAAGAAGCTGCTCGTCAAGATCGCCCCGATCGAGAAGATCTGATCGTCTGCGGGCCTCGTCGCGGGGCGAGAGGCGAGCCGGTCCCGGTTTAGGCTGGGGCAATGGGCCTTTTCTCGCGCCGTAAGAAGCAGGACGACGACGTCACGCCGGAGTCCGCTCCCGCCGCTGCAGAGGATGTCGCTCAGCACGACTCGCCGAGCGCGGAAGAGGTCGGGGCCGAGCCGTCGACCGACGCCACCGCCCCGGTCGTGAACGTCTCCGTGCAGGCCTTCCGCGGACTGGGCTCGCCCTCCGGCCCGGCGGTCGCCCCTCCCGCCGAGACCCCCGAGGCCGGCCACGACCTGATCGACCCCGTGGGCGACGAGACGCCGATCGTGCAGGCGCAGGCGCAGGCGCAGGCGCAGGCGCAGGCGCCGTCGGGGCGTCCACCGCTTCCGCTCGCCCCGGCTGACCCTCCCGAGCCGACAGAGTCGATCCCAGGCATGCCCGACAACGTGCTGCTGCGCGAGGCCCTCGCGATGCTCGGGGAGGATGCGAGTCAGGCCGAACTGCTCGGCGTGCTGCGCCAGTCGCTGCAGGGCAACCTGTTCCTGCGCGTGAGCGGAGACGCCGGCGAGCAGATCAAGGAGGGCAAGCCGCTGGCCATCGCGGTCGTCAACGACGGCGAGAACTCCTTCATGCTCGCGTTCAGCTCGGCCGCGGCCGTACGCGACTCCGTGCAGCAGGGCGACGAGGATCCGACGGAGACCTCGGCTGTCGTGCAGCCCGTGCAGGCGGTCTATCAGAACGTCGTCGACGGACCGTTCGCCGGCCTCATCATCGACAACGCCTCCGAGCCGCACCGTGTGGTGTTCCCCTCGGAGATCCTGCAGAAGGCGCTGGAGGAGGCGGATCCGACTTTCGCGGTCAAGGCCCTGCTCGCGGCGCCCCGCGAGGCGGACTCCGAGGCTCGCGTGGCCGAGGCGCTCACCACCGCCCGGCTCTGGGTGGCGGTCAGCGATGTGGACGGCGACGGGCAGTACGGGGTGGCGGAGGCGCACACCGCTGACGGCGCACGTTACCTGCAGCTGTTCAGCCACCCGCTCGAGGTCATCGCGCTCGGCCGTGGCGATCAGCCGCTGCCGTTCACGGCCGAGCAGATCGGCGCCGTGCTCGTGCAGCAGCCCGAGATGAGCGGTGTGCTGGTCGACGCGGCGGGTCCCGCGATCGCGGTGAGCAGGGACGCGCTGGGACCCGTGATCGCCCTCGCGCCGGCGGAGTAGCGGCCGACGCAGAGCGCGTCCTGGCCTCGTTGCGGGCCTCCTCAAGGTCTCTCCTCAAGGTTGTGCAAAGGAAGCCTGAAGACCTGTTCAGTGGTCTTGTCAACCGGTATTCCGGAATCCAGTATGGGAGACATCAGGTCCCATACGACGCAAAGGATTCTCATGGACACCGTGACACCCACCGCCCGCAACCGCCGGAAGGTCCTCGCTGTGCTCGCCGGTGGCCTCGTCCTCGGCGTCGGCGCGGCGATCACGCTCGCGGCCTGGAACGACTCCGAGTTCGCGACCGGCACCTTCACCGCCGGCTCCTTCAATCTGCAGGGGTCGACCGACGGCACCACCTATGCCGACCACGCCACGGCACCGGGAGCAGGCCTCACCTTCTCCGCGAACTTCGGCAACATGACGCCCGGCGACAGCGTGTACGCGTCGTATTGGCTGCAGCTCGACAAGAACACGACGAGCCCCGCGACGGTCACACCGGCTCTCGATGCCACGTCCGGCACGGGAACCAACGCATCGGCCATCTCGTACAAGGTCTACTCGGTCCCCAATGCGACCGCGTGCGACGTGAACGTGGCCACCACGGGCACGCTCATCCTGTCCGGAGCGAACCTCAGCACCGCCACCGGCGCGACCACGTTCCCGCTCGCCAAGGGCACTCCGCCGACGACGGCCGGCGCCGCGCAGAAGCTGTGCTTCGTCGCGACAGCCGGAACCCAGGCGGTGCTGCAGCAGGGTGGCGCCGGAACAGCGGTCTGGAAGTTCACCGCGACCTCGAACTGAGCGCGCCGCGATGCTGACCCGCAGGGGGAGGCGAGCGGCACCGCGCGCCGGCGGGCGGCGGATCCGACTGCTGCGGATCCGCGCCCTGCTCGCCGGCGGGCTCGTGCTCGGCACAGGGGCGACCTCGACGCTGGCGAGCTGGAACGACGCGGAGTACGCGAACGGGACGTTCACGGCGGCGAGGTTCGGCGTCGAAGGGTCGCTCGACGGCACGAACTATTCGAAGCACACCAGTTCGAACGCGGCGGCTCTGAGCTTCAGCCCCGCCGTGACCGGGCTGTTCCCGGGTAACACGTCGTACGCGGCGTTCGCCGTCCGCGCGACGAGTGGCTCGATCGCGGGACACGTCCAGATCTCCGCCGGCACTCCGACGGGCGCTCTCTCGGACCTGCGCTACGGCGTACGGACCGTGAGCGCCATGGGGCAGTGCAACGCGGCGAGCTACGCCGGCGGCGGAGCGGTGATCCCGGACGGTTCCACGCTGGGCACCTCTGCCGCTGTCTCGCAGACGCTCGCGGCAGACCGCACACCGGTGTACTACTGCTTCGCCATCTCACTTCCGGTGGGGGCGTCGAACGGCATGCAGGGCCAGGCGATCGCGCAGACCTGGCAGCTCGTCGCGACATCGGGCTGAGCCCTCGGCGGGAACGCCGCCCACCGGATCCATGAACGCACATCCGCCGCACGTCACACAGGGAGAAGGACAGCATGACCGAGATGGGACAGCCGACCACCCGCCGCGCCGCGCGGGAGAACGCGCTGGCGGACGAGGGGCGAGGCGAGCGGGTCGAAGCGCGCAGCACGGCATCGGCGGAGGAGCAGGCGCAGGGGGCGGGTGCCACCGCGGACAACGGTCGGAAGCCCCGTGCCTCGGTTCGCGGAGTGCTCAGCGAGATCCTGCTCTGGGTCGTGGCGCTGGCGGGGCTCATCTGCATCGTCCTGGTGATCCTCGCGTTCACGGCGCACATCACGCTCATCATGTTCCGCACCGGATCCATGGCGCCGACGATCCCGACCGGATCCGTCGCGATCGTGCAGCAGATCCCCGCGTCCGAGGTGCACGTCGGCGACGTCGTGACCGTCGACCGGCCGGGCGAGCTTCCTGTCACGCACCGGGTGCGCGCTGTCGCCGACGGCTCCAAGCATGGCGAGCGTCTCCTCACTCTGCGTGGCGATGCGAACGCGCAGGATGACGTGGCGCCGTATCCGGTCTCGACCGTGCGGATTGTGCGCTTTGCGATCCCCGGACTCGCGCCGGTGATCGTGGCGTTCGGCAATCCGTTCGTGCTCGGAGGGATCACGATCGGCGTCGCGGTCCTCGTGGTCTGGGCGTTCTGGCCGCGCGGTCGTGGTTCCGGGAGAGGTCCGGAGGAAGCACCCGGGCCTCGACGGGAGAGCCATGAGTCGCCGTGACCGTCGTGCCCTGCCTGCTCTCGTCGCGCTGGCGTCTGCACTGCTTCTGATCGGGCCGATGCCCGGAGCCGGGGCGGATCCGGCGACCGAGGTCGTGCAGGGCCGATACGTGCGCATCGTGTCGAGTGCCGATTGGGCGGCGGCTTCGACGATGGGGCCGGGTGTCAGCGTTCGCTGGGATCTGGAGGTGAGCGCAGCTGCGCCGAGTCCTGGCACCGTCCGTGTCGGCATCAGCGCTCTCGGGGACGCGCCGGTCGCGGTCGACGTCCGACTCTGCCCCGTCGCGTGGCAGGGGGAGGATTGCGCCGGCGGCTCTCACGTCCTCCGCAGCGGCTGGGGAGTTCCCCGCGACGGACAGACGGTGGAGCTCGACACGATCTCCTCCGACGACGTCGCACACGTCCGCCTGGACGTGCGGCTCGCCGGTGACCGCGGGGCGGGAGCCACGCAGATCCGCGTCCATGCGGACGGGTTCGGCGATCGGATCCAGACGGGGCCCGGGGCGCAGCTGCCGGCGACTGGCGGAACCGTGCCGCTTCCCGCGATCGTCGGCGGCGGAGTCCTGCTCTGCGTCTCGGCACTGCTCCTGCTCTTCGGGCGACGTCGCAAGGGAGAGGGCTCATGACCGCCGCGGAGCGCTCGTCGTGGCGACGTCGCGTCCTCGCCGCGCTCGTCGTCGGAGCATGCGCGGCGGCGCTGCTCTGGCCTCGGCCGACCTTGACCGACGCCTCGTACACGGATGGGGAGTACGTCGCGAGCGGCACCGTGACGGCCGCGACCCTCTCGGATCCGACGAACCTGACCTGCACGCCGACGAAGGCGCTCAACATCCTGACCGGCGTCACCGTGACCTGGCAATCGGCGTATCCGCTGTCGCCGACGACGGCCCCGATCAGCACGCTGACAGCCAACCCGTCCAACTACTCGGCGGTGATCTCCAGCTCAGGGTCAGGACCGTACACCCACACCATGGTTCTCAATCAGGGGCTGCTGGGCGGCATCCTCAACAACGTCCTGGGCAGCACGGTCACTTTCACGGTCACGAATCAGGTGGGTACGAACTGGCATTCGGCGAGTCTGGTCAAGACGCTGACGACAGGCGCACTCGGGGCCAATCCGCACTGCACGTGACGGAGTGAGCGTTGCGCGCGCTCACTCCGCGAGAGCCAGCGCGCGGAACATGTCACGCTCGCGCAGCGCATCCCGGCTGCTGGGTGCGGCCGGTGCGGGCCGCGGAGGGGTCTGGCCCGTCGTGCGGTGATAGAGCTCATCGATCAGGCGCGTGGCGAGCCCGACCAGGCGGCCGATCTCGCGGTCGTCACGGTCGATCCACACCGACTTGGGCTCGTCGTGGATCGGCTGGAAGTCGTCATGCTCCTCCCAGACGAACAGCGTGCGCTCGGCACCGAGCACATGCTGCTGCCACCACACCTGGCGCAGATAGGTGCGGGGGATGGAGCGCCACGACTTGTTGGTGGTCTTGATCTCAGCGAGAAGCACGCGACCGTCCGGCTCCTGCACGATGCCGTCCGGGGTGGCCAGGTGCCGCTTCTCGACCTCGGCGCAGAACAGTGCAGACGAGGGCATGATCCCGTGCGTCGCGGCGACCCAGGCGGCGATCTCCGGTTCGCGACGCCGGCCGTGGTCGGTATAGGCGTTGCCGCCGAACCGGGGCCCCGCGCCGAGCTTGGCATCCGCCGCGCGGGCGATCGACGTCTCGCTCGTGAGCCCGGCGACGTCCGTCGCGGTGATACCGCGTGCCCTGGCCCGCAGCCACGCCACCCGATCGCGGGAATCCGCGATGATCCGCGCTTCGAGTTCCGGGGTCACTCATCGAGGCTACCTCCGCCCGCCGACGCTCCTGACCTGGCACGCCGTAGGATCCCGTGGCGCGGTCCCGGTCTCCCAGACTCCGAGTGCACATGCTGTCGGCGAGAGCACACGTTCCTCGCGCGAACAGTGTGTGTGCTCGTCGAGAGCGTGCGCACTCGTCGACCGGAGCGGCGAGCGAGCCTGCGCCCCGCACACGACGAGGTCGCGGGAGGTTCTGCACTGATTGCGGGACTCGGTCCCCATGGTGCAGCGGTCGCGGTACACCATGACGCATGGTCAACGACGTTCTCGAACTCGCACCCGAGCTGCGATCCCGGCAGGCGCTTCTCTGCGCCGGATGGACGGACCGGGACCTGGCCTCAGCCGTCCGTGACCGCACGCTCCACCAGCTGCGGCGGGGGTGGTACGTCGATGTCGGCGTATGGAAGGTGATGTGGCCCGAGCAGCGCCATCTCATCGAGGTCGTCGCTGCGGCACGGGAGGCCCGCGGTCCGATCGTCATGTCGCACGTCTCGGCGGCCGTCCTCTGGGGTCTGCCGTTGTATCGGATGGCGCCGGATCGCGTCCACATCACGTCCAGCGTTCCGCAACGCGCCTCGAGTAACGTCCGAGTCGAGCGCCACGTGGCGCCGCTCGGGTCGTTCGACACCTCGGTGATCTCTGGGATCCGGTGCACGAGCCTGTCGCGGACCGTCTTCGATCTCGCGCGGTCGATGCCACTGGAGGCCGCGGTCAGCGCCGCAGACGCTGCCGAGCGGATGATGGCGCTCCGAGGGCGGGAGCGGGATCTCGATGCGGTGGAGTCCTGGCAGGCCGGCCTCGCCCAGCGGCTCGAGGAGGCGGCCGGTGCGCGGGGCATCAGGCAGGCGCGCTGGGTGGCAGATTTCGCCGACGGTCGGGCGCAGCTCCCCGGAGAGAGCGTGAGCAGGCTGCGGCTCCACCGGCTGGGTTTCGCAGCACCGCGATTGCAGGTCGGCGTGCCGGCGCCGGACGGGCAGATGTACTTCGTCGACTTCGGACTGGACGATGTGCGCGCATTCGGCGAGTTCGACGGCGAGACGAAGTACCGGGACGAGGCGATGCGCTCTGGACGTTCGATCGAGGACGTCCTGCTCGCGGAGAAGCAGCGCGAGGACTGGATCCGCGGCCGCACGCAGCGGCGCATGGCCCGATGGGGCTCGTCGCACATCCGCACGGATGAAGGCCTGGCGCGGCGTCTCGGCTCGTTCGGCATCTGCCCGCCCTGACTCACGGATTCGTTCCGTCTCTGCGAGCGGCTGGCGTGCGCCGAGTGCACACGCTCTCGCCGAGAACACATCTCCCACGCGCCAACAGCGTGTGGGCTCGTCGAGAGCATGCGCGGTCGGCGGAATGCAGGAGGCAAGCACGGGAGACGAGTGGGGAGGTGGCGGGTGGCCGCGTGTCTGACCGGGATCCTGTGGCGGCAGCCCTTCTCGATTTGGGCGAGGGGGCAGGATGCCGTAGTCTTGACGTAACCGAAGACCGCTGGTCATCGTCGTGTGCGCGAGCATGAGGCGATCGAAGCACTGCCGGATCCTGGATCCGATCAGCAGAGGCCCGCGCAGGTGTCACGAACGATCTCCAGATCCTGGATCACGCTCCGTGCGCTTGCGCCGGAGCGTTTTTGTTTGCCTGCAGAGCGCGGCGGTCGAGGTCGGTGCTCCACCGCCGTGGAGCATCCCGTACTCATCAAGGAGTGACCATGGCGCAGAAGGATGCATCGGTCGCCGAGCTCACGAAGAATTTCGAGGACTCGAACGCCGTCCTGCTGACCGAGTACCGCGGTCTGACGGTTGCCCAGCTCAAGCAGCTGCGCAACAACATCCGTCAGGACGCGAGCTACGCCGTGGTGAAGAACACGCTGACCAAGATCGCCGCGAACAACGCGGGGATCACGGCGCTGGACGACGACCTCAAGGGTCCGTCGGCCGTCGCGTTCGTGCACGGCGACTTCGTCGCCACCGCCAAGGCTCTGCGTGACTTCGCCAAGGCGAACCCGCTTCTCGTGATCAAGGGCGGCATCTTCGAGGGCAACGCCCTGAGTGCCGACGAGGTCAACAAGTACGCCTCGCTGGAGAGCCGTGAGGTTCTGCTTGCGAAGGCCGCGGGCATGATGAAGGCGACGATGGGCAAGGCTGCGGCCACCATCGACGCTCTTCGCGAGAAGCTGGAGACCGCTGAGGCTGCCTGAGCCTCCCCGGTCTTTTCCCAAAAACCCCATCTATTAGGAGAAACATCATGGCGAAGCTCACCACTGAGGAGCTGCTCGACCAGTTCGCTGGTCTGACCCTTGTCGAGCTCAGCGAGTTCGTGAAGGCGTTCGAGGAGAAGTTCGACGTCACCGCTGCTGCTCCCGTCGCCGTTGCCGGCGCTGCGGGTGGCGCTGGTGCTGCCGAGGCCGAGGAGGAGAAGGACTCGTTCGACGTCATCCTCGAGGCTGCCGGCGACAAGAAGATCCAGGTCATCAAGGTCGTCCGCGAGCTCACCTCGCTGGGCCTCGGCGAGGCCAAGGCTGTCGTCGACGGTGCCCCGAAGGCCGTCCTCGAGGGCGCCAACAAGGAGGCTGCCGAGAAGGCCAAGGCTTCCCTGGAAGAGGCCGGCGCGACGGTCACCCTCAAGTAAGGTCCGTCGAGCGAGGCGCAAGGCGCCTCTCCTCGCGTTCCGACGCTGCGAAGGCCCCGGGTTCTCCCGGGGCCTTCGTGCGTCTCTCGCGGACCCGGCTCGTCGAGCTCGTCGAGCGGCTCGGCAGCAGGTCAGCGGGCGGTTTCCAGGCGTGGGACCGCCGTCGACTGGCGGGCCACCAGTGTCGCCGGGGAGATCACGTGCTCGAGGGGCGCGTCGGTGTCCTGCATCCGCGCCTGCAGCAGGCGAACCGCCTCGATGCCCTGCTCCCGTGGGTTCTGCCGGATCGTGGTGAGGCTGAACATCTCGGCGTAGCGGTGGTCGTCGATCCCGATCACGCTCAGCTCGCTGGGTACGCCGATGCCGAGGCGCTGCGCGGCGATGATCGCGCCCACGGCCGCCTCGTCGCACACAGCCGCGATCGCGGTGGGGCGGTGACGACGATCGGCGAGCAGTGCTGCGGCCGTGGCGAATGCCTCCGGGATCGTGGACGTCGTGCGCACGGCGCGGATCCGGTGCTCGAGCCCGGCGGTGGTCATCGCCTGGCGGTAGCCGTCCAGGCGCTTGTGCTCGCCGTAGCTGAAACGATCGCCGTCCAGCGCGTCGCCGAGGAACGCGATGTCCTCGTGGCCGAGGTCGATCAGATGCTCCGTGGCGACCCGTGCGGCCGCCACATCGTCGATCGTGACGGTGTCGGCCCCCTCGGTGAACGGTCCGACCGACACGAGCGGCAGACCGATGCCCGCCAGGCGTTCCAGCTCGTGCGCTCCCGGCTGGAGGCAGACGGCGATGATGCCGTCGAAGCGGCGACCGGCCAGGGCGTGATCGAGCATTCGGGCGCGCTCGGCGCTGCCTTCCGCGGCGCCGTAGAGCGCGAGGTCGAGGCCGTCGGCGATGAGCGCCTGCTGGAGGCCGGCGAGCAGCTCGGCGAAATACCATCGGTCGGCCATCGGCATGATGACGCCGATCGTCGAGGTGCGCCCCGTGGCCAGGCTCGACGCGCTGGAGTGTGCGGAATAGGCGAGTTCCCGTGCGGCGCGCTCGACGCGTTCCCTCGTCTCTGCGGACACGTAGCCGTTCCCGCTGAGCGCGCGACTGGCCGTCGATTTCGCCACGCCCGCCCGCAGTGCGACGTCGATGATCCCGGTCACGGCGTGTCCTCCTCGAAACGGATCCCCTCACCATAGCGATATCTCGCACACTATGGAACCGGTTCCTTGAAAGCGCTCCCATGGATCCGGCCCCGCGACGAGCCCGGTTACCCAGTTGTGATCCGACGCACGTTGCGCAATGGGTACGAGGGTCACTAGTGTCGCCTGGAAGCGGTTCCTGAAGGAGCCCCCAGCGCTGGGGAACTCGACCCCGCGAATTCGAAGGAGAAAACGTATGGGAATGTCTCAGCGACGTCGCCTGATCGCGCCTCTGGCGCTGCTTGCGGTGTCCGGACTCGCGCTCGCGGGCTGTGCCGAAGGCGGCTCGTCCGGCGGTGGGGATTCGTCCGGCAAGGGGGAGACCGTCAAGATCTCCGGCGGTATCACGGGATCCGAGGCGGATCTGCTGAACAAGTCCTTCGACCAGTTCACGAAGGACTCCGGCATCAAGGTCGTCTACACGGGTGACAAGGGCTTCGAGGGCAACATCGTCACCAAGGTGTCCGGTGGTAGCGCCCCGGACATCGCGATCGTGCCGCAGCCAGGTCTGCTGAAGAGCCTGGTCGGCACCGGTCAGGTCAAGGAGGCCCCTTCGGAGGTCTCCGCCAACGTCGACAAGAACTGGTCGAAGGAATGGAAGACGTACGGCACCATCGACGGCAAGTTCTACGCCGCCCCGATGCTTGCCAACGTCAAGGGCTACGTCTGGTACTCGCCGGCGAAGTTCAAGGAACTCGGCGTCGAGGTGCCGAAGACCTGGGACGACCTGCTGGCACTCACCAAGACGCTTCAGGAGAAGACCGGTGCCGCTCCGTGGTGCGCGGGCTTCGCCTCGGGTGACGCCTCCGGCTGGCCGGGCACCGACTGGATCGAGGACCTCGTGCTGCGTCAGAGCGGCACCGACGTCTACGACAAGTGGGTCGCGGGCGACGTCAAGTTCACCGACCCGCAGATCAAGCAGGCCTTCGACGCGGTGGGTTCCATCCTGCTCGACCCGAACTACGTCAACGCGGGCTTCGGCGACGTGAAGAGCATCAACTCGACCGCGTTCGCGGACGTCGCGGCCAAGGTCGCCGACGGCACCTGCCTGATGACGCACCAGGCCTCGTTCCTCTCGTCGAACTTCCTCGACGTGAAGACCAAGGCGGGCGCCGCGCCGAAGGTCGCCCCCGACGGCGACGTGTACGCGTTCGTGCTCCCCGGCGTCAAGGAGGGTGAGAACACCATCGAAGGCGGCGGCGAGTTCGTCGCGGGCTTCACCGACAGCGCCGCGACCAAGAAGGTCCTGGAGTTCATGTCCTCGCCCGAGTTCGCGAACGCCCGCGTCAAGCTCGGCGGCGTCATCTCGGCCAACAAGAACGCGGACGCCTCGCTGGCATCCAGCCAGTTCCTGCAGGACGCGATGAAGACGCTGCAGGATCCCAAGACCACGCTGCGTTTCGACGCGAGCGACCTGATGCCGGCCACCGTCGGTTCGGGCTCGTTCTGGAAGGGCATGGTCAGCTGGGTCGACGGAAAGCCGACGGATCAGGTCCTGAGCGACATCCAGGCCGGCTACAAGAACTAGTCTGAGTACCACCTGAGAGGCTGCGGGGTCGTCCGCCATCGCGGGCGGCCCCGCAGTCGTTTCGGGAAGGTCCTGAAAGTGTTCATCGTCGAACCGTCATAAGGGGTCCCTATGTCGCAATCCACAGCGACCGAGACCACGCGATCCGATCGCAAGACCGAGTCCGTGAGTTCCGGCCGCACGACCGCTTCCCGATCCGTCACGATCGGCGCCTACATCGTGGGCGCAGTCGTGATCATCGGGGTGTTCATCGCCCTCCTCGCCGGTGGTCCGGCGGACAACCCGAAGCCGACGTCGCTCGGCTTCTCACTGAACAGCTTCTTCACGTGGCTCGGCGGGCTGAACCCGCTGCTGCAGATCCCGCTCGTGCTCCTCGTGTTCGCCATCGTCGCGGGCATCCTGCTGGTGCTCATCGAGTACGCGCCGCGGCACGGGAAGGGCTATTTCTGGCTGCGTCTGGTGGCGTGCTTCGCGATCCCGGTGCTCGCGTTCATGATGCTGCGGCCCTACCAGAACGCCGTCGTCTACGTCATGATCATCGCCCTGGTCGCCGGCGGCCTGCTGTTCTTCGCCGACTACCGCGCGCGTGAGGGCTCCGGCTACCTGTTCCAGCTCACGCTGTTCATGGCGCCGGCCACCCTTCTCCTCATCGTCGGCCTCATCTACCCGGCCGTGTCGACGATCATCCAGTCGTTCTTCGACAAGACGGGCAAGGACTTCGTCGCACTCGAGAACTACCAGTGGGTCTTCACGAACCCGGAGGGCTTCTGGTCCGTCATCAACACGCTGATCTGGGCGCTCATCGCGCCGATCGTGTCGACGATCTTCGGACTCGCCTATGCCGTGTTCATCGACCGCGCCCGCGGCGAGAAGATCCTCAAGGTGTTCGTCTTCATGCCCGTCGCGATCTCCTTCGTCGGCGCCGGCATCATCTGGAAGTTCATCTACGACTTCCGGCAGGGCGACCAGATCGGCCTGCTCAATGCGATCGTGACGCTGTTCGGCGGCAAGCCGGTGTCCTGGCTGGACACCACTCCGCTGGTCAACACGATCTGCCTGCTCATCGTGTTCATCTGGACGCAGACCGGGTTCGCCATGGTGATTCTGTCCGCGGCCATCAAGGCGGTTCCGACCGAGCAGATCGAGGCGGCGTCGCTGGACGGCGCGAACGCCTGGGAGAGGTTCCGCAACGTCACGGTCCCGGGGATCCGCTCGTCGCTCATCGTGGTGCTGACCACCATCACGATCGCATCGCTCAAGGTCTACGACATCGTCGCGGTGATGACCGGCGGTCGGGCCAACAGCACCGTGCTCGGCTTCGAGATGGTCAACCAGCAGCAGCGCTTCCAGAGCTACGGGCACTCGTCGGCGCTGGCCGTGGTGCTGTTCCTGTTCGTGCTGCCGCTGATCATCTACAACGCCCGGCAGATGGCCAAGCAGAGGGAGATCCGCTGATGAGTGCGACACAGGCGATCGTCACCGACAATCGCAGCAAGCGCCAGGTCGAACGCGACACCCGCCGCAACGAGGCGACCGCGCAGAAGCGGCTCACGTCGAGGGGCGCCACCATCGCCGCGGTGATCATCGCGATCTTCTGGACGATCCCGACGCTCGGGCTGTTCGTCACGTCGTTCCGTCCCGGGGCGGACTCGAACAGCACGGGCTGGTGGACGGTCTTCGTCAATCCGTCGTTCACGCTCAGCAACTACGCCGACGCGCTGAACTCCGGGGGCACGGCTCTCACCCTCGGCGCCTCGTTCGTGAACTCGCTGGCGATCACGATCCCGGCCACGGTGATCCCGATCTTCATCGCCTCGCTCGCGGCCTACGGCTTCGCGTGGATGAACTTCAAGGGCAAGAACCTCGTGTTCGTGTTCGTGTTCGCGTTGCAGATCGTGCCGATCCAGATGGCCCTGGTGCCGCTGCTGTCGCTGTTCTCGCGAGGGCTCACCCTGTTCGGGACGCAGATCTTCCCGGGCTTCACCCTGCGCGACGTCGACCACAGCTTCGCCACAGTCTGGATCGCGCACGCGATCTTCGCGATGCCCCTGGCGATCTTCATGCTGCACAACTTCATCGCCGAGATCCCGGGCGAGGTGGTCGAGGCGGCCCGCGTGGACGGGGCAGGACACGGGCAGATCTTCTTCCGGATCATCCTGCCGCTGGCGATGCCTGCCATCGCGTCGTTCGCGATCTTCCAGTTCCTGTGGGTATGGAACGACCTGCTCGTGGCGACGATCTTCGCGCCCGAATCGTCGTTGCCACTGACCCAGACGCTGAACTCGCTGTCCGGCACCTGGGGCAATCAGTGGTACCTGCAGTCCGCGGGTACGTTCATCTCGATCATCGTTCCGCTGATCGTGTTCTTCGCACTGCAGCGGTTCTTCGTGCGCGGCCTCCTGGCCGGCGCGACGAAGGGCTGATCCGAGCGATCCCTCGAAGGCCGGTGCCCCTCTCGGCGGGTGCCGGCCTTCGTCGTTCCACCGGCGCGGCGTCGGCGCCGGATGCGAAGTGCGACAGCGCGTCGGGGGAGAATGGCCGGATGACACGTCGGCTCGCCCTCATCCTCGGCATCATCGGGGTGACGGCAACGGTCGTCGCCGCGGTGGTGCTGGCCACGGCCCCGGGCGTGATCGTGTCGCTCGACGACGCCTGGAACCTGGAGATGGGCGAGTGGCGCGGCCCCGTGCTCGTCGGCTGGGCGCTGGTCATGAACGTGCTCGGCGGAGGATGGGTCGCGACGATCCTCGCCCCCCTCGTCATCGCCGCCCTCGCCTGGCTCGTGCGGGGCTGGCGCGGCGCCCTGTTCGCGCTGATCGCCTTCGTGGTGAGCGCGGGCGTGGTGCAGCTCGTGAAGAGGTCGCTGGGCCGTGCGCGACCGCAGGATCTGCTGATCGCGTCGGATTTCGGGTCCTTCCCCTCCGGCCACACCGCGAACGCCGCGGCCGTCGCCGTGGTGCTGTGGTTCCTGTTCCCGACGCTGTGGATGGCCATCGGGGGAGTGGTGTGGACGGTGGCGATGGGATTCTCGCGCACCGTGCTCAGCGTGCACTGGTTCAGCGACACCGTCGGCGGTGCGCTCATCGGTGCCGGCGCGGCCTTCCTGGTGGCGGCGGTGCTGTGGCGCTGGGTCCGGTCGCCGCGCGTGCTCGACGAGGCGGCGACGCGGGATCCCTGGGCGGTTCCGCCTCGCTAGGCTGAGGGGATCCGCAGGCCCCTGCGCGTCCCTCGTCTCGCGGCGCCTGAGCGAGCGCGCCGAGACGCAGGGCGCCGACAGAAAGGCATGGCCACGTGGCACGCATCCGACCGTTCCGCCCCGAAGACGTCGACGGGCTCTACGACGTGTGCGTGAAGACGGCTGACGTCGGCGCCGACGCGACCGGCATGCTCGAGGACGACGCGCTCTGGGGCGACCTGTTCGCGGTCCCGTACGCGCGGCGCGATCCGAGCCTGTGCTGGGTGGTCGAGGCCGACGACGCGCGCGTGATCGGCTACGTCGTCGCCACCGATGACACGAACGCGTTCGCCTCGTGGTTCCGCGACGAATGGTGGCCGTCCCGACGGGACCGCTACCGCGCATCGGGTGCGGCTGAGCCGACGCCGCAGGACCGCTTCATCGCGTATGGCGACCGGCAGAAGCCCGGCGATGGTCCGATCGTGCAGGGGTACCCGGCGCACCTGCACATCGACCTGCTTCCGGAGACACAAGGGCAGGGCCTCGGGCGGCGGCTGATCGACACCCTGCTCGCTGAGCTGGCTCACCGCGGCGTCCCAGGCCTGCACCTGGCCATGAACGCCGACAATCACTCCGCCGGCGCCTTCTACGAGCGGCTCGGCTTCACGAAGCTCGCCTCGGGCGACGGCAGCACGACGTACGGGATCAGGATCCCCGCAGCAGCGGCCCTCTGAGCTCCTGCCGCAGCCCGGCGTCGTCCGGTCCTGGCGACGTGCGGCGGGCGGGAGATCCCCCGACATCCCGCCCACCGCACGCCGCGTCTGCTCCCTCGTGGCAGGGCCGGTGGTCGTTCACCACACGTCCGTCGCTACGGGGCGTCTTACCCGTGCCGTTCCCCGATCAGGTTCGTCCCGAGGTGGTCCCTGAGCTCGGCGCCCGCGAAGCCCGCACGAGCCAGCGCACCCAGCTTTCCGAGCGCGGCCTCGCTGGTCATGTCGCCGGCGCTGATCGCTCCCGCGTCGGCCAAGGCGGATCCGACCGCGTACCGGTCGAGCACCACCGATCCGTCCTCGCACTGGGTGACAGCGAGCACGACCGTGCCTCGCCCGGTGGCGGCGCGGATCGCATCGGCGAGCCCGCCGCTCACGGCCGGTGCCGTCCCGGATCCGTAGCATTCCAGCACGATCCCGGTCGGGCACTCGTTCATCGCGGCGACCAGCTGCGGTGCGTTCACACCGGGGACGACCTTCACCAGTCCGGTTCTCGGCGCCGGTGCGCCGGCCGCGCGTCGCAGCGCGCCAGCGAGCCGGTCGTCGACCCCCGCCGGCTCCGCCGCGAGCGTCCGTGGTGCGGCGAACGCCCGCAGACTCTGGGCCGAGCGCTTGGTCGCCCGCACGGCGGGCAGCACGGAACCGCCGAACGCGATGTGCACGCCCTGCAGCGCCTGCCGGTCGGGAGCGGAGATCGCGAGGGAGAAGTTGTCGATCGCGTCGGTGCCCTCGAATCCGATCGGGAGCTGGGCCCCCGTGAACACGATCGGCGTCGCCAGATCGGCGAGCGCGAAGGCGGCGAACGCAGCGCTGTACGCCAGGGTGTCGCTGCCGTGAATGACGACGACCGCGCGGGGATCGTCGCAGGTGATGATCTCCCGCAGCTGATCGGCGAGCCGGCCGAGCGCCTCGCAGTCCATCTCGGCGCTGTCCATCGCGCGTTCGGTCTCCGAGTAGACCCACTCGATCGGCTGGCCGTCGGTTCTCCTGACTCCCGCCATGAGGCCCTCGATCTCGCTCCGAAGACGGGGGTTCGGAACCAGGCCGTGCGCCGAGGGGACCATGCCGAACGTGCCGCCGGTGTACAGGACCGCGAGCGGCCGGGAGGCCCGGGGCCGGACGGCGGCCACGGATCCTCCCGGCGTCTGCTGCTGCTCAGTCATTCGCGCCCGGAGCGGTCGGAGCGTCGCCGATGCCGGCTGGTCGTACGTTGATCGCCGTGGTGAGCGCGTGCGCGTCGATCCGCCCGCGGACGGCGTACCAGCCGATCACGAGGAGGATGATGACCACGACGAACGCGATCAGGGTGATGCGACCGACCCCCGGATCGAGGGCCATGAGGAGCACGACCAGCGCGAGGAATCCCAGGGTGACGCCGTTGGTGACGGGCGCCCACGGCAGACGGAACGCCGGGCGCTCCCGTCCGTCCCGCTTCATCTTGCGGATGAACAGCCAATGGCAGACGATGATCGACGCCCAGACGCCGACGATTCCCAGGCCCGCGAGGTTGAGCACGATCTCGAACACCTGACCGGGGACGACCATGTTCAGGAAGACTCCGACCGCTCCGAGCGCGGTTGTGATCAGGATCCCGCCGTACGGGACGCCTGCCTTGTTCATCCGCTTGGCGAACTTCGGTCCGGTGCCTGCCATGGCGAGCGAGCGCAGCGTGCGACCGGTGGAGTACAGCCCGGCGTTCAGGCTCGACATGGCGGCGGTGAGGACGACGAGGTTCATGATGTCGCCGGCGTGCGGGATCCCGATGGCGCTCATGACCGTCACGAATGGGCTCTCGTTCGCCTTGTACGCGTTCCACGGCATCAGGAGCGTGAACAGCACGACCGATCCGGCGTAGAAGAGCATGATGCGCCACATGATGGAGTTGACCGCGCGGGGGACGACCGAGCGGGCGTCCTGGGCCTCGCCGGCGGCGACGCCGACCATCTCCGTGCCGCCGTATGCGAAGACGACGCCGAGGGCGATGACGAACATGGCGCCGACCCCCATCGGGAAGAACCCGCCGTTGTCGGCAATCATCGAGAGGCCGGGGGTGTGTCCGTTGATCGGCGTCTGGGTGACGATGAGGTAGACGCCCAGGATGCCGAACAGCACGATCGCGCCCACCTTGATCAGCGCGAACCAGTACTCCAGTTCCCCGAACAGCACCGCCGAGGTGACGTTCATCGCCATGACGATCACGAGCGCGACCAGCGCGATCACCCATTGCGGGATGGGGGTGAAGAACGACCAGAAGTGCGTGTAGAGCGCGATCGCGGTGATGTCGGCGATCACCGTCGTGCCCCAGTCGAGGAAGAACAACCACCCGACCGTGAAGGCGCCCTTCTCTCCCATGAACTCGCGCGCGTACGAGACGAACGCGCCCGACGACGGGCGGTACATCACCAGCTCGCCCAGGGCCCGGACGACGATGAACGCGAAGAGGCCGCAGACGATGTAGACGACGGCCAGTGAGGGTCCTGCGATCTCCATGCGGCCGCTCGCGCCGAGGAACAGGCCGGTTCCGATCGATCCGCCGATGGCGATCATGTTCATGTGCCGGCGCTTGAGCGCCTTCTTGTACCCCTGGTCGCCCGCGTCTGCGACGGCTTCCTGTCGCCCGTTCTCGACCTGAACCTCTTTGTTCTGCGTCACCCCAAAGCCTTCCTTCATCGGCGGTTGGTTGGACAGTTTCTGTCCAGCTGTCGGACAGCTTAGGGTGCGCGCGTGCTGCTGCGCAAAGGGGCCGCAGGGGCGCCGGTATGCTGAGGCTTCCGGAAGAGCTGAGGTGGATCGTGCTCGAGGACGCCGTTCCCGTCACCCCGATCAAGCGCGTCAGCGCCGCGGAGGCGACGTTCCAGGCGCTGCTCGCACTCATCGCGAGCGACGGCGTGGCGGTCGGCGACCGGCTTCCCGGAGAGGTCGAGCTGGCGAAGCGGTTCGGCGTGAGCCGCGCCATCCTGCGCGAGGCGCTCGGCGCGTGCGCGACGCTCGGCCTCACCGAGACGCTCACCGGCAGCGGAACGTACATCCGTGCCAAGAGCCCGCGACAGGGGCTCACCTTCGGCGGCTACTCGGCGGTCGATCTCATCGAGGCGCGGCCGCACATCGAGATCCCCGCCGCCGGATACGCCGCGGAACGCCGCACCCCCGACCAGCTCGACCGGATGCGCGCCCTCGTCGAGCGCATGCGGAACACCGCGGACCTGCGCGCCTGGGTGCGCCTGGACGGGGAGTTGCACCGTCTGATCGCGGAGGCGAGCGGCAATCCCGTGTTCGCAGCCATGGTCGATTCGCTGCGGCAGGCTCTGGATCCCCAGTCCGAGTTCCTCAACATCACCAAGGCCCGGCAGTCCTCCTCGGACGAGGAGCACGCGCGCATCGTCGACGCGATCGCATCGGGTTCGGCCGACAGCGCGCGGGACATGCTCTCCCGCCACCTCTTCCGGGTCGCGGAGGCTCTCGGCGAGTAGCCGCTGCGCCGGTTCACGACGAAGGCCCCGGCTCCCCAGCGGTTCTGGGGGAGTCAGGGCCTTCGATCTGGCGGTGACGGCGGGATTCGAACCCGCGGTTGCTTGCACAACACACGCTTTCCAAGCGTGCTCCTTCGGCCGCTCGGACACGTCACCAGGAATACAACCTGACCATCCTATCCGATGCGACGGGATGGTCCTGACCGGGCAGCCGGGCGGGCGCCCGGCCCCCGTGCCAGGATGAGAGAGGACCGCGAAGGAGGGCAGCCGTGAGCGACGCGCAGCACCCGTCGAGGCGCCGCTGGGCGCTGCAGATGCAGCAGCCGTTGCCGTCTTCCACGGTGTTCGACCGGATCGCGTTCCTGATCGGCACGGCCTCGGCGGTCTGGCTCGCGATCATCATCTCGATCGAGGGCTTCCGCTCGCCGTGGGCGCTGCTGCTGTTCATCCCCGTGTGGGCGATCACGGCGTATCTCGTGCTGCCGCGGCTGCACCGCCTGCTCAGCGACCTCTACGTGCCGGACTACTTCTTCGGGCGCACGCGCACGGGCGACGGCCTGCTCGGGGATCCGGTCAACCTCGGCGTCGACGGCACCGCGGCGCAGCTCGATGAGGTGATGACCAGGGCAGGGTGGCACCGTGCGGACGAGATCACCGCCGCCTCGACGTGGGGGATCATCGCGTCCACGCTCACGCGGCGCAGCTATCCGACGGCACCCGTCTCGCCGCTCATGCTGTTCGGCCGACGGCATGATGTCGCATACCAGCAGGAGGTGGCGGGCAACCCCAAGCAGCGCCACCACGTGCGGTTCTGGCACTGCCCGCCGGGCTGGCTGCTGCCCGGCGGAGCGAAGACGGACTGGCTCGGGGCCGGCACCTACGACACCGATGTCGGGCTCAGCCTGTTCACCCTGCAGGTGACCCACCGGATCGACGAGAACACCGACGTCGAACGCGATTTCGTGGTGCAGAGCGCACGTGACGCGGATCCCGCCGTGCGGCTGCGCCTCCTGCACGATTTCACCACCGGCTACCACTCCCGCAATGGCGGCGGCGATCGGTTCATCACCGATGGCGACCTGCCGATCCTCGACGTGACCCGCGTGCGCACGGCCCCCGGCGAGGCGGACGAGGGCGCCGACGATCTCTCCGGCACGAAGTCGGCCGAGGGCCTTCCACGTGAGGGCCACGGCGAGTCGCTGCGCGCCACGGCCGAGCGGTCCATGCGGCGGGCGCCGTTGTCGACGTTCTTCGCCGTCGGCGTCGTCGTGATCGGAGCGATCATCGACGTGCTCGGTCTGACGGTCGGGGCCGCGGCCGACCCGGGCGTGCGGGCGCTGTTCTCCTCCGGCGAGGCACCCGAGGTGGCCGTGCTGATCGGTTTCCTCGGGTTCGGCGTGCTCGTCTCGCTCGCGCAGCTGCTCATGGCCTGGTTCGTGCTGCGGCGGGGGCGGCGCTCCCGGGCGATCCTGATGGTGCTGTTGGCGATCGGCGTGCTCTCGACCGCGATCGACTACCTCGACGGCACGGCGACGCTCGGGCTCAACGGCACGCTCCTCGCTGCGTCGCTGCAATGCCTCGCCCTGCTCGCCCTGTCCAGCGAGTCGGCCGGAGCCTGGGCGCGGCGGAAGACCGCGCAGGAGCGCGACTAGGATCGCTGGGTGCCCACCCCGAAGATCGTGCTGTTCTACGCCTTCGCGCCGCTGTCGGATCCGGAGGCGATCCGGCTCTGGCAGCGCGACCTGTGCGAGGCACTGCACCTGCGCGGGCGGATCCTGATCTCGAAGCACGGGATCAACGGCACCCTCGGCGGTGACCTGCCCGCGGTGAAGAAATGGCTGCGCTCGTTCCGCTCCTATGCGCCGTTCCGCGATGCGGACGTGAAGTGGAGCGAGGGCACCGGGGTGGATGCCGACGGGCACAGCGTCGACTTCCCCAAGCTCAGTGTGAAGGTCCGCGACGAGATCGTCTCGTTCGGCGCCCCGGACGAACTGCAGGTCGATGAGCACGGCGTGGTCGGCGGCGGCACCCGGCTGAGCCCCGATGCGCTGCACGAACTCGTGGCAGAGCGCGGGGACGACGTCGTGTTCTTCGACGGGCGCAACGCCCTGGAGGCCGGGATCGGCCGCTTCCGCGGAGCGATCGTGCCGGAGGTGGAGACGACGCGCGACTTCGTGGGGCTGCTCGACTCGGGCGCCTACGACGACCTCAAGGGCCGGCCGGTCGTCACGTACTGCACTGGCGGGATCCGCTGCGAGGTGCTGTCCAGCCTGATGGCGGCGCGCGGCTTCGGCGAGGTCTACCAGCTCGAAGGCGGGATCGTCCGCTACGGCGAGCAGTTCGGCGACGACGGGCTGTGGGACGGATCCCTGTATGTGTTCGACGGCCGCGGATCCGTGGACTTCTCCGATCATGCGGCGGTCATCGGCGAGTGCGCCGGCTGCGGCGCCGCCACGAACCGCACCGCGAACTGCCCCCACCCGTCGTGCCGGCATCAGGCGGTGGTGTGCGCGACCTGCGTGGCGGTGCCGTGCGCGGAGCATGCGACAGCGGTCTGAACGCCCCTGCCGCCCCCCGCGTCCGGTCCCGCGACGGCGAGGTGAGAATCGCGCCGAAGGCTGGGCTTCTGGGCATCCGCCCGCGGTGAACAGTTCGGAACATCATTCTCCGGTATGACGACGGCCTTTCCCGCGCGCCGTAGCGTGGAGGGCATGGACCTGCTGAACGCCTGGCTGCTGCATGCTGCGGGGCAGCTCTGGCTGTTCCCCGTGCTGCTGGTGTTCTTCTTCGTCGACGGGTTCGCCACGATCCTGCCTAGCGAGACGGCGCTCGTCGCGCTCGCCGCCCTGTCGCTGCAGAGCGGCGAGCCGAACCTCGTGGTGCTCGGCCTGGTCGCTCTGGTCGGCGCGGTCGCCGGGGACAACATGGCGTACCTGCTCGGCCGCACGATCGGTACCGAGCGCTGGGCGTGGATGCGCCGGCCGCGGGTGCACAAGATGTTCGACTGGGCCCGGTACGAGCTCGACAAACGGGGCGCCGCGCTCATCTTCACCGCGCGATACATCCCGTGGGGGCGGGTCGCGGTGAACTACGTGGCGGGTCAGACCGGATTCCCGCACCGCCGGTTCTTCCTGTACGACCTGTTCGCCTGCATCACGTGGGTCGCCTACGCGCTGGGCATCGGGCTGCTCGCCGGCCAGTGGGTACACGACAACCCGCTGCTGGGCGTCGGAATCGCGGTGGTGTTCGCCGTCATCGTGGGGTTCGGAATCGACCACGCGCTGCGCTGGTGGCACCGGCGCCGGGGAGATGCCGAGCCGTCCCGGCCCGGATCCGCAGCGTCCACGACGACGACCGCGTCCCAGGCGGCCGCGTCTCCGACGGCCGCCGAGCACTGACGATCCCGGATCCGCGACGCTGCCGGGCGACGCGGTCGTGAGGGGAGGGGGCATCCCGCCCGGGCGCTCAGGACGTCGAGGTCGCCAGCAGCCGCGCGCCGAGCAGCGAACGCGGGGCCAGCACCGCCGTGAGCCGGTCACGGCGCGACACGTGCTCGCGCAGCTGCGCCCGGATCGCATCGAGCGGAGGGCGCAGATCCCCGACGTCCGGCGCGGATCCGGATCCCGCGCGCGCATAGCTGCTGCGTTCGATCGCTCGCACGAGCACATCCATGTCGGCCGGATCCGCGCCGCGCTCGCGCACCAGGCGCGCACCGCGCCCGCGCGGAGACTCCGCGGACGAGGCCGGAAGGCCCAGATCCTGCAGCGTCGCACGCAGCTCGGACCACGCCGCCACGGCGTCGCCTCGGCCCGCGGCGGCACGACGTCGCGCCGTCTGCACGCGCCGGATCATCGCCGGGATCAGCAGCACGACCAGCACGCCCACGACGGTCCACACCACGGGCATCACCTGCTGCACCGTCGGCGTCGAGGCGCCTGCGGCTCCGGCGTCCGGCACGTCGAGGTTCTTCGGGTCCTTCGCGACGCCGCTCGTGGTGGGCTGCGGTGTCGCTCCGGCGGAGGGCAGCGTGCCGTCGTCGGATCCGGAGCTGCTCTCGGCGAAGGCGGTCGGGACGCCCCGGGTCGCGGTCGGTTCGAAGGGCACCCAGCCGATGCCGGAGAAGTACACCTCGGGCCAGGAGTGCAGCTGGTCGGTGGAGACCTCGAACACGACCCGCCCGTCATCGGAGCGGCGATCCGTCGCTGTGCCGGGCAGGTAGCCGACGACGATCCGCGCCGGCATGCCGAGTGAGCGCGCCATGAGCGCGAACGCCCCGGCGAAATGCACGCAGTAGCCCTCGCGTACGGTCAGGAACTTCGCCACGGCATCGACGTTGGTGCCGTCGAAGCCGTCGTCGACCGGGGTCTGCAGCGAGTAGCGGAACCCGGCGCGGAACCAGGTCTGCAGTGCGATCAGCCTGTCGTAGTCGGTGGCGGCCCCGCCGACCACTTCGCGCGCACTGTCGGCGATGATAGCCGGAAGGCCCGCGGGCAGTGCCCGCAGGTCCTGCGGGGCGTTGGAACCCGTGGCGGTGGATGCGCGGATCTGATCGAGCGTGGGCTCGAGCGTCGCCGTGTCGATCGTGTAGTTCTGCTCGGCCGCATCGGCGTTCGCGGCGATCACCGTGCGGTTGTCGCCGGCGGCGTTCCAGCTGCCGCTTTCGCCGCGCACTGCAGTGGCCTGGTAGGGCACCGGCAGCCAGGACCCGGAGATCCCTGCGGTGCGGATCGTGGTCCTGGTCTTGTGCAGTGCGACGCCCTCGGGGGCGGTGACATCGCCGAAGCCCTGGGACAGGGGCACCGTGGTGGGCCGGTCCGGCTGCCAGGTGGAGCCGTCGAATCGGGTCAGCGTCGCGATCCGGAGGTAGGGCGGCGTGCCGTCCTGGGTGATCAGGGTGAGCGCGGTGACGGGGGAGGGACGCCGCAGATCCTGCCCCAGGTTGAGGGTGGCGCTGAGGGTGGTGCTGCCGCCGCCGATGCTGAGCCCCGAGGCGGACAGCGGCAGCAACGGCGACACGATGAGCGCCGCGAGCACGGCGAGGAAGCCGAGGACGACGGCGGGGAGGCGCCGCGTGCGCAGGGGCGCGTCGGTGGGCGCATGGCGCGCGGGGGAGCGGCCGTCCTCCGTCACGGTCGCGGGACGTGCGGATCCTGGCGGCGCGAACCGCACATGCAGGAAGAGCAGGATCGCGAGCGCGAGCCCGATGAACCACACCGGGTTGGCGCCCTGGTGCACGATCACTCCCGGCACCGCGCCGAGCGCGGTGACCAGCACGGCCGCCACGAGCGGCGCCCGCAGCGTCACGAGCACGAGATCCAGCACCACGGCGATGAGTCCGGTCGCCGCGGCCACACTCACGGCGACCGCGGGGGACGGGGCGAGGGGAGCGACACCGCCGCGGATCTCGTCGAGCGCGGCGGAGAGGAAGGCGTCGATCGCGCGCCATACTTCGGGTGTCGGCAGCAGCCAGCCGTGCCCGGCTTGCCGCGCGACGAACGCCGTGAGCGCGATCAATCCGGTGCCGAACTGCACGACGGGCACGGCGGGGATCGCCAGCCAGGCGGGCGCCCGACGGGTGAGGGAGCGCACGACCGCGCCCGCGACGATCACCGTCGCGCCCGTGACGGCGGCGCCCGCGCTCCAGCTGCCCGGCTGCACCACCGCGCTCAGCGGCCACACCGTCACGAGAAGGCCCAGGGCCGTGAGCAATGCCGCAGCCACGGGGCCGCCGTCCCGCCTGCGCTCCTGCAAGGGGCCCCCGTACGCGCTCACGTCAGCGGGCATGCGCAGCCTCCTCCGGAGCAGCGCGGGACGAGCCCGCGGCGCCGTCGCCGGACCGCGGGGATCGACCAGGCTCCGCGGCGGCATCCGCCGAGGCGGATCCGGGCTCGCCCGCGCCGGCGTCCGCCCAGGCGTCGGCCGGATCGTCGCCGAGCAGCGCGGTTCGCCAGCCCTGCTGTTCCGCGGCGGACAGCGCGTCGGCACCGGGGGCGGTCGCGATGAGGATCGGGGTGCCGGCCCCGCCGTGCGGGAGCGTGCCGGCATCGGCCGCATCGATCGCGCCGGTGATCACCACCAGCGGACCGACCGTATGCCCCTCGCTCGCCGCCGGCAGCCCGTGATCGCGCTCGCCGGAACGCGGCGCGGTGCCGGCCAGGCTCACCAGCAGGCCGTCGCGTTCGTCCTCCGCCCCGCGCAGCCGGCCGATCAGCACGCCGGTGGCGTCGACCACGTCCACGGCGAAGCCGTTGTCCACGAGGTGCATCGCGATCGAGGCGCACGCCGTGACGGCTCGGTCGAAACCGTCGAAGTCCGTCTCCCGGTCGGCTCCGACCCAGCGCGCGCCCGCGCGATCCAGCACCACGAGAGCGTCCGGGCTCGACTCCTGCTCCTCCTGGCGCACCATCAGATCGCCTCGGTGCGCGGTCGCACGCCAATGGATCCGCCGCATCGAGTCGCCGGGGACGTACCGGCGAGGGGAGAGGTTGTCCGCACCCTGCCCGAGTCGGTGCGACGAGGTCTGCGCCGTCCCACCGGCGCGCCCCGTGCGGTCGGTCAGCCGCGGCAGCGGCACGACCTGCGGCACGATCGTGACCGGCGTCACGTCACCGAGCTCGTCCGTGCGGACGAAAAGGCCGAACGGATCCGTCGTGCTGAGCCGCAGCGGCCCGAGCGAGGCGAGCCCGCGACGCACCCCGGAGATCGGATACGTCATGGTCGTGGTCGTTCCGCCGGGGATCGGTTCGGCGTCGTCGGGCGGGAAGGCGCCGGTCGCCGAGCCGCGCACGGCGGCCGGCAGCCCGTCCCGCCAGCGTCCGGACGGCGGGCGCACAAGGGTGCGCAGATCCACCCGCACCCGTACCCAGGTGTCGTCGCCGACCGTGAGCAGGTCCGCAGCGACCGTGCGGCCCACCCGCGCATGCCGGCGCGGGACGAAGACGAACAGCGCGGCCAGGACGAGCAGTGCGAACAGCAGCGCCGCCACGTACAGCAACACCGGCGTGGCCAGCACGTTCGCGCCGATCACCAGGAGGATCCCAATCAGGAGCGCGCTCACGCCGCGCCCGGTCATCCTCCGCCCGGGCGGATCCGCTTCGCGCCGCGCGCGCTCCCGTCGGTTCACCGCGGAAGGCCCACCGGCACCGGTATGCGCCGGACGATGCCCTCCAGCGCGGCCTCGATCGGGCGTGCTCCGGCCCGGTGCAGCCCGCGGGCAGGGATGAGCCGGTGCGCGAACACAGCGGGCAGGAGCGAGGTGAGATCGTCCGGGACCACGTAGTCGCGCTCGTCCAGCGCGGCCTGCACCTTCGCCGCGCGCACGAGCTGCAGCGTCGCCCGAGGGCTCGCTCCGAGATGCAGGTTCGGGTCGGTGCGCGTGGCCTGCGACAGCGCCACGGCGTACTCCTCGAGCGCCGGGGCGACGTGCACCGCGCGGGCCCACGCGATCAGCGCGCGCACATCGGTCGCGGCCAGCACGGGACGGATGCCTTCGAGCGGATTGCGGGTGTCCCGCTGACGCAGCATGAGCGTCTCGGCCGCCGCGTCCGGATAGCCCATCGAGATCCGCATCATGAACCGGTCGCGCTGCGCCTCCGGCAGGGCGTAGGTGCCCTCCATCTCGAGCGGGTTCTGCGTGGCGACCACGAGGAACGGATCGGGCAGCGGTCGCGAGTTCCCGTCCACGGTGACCTGGTGCTCCTCCATCGCCTCCAGCAGCGCCGACTGGGTCTTGGGGGAGGAGCGGTTGATCTCGTCGGCGATCACGATGTGCGCGAACACGGCGCCGGGCTTGAACTCGAACTCCTGCTCGACGGGGTTGTAGACGCTCACTCCCGTCACATCGCCCGGCAGCAGATCGGGCGTGAACTGGATGCGGCGCACGGTGGCGTCGATGCTGGCCGCGAGGGCGCGCGCGAGCATGGTCTTCCCCACGCCGGGCACGTCCTCCACGAGCAGGTGCCCCTCGGCGAGCAGGCAGACGAGCGCGCTGCGGACCGCGTCATCCTTGCCGTCGATCACCTCGGTGATGGAGTCGAGGATCGCGGCGGTCTGACGGGCGAACTCCGTCGCATCGATCTCCGCGGCGGTGCGGGATGTCGCGTCCGGTGCGGTGCTCGTGGTGACGTCGGCGGTGTTCGTGGCGTGCATGCGTCCCTCTCACCGGGCGCCGCGGTGCGCCCGCGTCTCTGATCGTAACCCGGGGCGGGGACCACAGGGCGGGGGATCCGTCGGAGGGCGTCTTGTCCGAGCCCCCGGCCGCCATCGGCTCAGAACCGATCGAGGGCGAAGATCGCCGGAGCGGGGGCGCGGTCGAGGGCCAGATCGGCAAGGAGACGCCCCACACTCGGCGTGAACTTGAATCCGTGCCCTGAGAACCCGGCGCCCAGCACCACGGGGCCACGGCGATCGATCACGAAGACTCCGTCGGGTGTCGTCGTGTATGTGCAAGTGATCTCGGTGACGTCATCGGCGTCTACGCCCGGCAGCCATTCGCGGGCGTAGTCACGGATGAGCGCGGAGAGCGCGGGGTCGGGCACGAAGCTGCGCCGATCGGGGTCGATCACAGGGCCGACCCCGTGCCAGCCGGCCTTGATGCCCTGCCCCGGCGTGTGCATGCCGTACACGCTCGAGGGCCAGCGACGATCCGGTCCGGAATCGGCGAGGAAATGATTGAATCCCGGCCATTCCCCCGGGATGCGCGGGGCGAAGTGCGCGGGCTGTTCCTGGGTGACCACGAGGCGCGGCAGCGGAACGTGCCCGGTGAGCAGCGTCGACGTCCAGGCGCCGACCGTGACCACCACCCGGCGGGCGCGCAGGTCGCGCACACCCTCGGCGGTCTCGATCGTGAGCACGGCCTCGTCGCCGACCGGACGGATGCCGGTCACGCGGGCGCCGTGCTGCACGCGGGCGCCCTTCTGCCGCGCCGCGCGCTGCAGCGCGGCGACAGCGCGGTCGGCGTGCAGGCGCCCGGCCGTCGGCGTGAACAGTACGCGGCCTTCGAAACGGATGCCCGGCCAGCGCTCCGATGCCTCCCCCTCGTCGACGAAGACACTGGGGATGCCGGCCGCGGCGAGCGCGGCGTGCGCCGCCTCATGACCCGGATTCGGTCCGTGATTGACGATGCCGTGCTGGGTGAGGAGCTCGGTGCCGGTCTGCGCTTCGAGCAGTCGCCAGAGCCGCTCGGCTTCGACGAGCATGCCCACATGCACGGGATCGGCGTAGGAGACGTTGAAATTGCGGCTGGCGCCGTGCGAGGCGCCGTTCAGGTGCCCGGGGTCGAAGCGTTCGAGGAGCAGCGTATCGGCCCGTCCGGCGAGCTGCCACGCGGCGGCGGAGCCCATCGCCCCGCCTCCGACGATCGCGACGTCGACCCGTTCGACCATGCGCTGCCCCATTCCGAAGCCGCCGAACGGCCCGCCCACCACGATAGGACCGGATCCCGGCAGGGGACGGGCAGGTGACCACGCGTTACGCATGGATGACGGGTGCCGGGTCGTGCTGATTCCCTCCGTCCCGCACCGTCGCGAGATCTCTCGTTCGCATGACGGGGGCGGGGCCTGTCCGGACGTTCCAGGATCCGGGGCGGGGACCACGGGGCGGGGGATCCGGTCGGACCCACCCGCGACCTCGGGTAGACTTGTCGACGGCTCTCCGCGTGGCGGCACCCAGGCCAACTCCCCCAGGGCGGAAACGCAGCAAGGGTAACCGGGCTCTGTCGGGTGCGCGGAGGGTCTTTTCTTTGCCCGGAACCGAGTTCGGATCGTTGCCGGGAGTCTGTTCCGGACGCGATCCCTCTGCCCGATCGGGGGAGGGCGTCGGCCCCGGACACACGCACGCGCTAGGGTCCGATCATGGGACATGACGAGCGCAGGCCGACCGTCTACTCTGCCGTGCCCAAGAATCTCACCGCGCCGTACGTGATCCCGCCGCTCGAGCACGACGGGCATGGTCGCCCGAAGCCGATCGGCGCTCCGACGGAGCCCGGGCCGCAACGGCGTCGCTCCTGGATCCCGTTCCTCGTCGTGGTCATCGCGACGTTCGTGGTGATCCCGGTCGTGGTCGCGCTGCTGGCCGGAATCGGCAGCGCCCCGGAGTCAGCCCCGGAACCTCCGCCGCCCGTGGTCGCGGCTCCCGAGACCGCCTCGCCGGCGTCGGCCGCGCCCGACGATCAGGCGTACCCGGGCCTGGATCCCGCTCGGCTCGCCGCGCTGCTGCAGGATCCGGGTGCGCACGTCGGAGAGCAGTACACCGCGTATGTCGAGATCCAGATCGGAACCGAGAGCATTCCGCAGAATCTCCGCGACAAGGCGGGGCTCATCGGCTTCGCGGGCGCGGAGCCGCCCTCGCAGACGATGCAGGACGCCGCGAACCCGGTCGCGCTGATGGCCGATCCGGGGATCCTCGATGCGGCCGTACGCGGCGCGGTGCTGCGCATCCGGTTCCAGGTCGCGTCGACGACCGATCGCACGTCCGTCTACAACGGCTCAGGCATCGCCGAGCTGCATGTCGTCGCGGCGGAGACAGTGGTCTCGTTCTCCTGAGCCGCGCCCCCGCCGAGACCGCGGGCACAGCGCGGCGCGCGCGGAGCTGTGATCCTGCCCCGCCGACGTCTATCCAGGCGAGCCCTCGTCCGACTAGCCTTGATCGGGTGGCACCCAGACGTGCCGGTCCGAAGATCCCGTTCTCAGCCACCGGAGGCTCCGCCGTGCCCGACACCCCCGCAGCGCTCCCCGACCTGCATCGCTCGGCCGCCGTGCTGTTCGATCTGGACGGCGTGCTGACGCCGACCGCAGAGGTGCACATGCACGCCTGGCAGGCGGTGTTCGACGAGGTGTTCCTGCTCTGGGACATCGCGCCCGCGTACACCGACGAGGACTACTTCGCCTATGTCGACGGCAAGAAGCGCTACGACGGCGTCGCGAGCCTGCTGCGCAGCCGCAACGTGGAGATCCCGTGGGGGTCCGTCGACGATGATCCCGAGGTCGACACCGTGTGCGGGATCGGCAACCGCAAGAACGTCGCCTTCTCGGAGGCGCTGCGCCGCGACGGCATCGCGCCGTATCCCGGATCCCTCGCCCTGCTGCAGGAGCTGAGGGCCGCCGAAGTGCCGATGGCGGTCGTGTCCAGCTCCAAGAACGCGGAGGAGGTGCTGGCCACGGCCGGTATCCGCGACTTCTTCACGGTGGTCGTCGACGGCGTGGTCGCCGAGCGGGAGCATCTCGCCTCCAAGCCCGCACCGGACGTGTTCCGCGTGGGCGCCGAGCGCATCGGCGTCGACCCGGCATCCGCGGTCGCGGTCGAGGACGCGACGAGCGGCGTCGCCTCGGCCGCCGCTGCCGGCTACGGCACGGTCATCGGCGTCGACCGCGGAGCCGGATCCGATTCCCTCCTCGCCCACGGCGCGACCGTCGTCGTCGACGACCTCGCCCGTTTCCTGTCCTGAACCGACCCCTCACGGAGAGCACTGCATGATCGATCGCGACCTCTTCCCCGTCGACCCGTGGCGTCTGGTCGAGACGTCCTATCCGCACGTCAACCCCGGCGTCTCCGAGACGCTCATGGGTCTCGGCAACGGGTACCTCGGCCTGCGCGGCAACCACATCGAGGGCCGCAACGCGCTCGAGCACGGCACCTTCATCAACGGTCTGCACGAGACCTGGAAGATCCGCCATGCCGAGCAGGCGTTCGGCTTCGCCGAGGTCGGTCAGACGATCGTGAACGCCCCCGACGCCAAGGTCATGCGGGTCTACGTCGACGACGAGCCGCTGAGCTTCGACGAGGCGGATGTGCGCGAGTACCGGCGCGCGCTCGACTTCCGCACCGGCATCCTCGAGCGCGAGGTGCTCTGGGAGACGCCCTCGGGCAAGCGTGTGCGCATCCGGGACGAACGGATCGTGTCGTTCGTGGAGCGTCATCTGGCGGTGCTGCGTCTCGAGGTCACGGTGGAGAACTCCGACGCGCCCGTCACGATCTCGTGCCAGCTGCTGAACCGGCAGGATGGCGAGGACGTCTACGGCGGGGTGCCGTCGATGGCCGCCGGATCCCCGGGCGAGAAGGCCGGCTTCGACCCGCGCAAGGCGGAGCGGTTCGGCGACCGCGTGCTGCAGCCCGCGGAGTACTGGCAGGACGGCGGGCGCTCGGCGCTCGCGTACCGCGTCGCGAACTCGGGCATGACCCTCGCCGTGGTCGCCGACCACCTGGTCGAGACCGAGAACGAGTACACCGCGCGCCAGCTCGTGGAGCCCGATATCGCGAAGAACGTGTTCCGGGTGCAGGCTAAGGCGGGCGTGCCCACGCGGGTGACGAAGCTGGTCAGCTATCACACCTCCCGCGGCGTGCCGGCCCGTGAACTCATCGACCGCTGCCGGCGCACCCTCGACCGCGCCGCGGTGGAGGGCGTGGAGGCGCAGTTCGCGAAGCAGTCCGAGTGGCTGAGCGCGTTCTGGGAGCGCAGCGACGTGCGCATCGCCGGGCATGACGACCTGCAGCAGGCGACGCGATGGTGCCTGTTCCAGATCGCGCAGGCGTCCGCGCGTGCGGACGGGGCGGGTGTCTCGGCCAAGGGCGTGAGCGGATCCGGCTACGGCGGGCACTACTTCTGGGACACCGAGGTGTATGTGCTGCCGTTCCTCACGTACACCTCTCCGACGTTCGCGCGCAACGCGCTGCGCTGCCGGGTGCACATGCTGCCCGCCGCGCGCCGCCGCGCCGGCCAGCTGAACGAGGGCGGAGCACTGTTCCCCTGGCGCACGATCAACGGCGAGGAGGCAAGCGCCTACTACGCCGCGGGCACGGCGCAGTACCACATCAACGCCGACGTCAGCTATGCGCTCGGGAAGTACGTGCGCGCCACCGGCGACGACGACTTCCTCTATCGCCAGGGAGTGGACATCGCGGTCGAGACCGCGCGGATGTGGGCGACGCTCGGCTTCTGGCGCTCGGCCGCGGGCGTGGACACGTTCCACATCCACGGCGTCACCGGCCCCGACGAGTACACGACGGTCGTCAACGACAACCTCTTCACGAACGTCATGGCTCGGTACAACCTGCGCTTCGCTGCGCGCGTGGTGCGGGAGATGGCCGCGGACGCGCCCGAGGCGTACGACGCGGCGGTGGAGCGGCTCGCCATCGAGCCCGCCGAGGTCGAGCGGTGGGAGCGCGCGGCCGACGCGATGCACATCCCGTTCAGCCCCGCCCTGGGGATCCACCCGCAGGACTCCCTGTTCCTCGAGCGCGAGGTGTGGGACCTGCCGGCCACGCCGCCCGAGCAGCGCCCGCTGCTGCTGCACTTCCATCCGCTCGTGATCTACCGGTTCCAGGTGCTGAAGCAGGCGGACGTGGTGCTCGCGCTGTTCCTGCAGGGCAACCACTTCACCGAGGCCGAGAAGCTCGCAGACTTCGAGTACTACGACCCGCTGACGACGGGCGACTCGACCCTGTCGGCCGTCGTGCAGTCGATCCTCGCCGCGGAGGTCGGGTACCAGGACCTCGCGCACGAGTACTTCGAGCACGCGATCTACGTCGACCTGGGCGACCTGCATCGCAACGCCTCCGACGGCGTGCACGTGGCGTCGGCGGGCGGCGTGTGGACCGCGCTCGTCAGCGGCTTCGGCGGCATGCGCGACCACGACGGCGAACTCAGCTTCGACCCGCGCCTCCCGGCCGACTGGCCTGAGCTGTCGTACCCGCTGCTCTGGCGCGAGTCGCAGCTGCAGATCACTTTGACCGCCGACCGATTGCTGGTCGAAGTGCGCTCCGGAGACCCGGTCGCGTTCACGGTGCGCGGGGTCGCGCACACGGCCTCTACCGACGCTCCTGCTGCCGTGCATCTCGCGGATCAGGGACCTGTCCTCCGCGGGCGCCCGGAGTTCGGCTCGCAGGCCCGCCGCGAGGACGGCACGATCCTGTCGCCGACCGTGCCGACGACCTCGGCGATCCCGATCATCGGATACGTCGGGGAATCGGGGGAGTAGTCCCGGCCGCGGCGCTGGTCCCTGAGACTCTCGAGGGACCGGCGCCCGCCCGGGTCCGGTGCTCGCCGCGCCGCCCCTACTCGCCGTGCCTGATCTCGCAGTCACTGCCCGGTGCGAGCACCGCCTCGTGCCCGTCGTCGTAGCGCACGACCAGAAGCTCGCCGCGCACCTCGAGGACCACGCCGGATCGCTCCGCGCCGCCCACCACCCGGCCGTGGATGCGGATCCGGTCGCCTGCTGCCACCTGCGTCATCGTCCACCTCCTCCTTCAGGGTACGTCCGTTCGAGGGCGTTCGGGAGGGGGTCTCCGGGGCCCGTCCGGCACCGTCCGGCGCGGCGTCGGCGCAGACGCCGCGACGGCCGCGGCGTCTACGCCGGACACCCCGCGCCGATGTCCGACGCACACCGTAGTCTTGACGGGTGAGCACAGCCCTGTACCGCCGTTACCGGCCCGAGAACTTCGGGGAGATGATCGGGCAGTCGCAGGTGACCGATCCGCTCATGACCGCGCTGCGCGGCGACCGGGTGGGCCACGCCTATCTGTTCTCCGGGCCGCGAGGCTGCGGCAAGACCACCTCCGCGCGCATTCTGGCGCGCTGCCTGAACTGCGCCGAGGGCCCCACCGACACCCCGTGCGGCGTGTGCCCGAGCTGCGTCGAGCTGTCGCGCAACGGCGGCGGATCCCTCGACGTCGTCGAGATCGACGCGGCCAGCCACAACGGCGTCGACGACGCCCGCGACCTGCGCGAGCGTGCGACTTTCGCGCCCAGCCGGGACCGGTTCAAGATCTTCATCCTCGACGAGGCGCACATGGTGACGCCGCAGGGCTTCAACGCACTGCTGAAGCTCGTCGAGGAGCCGCCGCCGCACATCAAGTTCATCTTCGCGACCACCGAGCCGGAGAAGGTCCTCGGCACGATCCGCTCGCGCACGCACCACTACCCGTTCCGGCTGGTGGCGCCCGCAGCGATGCTCGAGTACGTCGAGAAGCTGTGCGCCGAGGAGGGCGTGACCGTCGCCCAAGGCGTGCTGCCGCTCGTCGTGCGCGCGGGCGGCGGATCCCCGCGCGACACCCTCTCGCTCCTCGACCAGCTCATCGCGGGCTCGGAGAACGGCGACGTCGGCTACGAGCGCGCGGTCGCGCTGCTGGGCTACACGCACTCCGCGCTGCTCGATGAGATCGTCGACGCGCTCGCCGCGGGCGATGCGGCTGCGGCCTTCCCCGCGATCGACCGGGTGGTGCAGACCGGACAGGATCCGCGCCGCTTCGTCGACGATCTGCTCGAGCGCCTGCGGGACCTCATCGTGATCGCCGCCGTCGGCGACGCCGCCTCCGCGGTGCTCCGTGGCGTCCCGGAGGACGAGCTGACCCGAATGCGGAGCCAGGCCGCCGCATTCGGCGGGCCGCGCCTGTCTCGCGCAGCGGATCTCGTGAGCTCCGCCCTCGACGACATGTCGGGGGCGACGTCGCCCCGTCTGCACCTCGAGCTGCTCGTCGCTCGTGTGCTGACGGCGCTCGCCGGGGGAGAGGTTGCGCCCGCGGCACCCGCTCCCGCGTCGGTCGCTGCGCCCGCTGCGCCTTCCACGGCTTCGGTCGCGGCACCTGCCGCGGCTCCGGTGACCACGCCCACGCCGGCCCCAGTCGCCACGCCCGCTGCGGTCGCCACGCCGGCCCCGGTCGCCGAGCGAGCACAGGAAACGACCGAGACGACGGGCGACACATCCACCCCGGTTGCGGATGCGCCGGCTCAGGCCACGTCCTCCGTCGCCGATTCCGCTCCCGAACCGGAGACGGCTCCTCCGGCCGAGCCCGTCGACATCGACCGGATCCGTACGGCCTGGTCGGCGGTGCTCGGGCGGCTTGAGAAGATCAGCCGCGGATCCTGGCTCGTGGTCACCGCCGTGCAGCCGCTCGCGTACGATACCGAGACCGAGGTGCTCACTCTCGGGTTCCCCGGACCGAACGACGTCGCCCGGTTCAAGGGCACCGCGCCCGGCAACGGCCCGTCCGACCACCTGCGCACCGCGATCGAGGGCGAGCTCTCCGTCAAGGTCAAATACCTGCCGGCCCCGCTGCCCGAGGCCGCACCCGAACGGAACTTAGCCGAGGGCGGGAAGGCCCCGCGACCCTCCGATGACACGCCGTCCGAGCAGATCCCCGCCGAGCGAACCCCGGCGGCGCAGACTCCGGTCGAGGCGGCTCCGGCGGAGCGGATCTCATCCGACCGGACCCCGTCAGGGCGAGGGGAGCACGGGCGGCCGTCCACGACGCCGAAAGCCTCGGCGCCGAGCGCGGACACCACTCCGGGCACGACCCCCACCCCGCGCGCTGCTTCGACCACGACCGCGCCCGTCACCGAATGGGCGGTCGCAGCGATCCCGCAGGGCGAACCCGAGTCCGTCGCGCCGACAGGTGTCACGCCGAGCGGTGCCGGGCCGACCTCGGCTGCTCCCGCTCAGGCTGACGCCGCGCAGGCTCCCTCGGCTCCGGCCCCGTCCGCTCCTTCGGCGGCGCCGTCGGCCGAGGGCAGGGTGGCGCAGTTCCCTGTCGACGAAGAGCCCGCCGACGTCGAGGCCATGCCGGCATCGGGGTGGTACGAGCCGGGCCACGACGGCGATGTGCTCGACGATGAGCCGCCGTTCCCCGACGATGCCTACGACCCCGGTCCCGATCCGGGTCAGGGATCCTCTGCCGGCGCGCCAGAGCCTGCCATGGTCCCGGTCGGAGTGGCCGCGTCCGAAAGCGGCCGGCCGGGTCTGGCTCCGGCTCCTGCGGCCCCGTCCAGCGGACGTCAGGATCCGACGCCGCGCGCCGCGCCCCCGGCACCGATGGTCACTGACCGGACTCCGCGTTCCGCAGCCCCTGGGGTGCAGCGCTACGGCGAGGCGGTGGTGCGTCAGGTGCTCGGTGCGAAGTTCGTCCGCGAGGAGCCCTACGAGCCGCAGACCCGGTTCCAGTGATCCGGGGACAGCAGTGACCATCGACAGTGATGAACGAACGATCATGAGGATCACGAGATGTATGACGGCATCGTCCAGGAGCTGATCGACGAGTTCGGCCGCCTGCCGGGCATCGGCCCGAAATCCGCGCAGCGCATCACGTTCCACATCCTGCAGACGCCCTCCTTCGACGTGAAGCGCCTCGCCGAGCTGCTCTCCGAGGTGCGCGAGCGGGTGCGGTTCTGCGAGATCTGCGGCAATGTGGCGGAGCAGGAGCGCTGCGCGATCTGTCGCGACCCGCGCCGCAATGCCGCCCTCATCTGCGTCGTCGAGGACGCGAAGGACGTCGCCGCGATCGAGCGCACCCGGGAGTTCCGCGGGCTGTACCACGTGCTCGGCGGCGCGATCAGCCCCATCGCGGGTGTCGGGCCGGACGACCTGCGCATCGCGCAGCTGATGACGCGCCTCGCCGACGGCACCGTGCAGGAGGTCATCCTCGCCACCAACCCCAACCTGGAGGGGGAGGCGACGGCGAGCTACCTCAGCAGGCTGCTCACCAGCATGCAGATCACCGTCTCGCGGCTCGCCTCCGGTCTGCCCGTCGGCGGCGACCTCGAATATGCCGACGAGGTCACCCTCGGACGCGCCTTCGAGGGCCGGCGCGTCCTGTGAGCGGCGTTCCCGGCGGCCCGGGAGGGCATGGCTTCAGCCGTCGCGGCTGGCTGCTCTTCGGGGCGATGTGCCTGCTCTGGGGCGTGCCCTACCTGCTGATCAGCGTGGTGGTGGAGTCGTTCTCCCCACCGGCGATGGTCGCGGGCAGGACTCTCATCGCGGCGATCCTGCTGCTCCCGTTCGCGATCCGCAGCGGCGCGATCAAGGCCGCGTGGAAGCACTGGCCCTGGGTGCTCGCCTTCGGCCTCGTGGAGATGGCGGGTCCGTTCTTCCTGCTGGGCCATGCCGAGCAGTCCCTGCCGTCCGGCCTGACGGGGCTGCTGGTCGCCACGGTTCCCCTGTTCGCGGCGCTCATCGCCCTCGGGGGCGGAGACCGCGGCGTGCTGAGTCCGGCGCGGCTGATCGGACTGCTCGTCGGCTTCGTCGGCGTCGGCGTCGTGGTGGCGGGTCCAGGGCTCACTGGCGGCAAGGTCGATCTCCTGGCTGCGGGGGAGGTGCTGCTCGTCGCGGTGCTCTACGCGACCGCGCCGTTCATCGTCGCCCGCAAGCTCGGCCACGTGCCGTCGATCGGCACGATCACGCTCGCGCTCCTGTTCATCGGAATCCTCTACCTGCCGATCGCCCTGCTGACCCAGCATCAGGTGCCGACCCTGCCGTCGATCGCGGCGCTGATCGCCCTGGGCGTGATCTGCACCGCGATCGCATTCCTGGCCTTCTTCGCCCTCATCAAGGAGGTCGGCCCGGTCCGGGCGCCGCTGTTCACCTACGTCAACCCGGTGATCGCGATCGTCCTCGGCGCCATCGTGCTCGCCGAGCCGCTCACTCCCGGGCTGCTGGTCGGATTCCCGCTGGTGATCATCGGGTGCTGGTTCGCCGGCACCGGCGGCCGGCTGCGGCCGAGAGCGGCGGTCGACGAGACCGCCGTGGAACTGACCGCCGAGCCGGTGCCGCCGGCCGAGGCGCACCGGCGCGCTCCGGCCGTCCCGCCGGAGGTCAGGACGCCCGACGGATCCCCTTCCACAGAGTGATCAGCAGCAGCACGAAGGCGGCCCCGATCAGGATGTGACCCGCGCCGGCGATCCCGGAGATCGCCTTGGACGCCTCGACCTTCAGCACATCCAGGATCCCGTGCCACGTCATCATCGCGCCCGTCACCAGCACGCCGGCGTTGTAGATCCAGAAGAACCAGCGGAACAGGCGGCTCGCCGACAGAGCGAACAGCTTCTCCAGTGCGAGCACGATGAGCGTGACCAGGGCGCCGAGAGCGAGCAGGTGCGTGTGCACGAGGGCGAGCTGTCCGCTGAAGCCGTTGGGAAACCCGTTCGTCTTCGTGAACTCGCGGTAGAACAGCCCTGCGGCAAGTCCCAGGGCGATCCACACGACGGCGGCGATGAACAGCTGGGTGAGGGCGCGACGCTGTGCGGGCGCGGCGGACGGCGAGGGTGCGATGTCGACGGAAGAGGTCATGCTCCCAGCCTTGGCGCATCCGCCCGCCGGCGCATCCATCGAATGAACGAGACCCGAGGGTGGGCAGACGTCCCGCTGACCCGGGAGAATCGGAGCATGAGCACCGCGCCCGCCTCCGCCCGCTGGCAGATGCTGCGCGGCGCGCGTTTCGCCCTGCACCTCATCACCGTGGTGCTCGTCGTGGTCACCACGGCCCGTGCGGGGATCGAAGGGGAGCTGCTGCCCGTTCTGCTTGCCGCGGCCGTGTACCTCGCGTGGTACGGCGCCGGCGCCGGATTCGCGCACAAGCGGGCCGCTGTCTGGTGGATGCTGGGGCTGCTCGCGATCTGGATCGGGATGCTCGCGCTGTCCGCGGAATTCGTCTGGCTCGCGTTCCCGCTGCTGCTACTCGCGGGTCACGTGCTGCGGCTCCCGTGGTCCCTCGCCTTCGTGGTGGCGGTGCTCGCCGCGTCGATCGTCGCCCCGATGCTGCATCCGGGCGGGGTGCAGCCCGGCACGTCGCTGGCCCACCTCATCGGCCCGCTCGTCGGCGGCGGCTTCGCGTTCGCGGTGTCCCTCGGCTACGACGCCATGCTGCGCGATGCGGCCGAGCGGGAGCGGCTCATCGACTCGATGCTGCGCGCGCAGCACGAAGCGGAACGCCTGCATGACGAGCTCGCCGCGAGTCAGCGCGAGGCGGGTGCCACTCGTGAGCGCACGCGCCTCGCCCGCGACCTGCACGACACCATCGCGCAGGAGCTCAGCACGATCGTCATGCTCGCCCGCCTGGATCCGGCGGCCCCCGCGGGTGGTATCGATGAGGAGTCGACGGCCGCGACCCTCGGGGTGCGCCCGGATCGCACGGCCCAGATCGAGCATCTCGCTCAGCACTCGCTCACCGAGCTGCGCCGCATCGTCGCGGCCCTCGCGCCCGCGGATCTCGATGAATCCGCGCTCTCGGCCGCCCTCGCCCGCATGCTCGACGCCCTGCACGACGAGACCGGGGTCATCGGCGCGTTGCAGGTGGATCCGGACCTTCCCCCCCTGTCGACGCCGATCGAGGTCGCCCTGCTGCGCGTTGCCCAGTCCGCGCTCGCGAACGTGCGTCGGCATGCGCAGGCGCAGACCGTCCAGGTCGCGCTGATGTCCAGCGGCGGATCCGTGCGACTGCGGGTCGAGGACGACGGCGTCGGGTTCGACCAGGCCGTACGCCCGTCCGACGCGTCCTACGGTCTCGCGGCGATGCGCTCGCGACTGCGCGAGGGCGGCGGAGAACTCTCGATCCGATCCGCTCCCGGTGCCGGCACCACCATCGAGGCCGCGCTGCCGCTCGGCACTCCCGCCGGTGCTCGCACCGACACCGGCGCGGGCATCGAGAGCGGAATCGGCTCCGGCACCGCCTCAGGTGCCGAGGGAGGTGCGGCATGAGCATCCGGCTGATCATCGTCGACGACCACCCCATCGTGCGCGCGGGGATCCGCGCCGTCGTCGAGGCACGCGGCTTCGACGTCCTCGCCGAGGTCGGCACGGGCGAAGAGGCCGTCACGGCCGCCCGCGAGCTGCACCCCGACGTCGTGCTCTGCGATCTGCGCCTCGGGGAGGGCATGGACGGGGTCGCCACGACGGCCGCACTGCGGGCGCTCCCGGTGGCGCCCGCGGTACTGATCCTCACCACGTTCGACCACGACGCCCAGATCGTCCGCGCGGTCGAGGCGGGCGCCGCCGGCTATCTGCTCAAGGAGGTGGGCGTCGAGGTCATCTCCCGGGCGATCGTGGACGCGGCTGCCGGATCCACGGTGCCCACCCCGGGCGGGGACGAGCGCCTGGTCGCCGCGCTGCGCGCACCACGGGTCGAGCTCACTGCACGCGAACAGGAGGTGCTGGCGCTCGTGGCCGAAGGGCTCAGCAACCGTGAGATCGCGGTGCGGCTGTTCGTCACGGAGGCCACCGTGAAGACGCACATCGTGCACCTGCTCGACAAGCTGGGCGCTGAGAGCCGCACCGGCGCCGTCTCGGAGGCCCGTCGGCGCGGTCTGCTCTAACCGTTGCGGGCGGATGTCGCCACGGCCCACATCGACCGCGAGACTCCATCTCCGTAACGAGACTGCAGTCCAGGCACGCAGTCTCGTTACGGAGATGGAGTCTCGCGGAGGGGGCTGGGCAGAGGCAGCGCCGGATACCGTCGCAGGCGCCGTCACATACCGGATCCGGCATGGAGTGCGCTCGTAGAATGTGCGGTGGTGCGCCGCTTCCGGCGCCCGGCATCCCCCAGGAGTGATCCGTGGCCCTCATCGTGCAGAAGTACGGCGGCTCGTCCGTCGCCGACGCAGAGAGCATCAAGCGCGTCGCCAAGCGCATCGTCGACACGCGTCGCGCCGGGCACGACGTCGTCGTCGCCGTCAGCGCGATGGGCGACACCACGGACGAGCTGCTCGACCTGGCGGCTCAGGTCGCGCCGATCCCCGCGCCACGCGAGCTCGACATGCTGCTGTCCAGCGGGGAGCGCATCTCGATGGCGCTGCTCGCGATGGCGATCCATTCGATGGGCTTCGACGCGCGCTCGTTCACCGGACCGCAGGCCGGCATGCGCACCGACAGCCGGCACGGGTCCGCACGCATCGTCGAGGTCACCCCGACGCGCCTGCGCGAGGCGCTCGATGAGGGTGCGATCGTCATCGTCGCCGGTTTCCAGGGCATCAACGACGACACGCAGGACATCACGACCCTGGGCCGTGGCGGATCCGACACCACCGCGGTCGCACTGGCCGCCGCTCTCGACGCCGACGTCTGTGAGATCTACAGTGACGTCGACGGCATCTTCACGGCCGATCCGCGTGTGGTGCCGCTCGCGCACAAGCTTTCGCACGTCTCGAGCGAGGAGATGCTCGAGCTTGCCGCGAACGGCGCCAAGGTGCTGTACATCCGCGCCGTCGAGTACGCGCGCCGGCACGGCGTCCTGATCCACGCCCGGTCGAGCTTCACGTCGACGGAGGGCACCTACGTTCTGGGCGAGGGCATGAAGAACCCCCGCGAATCCGAGGGAGCAGTCATGGAAGAGCCGATCGTCGCCGGTGTCGCCACCGACCTCAGCCAGGCCAAGGTCACCGTCGCGGGCGTCCCCGACGTGCCGGGCAAGGCCGCCGAGATCTTCAAGATCGTCGCCAAGTCCGGCGCGAACGTCGACATGATCGTGCAGAACGTATCGGCCGCCTCCACGGGACGCACGGACATCTCCTTCACGCTGCCGAAGTCCGACGCCTCGGCGGCGCTCAAGGCGCTCGCCGCCGAGCAGTCCGACGTGGGCTTCGAGAGCCTCCTGCACGACGACCAGATCGGCAAGCTCTCGGTCGTGGGCGCGGGCATGCGCACCCACTCGGGAGTCTCCGCGATCCTCTTCGAAGCGCTGTCGACCTCGGGCGTGAACCTGGAGATGATTTCGACCTCCGAGATCCGGATCTCCGTCGTCGTGCGCGGCGACGAGCTCGCCGAGGCCGCACGCGTCGTGCATGCCGCGTACGGCCTGGACGGCGAGGTCGAAGCCGTCGTCGCCGCGGGCACCGGCCGCTGACCCGCCGCTGGTCTCCACTACCGGATCCGGACTCCTCCCGGACCCGGTAGAATCGCCCAAACCCTGACACCGGCGCCAGGCGCGGACTGATCCGCCATACCCGGCGACCGCGCCTCCGCCTCGTCCGCCGTCCGGCACCCGCCGCGGCACGAAGCCAAGGAAGCACCCTCATGACCCGCATCTCCGACTCAGGACTCTCCGTCGCCATCGTCGGCGCCACCGGCCAGGTGGGCACCGTCATGCGCGACATCCTCGCGGAGCGCTCCTTCCCGATCCGCGAGTTGCGCCTGTTCGCCTCGGCCCGCTCGGCCGGCACCGCGATCGACTTCGGCGGCATCCCGGTCATCGTCGAGGACGTCGAGACCGCGGATCCGGCCGGCGTCGAGATCGCGCTGTTCTCCGCCGGCGCCACCGCGAGCCGCGCCTACGCCCCCCGCTTCGCCGCGGCCGGCGCCGTCGTGGTCGACAACTCCAGCGCCTGGCGGATGGACCCCGAGGTGCCGCTCGTGGTGAGCGAGGTCAACCCCGAGGCGATCGACGACACCCCCAAGGGCATCATCGCGAACCCGAACTGCACCACGATGGCCGCGATGCCCGTTCTCAAGGCGCTGCACGACGAGGCCGGTCTCGAGCGCTTGATCGTGTCGACCTACCAGGCCGTGAGCGGATCCGGTCTCGCGGGCGCGCAGGAGCTGCTCGGTCAGGTCGAGGGCGTGCTCGCCCAGGGTGACACCCTGAAGCTCGTGCACGACGGCTCGGCACTCGACTTCCCGCAGCCGGAGAAGTATGTCGCGCCGATCGCGTTCGACGTGATTCCGCTCGCCGGATCCGTCGTCGATGACGGCCTCAACGAGACCGACGAGGAGAAGAAGCTCCGCAACGAGAGCCGCAAGATCCTCGGCCTGCCGGACCTCCGGGTGGCGGGCACGTGCGTGCGCGTCCCGGTGTTCACCGGGCACTCGCTGTCGATCAACGTCGAGTTCGCCAACGAGATCAGCCCGCAGCGCGCATACGACGTGCTCGCCGCCGCGCCGGGCGTCGTGGTCGAAGAGGTGCCGACGCCGCTGTACGCCGCAGGCAAGGACCCGAGTTACGTCGGCCGGATCCGCGCCGACCAGTCCGCACCGGAGGGCAAGGGCCTCGTGCTGTTCATCAGCAACGACAACCTTCGCAAGGGCGCCGCGCTGAACGCAGTGCAGGTCGCGGAGCTCGTCGCGGCGCGTCTGGGCGCGGGCGTCCCGGAGCGTCTGGGCGCCTGACTCGGGTTTGCCGGGCCGGTCGAAAGGCCTGGAACCGTGCAGCTCGCCTCGTGATGTCCGTCGTGGCGAATGTCCGGCGATGGATGGCCGCCTCGGCGAATATCTCGGCTCTCGCGGACAACTAGACTGTTCGAGTGACTGAATCCGTCGACGTCGTCCTCATCGGCGGTGGCATCATGAGCGCCACCCTGGGAACCCTGCTGCGTGAACTGCAGCCCGACTGGAAGGTCGTGGCCTTCGAGCGGCTGAGCGACGTCGCGGAGGAGAGCTCGAACGCGTGGAACAACGCGGGCACGGGCCACGCGGCGCTGTGCGAGCTGAACTACATGCCCGAGGGCAAGGACGGCACGCTGGATCCGGCGAAGGCGATCGGCATCAACGAGCAGTTCCAGCTCAGCCGTCAGCTGTGGTCGACGCTGGTCGACCGCGGTGTGCTCGACGCGCCCACGACCTTCATCAACTCCACGCCGCACATGACGTTCGTGCGCGGGCAGAAGGATGTCGACTACCTGCGTCACCGCTACGAGGTCCTGAAGGAGCAGCCGCTTTTCGCGGGGATCGAGTTCAGCGAGGACTCCCGCGTCATCAACCAGTGGGCGCCCCTGCTCATGGAGCAGCGCCGTAAGGGCGAGCCGTTCGCCGCGACTCGGGTGCCGAGCGGCACCGATGTCGACTTCGGATCCCTCACCCGCCAGCTCTTCGACCACCTCACCGAGGACGATCGCTTCACGCTGCTGCGCAACCATGAGGTCCGCAAGCTCAAGCAGCGCAAGGACGGCACCTGGGACGTCCGCTACCGCAACGTCGTCGGGCACACCCCGGGCTCGGTCAATGCGCGCTTCGTGTTCGTCGGGGCCGGCGGCTGGGCGCTCAAGCTGCTGCAGGGATCCGGGATCTCCGAGATCAAGGGCTACGGCTGCTTCCCGATCGGCGGCCAGTGGCTGAAGACGTCGAATCCGGCCATCGTCGCCAAGCATCAGGCCAAGGTCTACTCGCAGGCTCCCGTCGGCGCACCGCCGATGTCGGTGCCGCACCTCGACACCCGCGTCGTCGACGGCGAGACGAGCCTCCTGTTCGGTCCGTTCGCCACGTTCAGCCCGAAGTTCCTGAAGCAGGGCGGAATGCTGGACATCGTCACCCAGGTGCGTCCGCACAACCTGGGCAGCATGCTCAAGGTCGCGTTCACGAACTTCGACCTCATCAAGTACCTGGTCAGCGAGCTGCTGAAGACGCACCGCAAGAAGGTCGACACACTGCGGGAATTCATGCCCACCGCGCAGGACGGCGACTGGGAGCTGCTCCAGGCCGGTCAGCGCGCGCAGGTCATGAAGGGCGGCAAGCTGCAGTTCGGCACCGAGGTCGTCGCGGCCGCCGACGGCACGATCGCGGGCCTGCTCGGGGCCTCCCCGGGAGCGTCCACCGCGGTGCCGGTCATGCTGGACGTGCTGCAGCGCTGCTTCCCGGAGCAGTACGGCGAGTGGGAGCCGAAGCTGCAGGAGCTGATCCCGACCCTCGGCGAGAAGCTCAACGACTCCGCCGCCGACGCGCGCGCATCGATGGGTGCCACCGCGAAGACGCTCGACCTGACGGCCTGATCCGACGCCGTGGCCAAGCTGTACTTCCGCTACGGGGCGATGAACTCCGGCAAGTCCACGGCGCTGCTGCAAGCCGCGTACAACTATGAGGAGCGCGGCCAGCACGTGCTGCTGGCCAAGCCCGCGATCGACACCAAGGGCGCTTCGCAGGTGGAGAGCCGCCTCGGCATGACCCGTGAGGTCGACTTCCTGATCGGGGCGGGGGAGGGTGCGCGAGCGCTGTTCCATCGCGAGCGCGACCGTGTCCGGCGTGCCGGCAACGACGTCGCCTGCCTGCTCGTGGACGAGGCGCAGTTCCTGGATCCGGCGCAGGTCGACGACCTGTTCCGCATCTCGGTCGAGGATGACATCCCGGTGCTCGCGTACGGCATCCGCAACGACTTCCTCACTCATGCCTTCCCAGGATCCGGACGCCTGCTCGCGATCGCGCACACGCTCGAGGAGCTCAAGACGATCTGCCGTTGCGGTCGCAAGGCCGTGTTCAACGGACGCCGGATCGGGGACCGCTTCGTGTTCGACGGCGACCAGGTCGCGATCGACGGCGCGGGCGATGAGCTCGTCACCACCTACGAGTCGCTCTGCGGTCACTGCTACCTGCAGGAGTCCGGCGGCCGCCTGGGCTGACCTTCTCCCTTCGAGTCGTCCCCCTCAGCACGGTCCATGGCCCGTGCTGAGGGGGACGACTCGAAGGGAGAAGGGTGGTTGCGTGGTCTGACCACACGCCCTAAGCTGTGGTCTGACCACAGGAGGACCGATGCCCGACCGCAGCGACACGCCCGCGCGCACCTGGCGCACGGTGCTGCAGCACGTCGAACAGCGACTCCTGGATGGCGAGCTCGGCCCCGGTGACAGACTGCCCAGCGAGCGCGATCTCGCGGCCGGGCTCGGGGTGGGGCGCTCCAGCGTGCGCGAGGCGATCCGCGTGCTCGAGGTGATGGGGCTCATCCGCACCTCGACCGGATCCGGCCCGCAGGCGGGGGCGATCGTCATCGCCGCTCCCGGAGGGGGTCTTTCCGCGCTGCTGCGTCTCCAGGTCGCCGCGCAGAGTTTCCCGATCGCCGACGTCGTCGGAACCCGCCTCATCCTGGAACAGGCCGTCGTCACAGCTCTCGCCGGGGGAGAGGGCGATACGGCGGAGGCCCATCGGCTCCTCGACGCGATGGACGCCGACCTGGATGCCGCCGACTTCCTCGCCCTTGACGCGCAGCTGCACCTCACGCTGGCCGAGGCGAGCGGCAACACCGTAGTCTCGGCGATGATGACGGGCCTGCGCGACAGCATCGAATCGTACGTCCGCACCGGATCCGCCGGAATCGATGATTGGACGGACATGACGGCGCGGCTCCGCGCCGAGCATCGCGACATCGTCCGTGCGATCGATGAGGGCCGCGCCGCCGCGGCGGCGGCGCTCGTGCGCGACCACATCACCGGCTACTACGCCGCGACCGGCTTGGCCGGCGCGGCCGACACGAACCCTTGATCGGAAGGATCCTCCATGGTGCAGCGCCAGCTCCCCAACCCCGCCGAGATCTTCGAGCTGATGAGTTTCAAGAAGCCCGAACTCGACGGCACGAAGCGCCGCCTTGAGGGGGCGCTGACGATCTCGGATCTGCGCACGATCGCGAAGCGTCGCACGCCCAAGGCCGCCTTCGACTACACCGACGGTGCGGCCGAGGGCGAGCTGTCGCTGGCACGCGCCCGGCAGGCGTTCGAGGATGTGGAGTTCCATCCGGGGATCCTCGCCCCGGCCCTCGAGCTGGACATGTCCACGACGATCCTGGGCGCTCCGAGCGCGCTGCCCTTCGGGATCGCGCCGACGGGGTTCACCCGCCTCATGCAGACGGAGGGCGAGGTCGCCGGTGCGGGCGCCGCGGCGGCCGCCGGGATCCCCTTCACGCTGTCCACGCTCGGCACCACTTCGATCGAGGACGTCAGGAAGACCACCCTTCGACAGGCTCAGGGACCGGTTCCGGCGAGGAACTGGTTCCAGCTGTACGTGATGCGCGACCGCGAGATCTCCTACGGCCTCACCCGCCGCGCCGCCGAGGCCGGGTTCGACACACTGATGTTCACGGTCGACACTCCGGTCGCGGGCGCGCGCCTGCGGGACAAGCGCAACGGGTTCTCGATTCCGCCGCAGCTCACCCTCGGAACCATCATCAACGCGATCCCGCGGCCGTGGTGGTGGATCGACTTCCTGACCACCCCCAAGCTCGAGTTCGCGTCGCTGTCGACAACCGGGGGCACCGTCGGAGAGTTGCTCGATGCGGCGATGGATCCCACGATCGGCTATGACGATCTTGAGGTGATCCGCGGCATCTGGCCCGGCAAGCTCATCGTGAAGGGTGTGCAGACGGTCGAGGACGCGATGCGGCTGAAGGACACCCACGGCGTGGACGGCGTGGTGCTCTCCAACCACGGCGGCCGCCAGCTCGACCGGGCGCCGATCCCGTTCCACCTGCTGCCGCAGGTGCGTAAAGCCGTGGGTGAGGACTTCACGGTCATGGTCGACACCGGCATCATGAACGGCGCCGACATCGTCGCCGCGGTCGCCCTCGGTGCGGACTTCACACTCATCGGGCGTGCCTATCTGTACGGCCTCATGGCCGGCGGACGCCGCGGTGTGGACCGTACGATCGCGATCCTGCGCACCGAGATCGAACGCACGATGCGCCTGCTCGGGGTTTCATCGCTGGCCGAACTGGAACCGCGTCACGTCACCCAGCTCACCCGCATGGTGCCGGTGGCGTCGAGCGCCGCCGAGGTCGCGACGCGATGACCTCCGATGCCTCGGGCCGGGTCGACGTCGAGGACCGGCGCATCGACGGTCCGCATGGAGCGATCCCGGTGCGGGTGTATCACCCGTCCGTGCCCGCGGGGCCAGGGCTGGTCTGGCTGCACGGTGGCGGCTTCTCCGGGGGCGACCTGGACATGCCGGAGGCGGACTGGGTCTCACGCTCCTTCGCGGAGCGCGGCATCGCGGTCGTCTCCGTGGACTACCGACTGGCGCCGCCGCGTCTCGGTGGGGTCGCGCGTGCCGGGCTGAGCGGCGCGCACCACCCGGTGCCCGTGGACGATGTCGTGGCGGCCTTCGCCTGGGCGGGGGAGTCCGGGGTCGCCGGCGGACCGTGGGCGCTCGGCGGCACCAGCGCCGGCGGCAACCTCGCGGCCTCCGCCACGCTGCGGCTGTCCGGGTGGGCCGGTACCGCGATGCCGGCCCTGGCCGTGCTGGCGTATCCGACGCTCCTGGCGGTGCAGCCTGCGTCGGATCAGGCGTTACGTGCTGCGCTGGACGCGGATCCCGACGCCGACGTGTTCGGTCCGGACTCCGTACGCACGATGTACGAGAACTACCTCGGGGGCCCGGTGAGCCAGGCGACGCCGTCGGCGGCCCCCGGCCTCGCGAGCATCGCCGAGGTGGCGGGCTACCCGCCCGTGATCATGATCAACGCCGAGGTCGACGAGCTCCGCGTGTCGGGGGAGCTCTTCGCCCGCACGCTCGAGGCCGCGGGGATTCCGGTCGAGGTCACGACCGAACCCGGCACGACCCACGGCTACCTCAACCGCCCCGAAGAGGCCGCGGCGACAGCCTCGATCGAGCGCTATGCCGCGCGGATCCGCGCGCTCGCGCGAGACGTCGACTGAGGCGTCAGAGCGCCTGTCGGGCGACGGGATCAGCGTCCAGCACGGGCAGCAGGGCGTCGAGGTGGTCCGCAGTGTCCTCCCAGCCCTCCACGGCGACGCAGGGCACACCGAGGGCCTTGACGGGGTAGTCGTTGCCGCCCTCGTCGAGGCGGTCGCCGTAGAAGAGCATGTCTGTGAAGGGGATGCCGGTTCGTTCGGCGAGCTCGGTCATTCCGTAGGCCTTGTCGATGCCGGCGCGCGTGATGTCGATCGACGTGGATCCACCGGAGCGGACCTCGAGGTCGGGCACGCGGGGGGCGACGGCGTCGCGGAGGGAGGCGCGCCGCGATCCGTCGGGGTCCCAGGCCTTCTTCGCGTCGTGGGGGGCCTTCTGACCGAGGGCAGAGAAGGTGATCTGCGAGCCGCGGTCTTCGAGGATGGGGCCCCAGGTCTCGCTCTCCCAGAGTCCGAGGCGGTGCGCCTCTTCTTCGAGGGCGGCGAGAGCGGCGGTCTTCTGCTGGTCGCTGAGGTCGCGTGCGTAGACGAGGGTGAAGTCGGATCCGTCGTGACGGAGGTAGCGGGTGCCGCAGGTGGGCAGCAGGTGGATACGCTGCAGGAGCCGGTCGTCGGCGGCGCCGAGCCGGGAAACGACCTGGGTACGGAACTGCTCCTCGTTGCCGCCGGAGATGATCGCCACCTCGACCCGGTGCGCGAGGGCGAGAAGCAGGTCAGCGATGCGGGGATCGATCGCGCTCTTGGAGGGTGCGAGGGTGTCATCGAGGTCGAAGGCGACCAGGCGGGGCGTCGTCATAGCAGTTCCAGCGTAGAGGATGCGGATGAGAGAGAGCCCGGGGACCCTGTGCCTGGAACGAGTGAGGGACCGATCCAATGGATCGGTCCCTCACCGATTGTGTCGGGGTGACAGGATTTGAACCTGCGGCCTCTTCGTCCCGAACGAAGCGCGCTACCAAGCTGCGCCACACCCCGTGGCAACCGTTCAAGTCTATACGGCGAGCGCGCCAGGGGCGAATCGAGGTGGAACCCGCGCGTGGCGCGTTCGGGTCAGCCCCGGGGTAGCAGCGTCAGCAGCGTGGCCTCGGGGCGGCAGGCGAAGCGGATCGGCGCGTAGATCGAGTGCCCGCAGCCGGCGCTCACGTTCAGCGGCACTGCGCGTCCGGCGTGCGTCCAGGTGCTGAGCCCCTTCGCCTGCTTCAGCGGAATGTCGCAGTTGGCCACGATCGCGCCGAAACCGGGGACGCAGACCTGGCCGCCGTGCGTGTGGCCGCCCAGGATCGCGTCGGCGCCGAGATCGGTGAACGAGTTAAGCACGCGCTGGTACGGTGCGTGCGTGACGCCCAGGACGGGCACGTCGGCCGGGCGAGGTCCCAGCGCGTCGATCGCGGCAGGCAGCGCATCGAGTTCGTCCCAGTCGCGGTGCGCGTCGTCGACGCCGAACAGATCCACGCGCTCGCCGGCCACGGTCAGTGACGTCGCAGCATTGTTCAGATCGTGCCAGCCCAGTTCGTCTGTGAAGAACGCATCCATGGCTGGTGTGTCGAGTTTCGGCGCCGTAGCGACGCGTGCCGACGGGCCCATGAAATAGCGGAAGGGGTTGCGCGGCGACGGCGCGTGGACGTCGTTCGAGCCGTGCACGAAGACGCCCGGCGTTCCGGCGAACGGGGCGAACGCCGCGCGGACGCCTTCGAGTCCGCGCTCATGACCGAGGTTGTCGCCGGTGTTCACGACGAGGTCGGGGCGCAGTTCCGCCAGCGAAGCGATCCAGCGCTGCTTACGGTGCTGCCACGGCGCCATGTGGGCGTCGGACACGTGCAGGATCCGCAGCGGGCGCGATCCTGCGGGCAGCGATCGCGCGGTCGCGTGGCGCAGCGTGAAGAGGTAGCGCTCGACGCCGATGCCCCAGGTGGCGGCCGCGACACCGGCGGCCCCCACCGCACCGAGTGCGATGAGGGCCGAACGGGTGGTGCGAGAGGTCGTCATCCTCAGCAGTTCTTCTTCACGTAGTTGAGCGTGACGGAGGAGCCCTTCGGAGCCGCTGTCCCTGCGGCGGGGTTCGTCGCGGACACGGTGCCGGAATCGTCGCCGTTACCCGGGGTGCAGGTGCCCTTCGCCGCCTGGAAGCCCGCGGCCTTCAGCGCGTTGGCCGCGTCGCCCATTGTCATGCCGACCACGTTCGGCACCGTGGCACCCTGGCCATTGCTCGGCGAGATCGTGATCGTGCTGCCCGTGACGACCTGACCGGGACCCGGATCCTGCTGGGCGACTTGATCCGTCGGCAGGTTGCTCTGCACGGCGGTGCCGACGGAGACGGAGAATCCGGCGCCCTGGAGCGTCTGCGTCGCCTGGTCGACGGTCATCCCGACCACGCTCGGCAGGTTCGTGTACGACTGCTTGAGCTGGCTCTGCACCGGGTCCGGGAACGCCCCGCCGGGGAACAGGCTGTCGGCCGCGCTGAGGATCGCCCTGCTCAGCGGATAGCGGATGTTCGGCACGCCGATGTCCTGAGTGGAGAAGTCGTTGATGTTCACGTCGCCGCTGGCCTGACCGACCCAGACTCCGGTGGTGGAGGTCGTGGAGGAGGACATGAGCATCGTCTGCGCGTTGTTGTGCGAACCGGTCTTGCCGATCAGCGGGGTTCCGTCGAAGGGGTTCGCCTGGGAGCCCGTACCGCCGCTGTTCATCACGCCCTGAAGGGCGTACGCCGCTCCGGCGGCGATCTCCGGCTTGATGACCTCGGTGCACGTGGTCGGCGCGAGCGGGATGTCGGCGCCGTCGGGACCCGTGATCTTCTCGATCGCGTGCGGATCGCAGCGGGTGCCGTTGTTCGCGATCGCCGCGTAGACCGCGGCCATGTCCAGAGGCGCGATGTTCTTCGAGCCGAGGACGTCGAACGGCGCCGGCGCGGACGCCAGGATGTTCCCCTCATCATCGGTGACGTTCTCGCGGTTGTTGACCGGCACCATCTTGCCCTTGTACTCGGTGCCGAGGTGCACGCCCATGCGGGCGGCGAGATCGTTGATGTCGCAGAGGTCCAGCTTCGAGGCCATGCCCAGGAATCCGCTGTTCAGCGACAGCCTGGTGAACTCCATCGGCGTTCCGGTGAACCCGCGCTGGTTCTGGAAGTTGCCGATCTCGCCGGTGTCCGCCGTCATCGTGCTGGTGCCGCACTTGAACGTCATCCGCTTGAGGTTGCCGTCCACGGACTCGCGCAGGGAGTGGCCCTTCTCGAGCCAGTCGAGGAGAGTGAACACCTTGTACGTCGATCCGACGGAGAAGCCGATACCGCCGCCGTGCGCCTGGTCGGCGGCATACACGATGCCGGTCTGCCCGGGGGGCGCGTCCTGCGACTCGTTGAAGACGGTGTTCTGCGCGAGCGCGAGGATCTTGCCCGTCTTGGGGTCCAGGTTCACGGCTGCTGCCCCGAAGTCCATGCCGTCGATGGTGGGCGTGGTGTAGTCGTGCATCGCCTGCACGGCGGCGCCCTGCATCGGCGCGGACAGGGTCGTGTAGACGTTCAGGCCACCGCGGAGCAGCTTGTCCGAGCGGTCCTTCTGCGGTCCGAGTGCGGAGTCGAGCGACGAGTCGCCCTCGAGCGTCGCCTGCACGTACTTGCAGAAGTAGGCGTTGTCGCCGGCGTCGGCGCAACCCGACGAGGGCGTCTTGATGGCCGGGGTGATCGGCTGCGCCTTGTCGGCCTCGTACTCCGCCTTGGTGATCTTTCCGAGCACCTCCATGCGGCTGAGGACGTAGTTCCGGCGCACGAGAGTGTCGTGGTAACCGTCTGCCTGCGAGTTCTTGCAGTTCTTGCCGTCCTTGTCGCAGTCGTACGTGCCACCGGGCATGTCGATACGGAAGGCGTTCGGGTTCTGCACCATGCCGACGAGCGTCGCGGCCTGCACTGCGTTGAGCTGCGAGGCGGAGACGCTGAAGTAGCGCTGCGCCGCGGCCTCGATGCCGTACGTGGTGCCGCCGAAGTTCACCAGGTTCAGGTAGCCGATGAGGATGTCGTTCTTGGAATACTGCTTCTCGATCGCCGTGGCGTAGCGGATCTCCTGCAGTTTGCGGGCGATGCCCTTGGAGCCGACGGCGGAGGCCGCGTCGACCCAGCACTGCTGGAGCTTGTCGTCACGCTTCTCGTCGGAGAGGGGAACGCCCTTCTCGCACTCCTGCAGCAGAACGTTCTTCACGTACTGCTGGCTGATGGACGACCCGCCGTTGGTGGCGGATCCGCTCACGTTGCCGACGACGGCCTTGATGGTTCCGGCGATGTCGATCCCGCCGTGCGAGTAGAAGTTCTTGTCCTCGCTCGCCAGCAGCGCGTCGTACAGCACTGGAGCGACCTGGTTGTAGGTCACCGGAACGCGGTTCTGGTCGTAGAACCGCGCCATGACCTGGTCGTTGCCGGCGGCGTCCTTGGAGTAGATCGTCGTCGGCTGCATCGGACGGTCGACCTTCAGATTGGAGGGCAGGCCTTCGAACATGTCGATCGACTGGGCGGCGGCAGCTCCGGTGACGGCGAACACCGGAGTGACAGTGGCCGTGACGAGCACACCGGCGACGACGCTGAGGCCGACAAGGCCGGCCAGGCCGCTGAGCACACCGGTGAGCGTGCGTTTGGTCTGAGGCATACGCTTGATCGTAGGGGAGTTCCCTGAACGCAAACTTTGACGCGCCCGAGCGCGTCCGTCCCTCCGGGAGAGCCATGACCACGTGGGAATACCTCACCACACCGCTGCTGATCCACAACACCGCCGCCATCCTGAACAACTGGGGCAAGCAGGGCTGGGAGCTGGTGCAGGTCGTCACCGGGCCCGAGGGCGGGCTCGTCGCGTACCTCAAGCGCCCGGTCGGCGGCGACAGCGCCGCCAACACCGGCCTTTCCGCGGCCGCGGAGGCCGCGCGCCAGTTCGAAGGAGAATCTGCATGACCATCAGCGCCCGCCTCGCCGAGCTCGGCATCGAGCTGCCGTCCGTCGCCGCCCCTGTGGCCGCCTACGTGCCCGCCCGGGTGCATGCCGGACTCGTGTACACCTCCGGTCAGCTGCCGTTCGTGGCCGGATCCCTCCCCACGACGGGCAAGGTCGGCGCGGAGGTCCCGGCGGATGACGCCAAGGGGCTCGCCCGCGTGTGCGCGCTGAACGCGATCGCCGCGGCCGCCGATGCGGCCGGCGGCGTGGACCGCCTCGGCGGAGTGCTGCGCGTGGGCGGTTTCGTTGCCTCGGACCCGTCGTTCTCGGGCCAGCCCGGCGTGATCAACGGCGCGAGCGAGGTGCTGGGTGAGGTCTTCGGCGACGCCGGCAAGCACGTCCGTGCCGCCGTCGGCGTGTCGGTGCTGCCGCGGCCCCTTCTGCTGTCGTGGGGACCGGATCCGCTACTTCACTTGTGCCGAGATGGTCGACATCACCATCGTGTCGGCGAGGGTGGTCGTGTCGCCGACCTCACGGCCCTCCGCCACATCGCGCAGCAGGCGGCGCATGATCTTGCCGGAGCGGGTCTTGGGCAGCTCTCCGACGATGTAGACGTCACGCGGACGGGCGATCGGGCCGATCTGCTCGCCGACCCAGCCGCGCAGCAGCTGCGCGAGGCCCTCGGGGGAGTGCGCCTTGAGGTAGCTCTCCTTGATGATGACGAACGCGACGACCGCCTGACCCGTGGTCTCATCGGAGGCGCCGACCACGGCGGCCTCGGCGGTCGCCTCATGTGCCACGAGGGCGGACTCGATCTCGGCGGTGGAGAGGCGGTGGCCGGACACGTTCATCACGTCGTCGACGCGGCCGAGCAGCCACAGGTCGCCGTCGTCGTCGAAGCGTGCGCCGTCACCCGCGAAGTAGTAGCCCTGCTTCTCGAACTTCTCCCAGTACGTCTCCTTGAACCGCTCCGGGTCGCCCCAGATGCCGCGCAGCATGCTCGGCCACGGCTCGGTGATCGCCAGCAGCCCGCCGCCGCCGATGCCCACCGTGGCGCCGTCGTCGTCGACCACGTCGATCGAGATGCCGGGCACCGCCACCTGCGCCGAGCCCGGCTTGGTCGCCGTGATGCCGGGGAGCGGGGAGACCATAATCGCGCCGGTCTCGGTCTGCCACCAGGTGTCCACGATCGGCGTGCGGCTGCCGCCGATGACGTCGCGGTACCAGATCCAGGCTTCGGGGTTGATCGGTTCGCCGACGGATCCGAGCAGGCGCAGGGAGGTCAGATCGTACTGGTTGGGGATCTCGCGGCCCAGCTTCATGAACGAGCGGATCGCGGTGGGAGCCGTGTAAAGAGTGGTGACGCCGTACTTCTGGATGATGTCCCACCAGCGTCCCTGCTGCGGGGTCTCCGGCGTGCCCTCGTACATGACCTGCGTGGCGCCGTTGGCGAGCGGCCCGTACGCCACGTACGAGTGTCCGGTGACCCAACCGATGTCGGCGGTGCACCAGTAGACGTCGGTCTCGGGCTTCAGGTCGAAGACGACGCGGTGCGTGTACGACGCCTGCGTGAGGTAGCCGCCGGAGGTGTGCAGGATGCCCTTGGGCTTCCCGGTGGTACCGGAGGTGTAGAGGATGAACAGCGGGTTCTCGGCGGGGAACGCCTGCGCGTCGTGCGCGTTCGAGGCTGCGCCCACCACGTCGTGGTACCAGAGGTCGCGCTCGTCGTCCCAGTCGATCTCGTTCCCGCAGCGCTTCACCACGAGCACGTGCTCGACGGTGTTCTGCTCGCCGTAGCCCCGGTCGGCGAGCGCCTGGTCGACCGTCGGCTTGAGCGCGGACGCCTTGCCCTTGCGGTAGCCGCCGTCGGCGGTGATCACGAGCTTCGCGCCGGCGTCGTCGATGCGCGAGCGCAGGCTGTCGGCGCTGAAGCCGCCGAAGACGACGGAGTGGATCGCGCCGATGCGCGCGACGGCGAGCATCGAGGCCACGGCCTCGGGGATCATCGGCAGGTAGATGGCGACGCGGTCGCCGTGGCCGACGCCGAGCCCTTCGAGCACGTTCGCCAGGCGCTTGACCTCGTCGGTCAGCTCGGCATAGGTGATCCGGCGCTCATCGCCGGGCTCGCCCTCCCAGAGCAGGGCGACGCGGTCGCCGTTCCCGGCCTCGACGTGCCGGTCGAGGCAGTTGTATGCGACGTTGAGCTCGCCGTCCGCGAACCACTTCGCGAAAGGAGGCGCGGACCAGTCCAGCACCTCGGTGAACGGCGTGTGCCAGTGCAGCTCGCGGGCCTGCTTCGCCCAGAACGCCTCGCGATCGGTGGCCGCCTCGGTGTAGATCTCCGGCTGCGCGACGGCCGCCGCGGCGAACTCGGGGGAGGGCGGGAAGACGCGGGTCTCGTCGAAGACGTGATCGATCTGGCTGCTCATGATGAGAGGGCGCTCCTTTGCGGCGGGGGGCATCGCGGCGTGAGCCGGGACATCGGCGAATCTAGCCGTGCCCAGAGTCTCTCACTACCGACGGAAGTCGGTACTCGGATCCGTTTTGTACAGTTCCTTTTCAGACGTACACTGTCCGACGGCCGATCAATCGAATCCGGCTTCCTGCGGCTCCGACGGTTCCCCCCACCGCCGGCCGCAGTCGGGCGGCATCCCATTCCCCCCGTGGGATGCCGCCCACCTCTCTTCTCCCCGCGGCGTGCGCCACGGCCTCCGCGTCGCACTTCTGCAGGACGATCGCGTCTCCGGAGGAGGATCCGGCCGGATCCGTCCTGCGGAATGGCATTTCTCCTGTCGACCCACGGGGCGCGACCGCCGGCGTCGCAGGCCGCCGCTCGCTCCGCACAGACCGGCCGGACCGCAGGTTGTGCACGGGTTGCGCGAACCCCGTCCTGCGCTGGGACGTGGATCCCTAGCGTCGGGACATGGCCTCGCCCTTCGTGATCGTCCCGCGCGGATCCGCTGCCGCCGCCGAGCGGCTGGAACTGGATCCGGCATTCGGCGAGCTGGCCGTGCACGCCGCAGATCCGCAGGTGACGGATCTGTTCCTGAACGGTGCCGGCGGCCTCTTCCTCGATCGCGGCGCCGGCGCCGAGCCGGTGCCCGGATGGACCGCGTCGGAGCGCGAGGTGCGCGAGCTCGCCGTGCGGCTGGTGGCGCTCGGCGGCCGGCACCTCGACGATCAGGCGCCCTGCGTGGACGTGCGGCTCGCCTCGGGCGTCCGCGTGCATGCCGTGCTCGCGCCGGTGTCGACCAGCGGAACCGCGGTCTCGGTGCGGATCCCGCGGGTGCGCGCTGCGGATCTCGACGACCTGGGCCGGCTCGGCGCTGTCGACGCGGCGCAGCGGGCCTGGCTCGAGCGGACGGTGCGCGAGCGGAAGAACGTGCTGATCACAGGAGGCACCGGCACGGGGAAGACCACGATGCTTGCGGCCCTGCTCGCGCACGTGCCGCCGCAGGAGCGGATCGTCACGATCGAGGACGTCGCCGAACTGCGGCCCCGGCATGCGCACCATGTGTCACTCGAGGCCCGGCAGCCGAACCTGGAGGGCGTCGGCGCGATCGGCGTGGCCCGCCTCGTGCGCGAGTCCCTGCGGATGCGGCCGGACCGGCTGATCGTGGGGGAGTGCCGCGGGGAGGAGATCCGAGATCTGCTGACCGCGCTCAACACGGGCCACGACGGCGGCGCGGGCACCCTGCACGCGAGTGGACTCGCCGACGTTCCCGCCCGGCTGGAAGCGCTCGGCGCACTGGCGGGGATGGATCCGCCCGCGCTCGCACGTCAGGCCGTGAGCGCGTTCGCCTTTGTGCTGCATCTGGTGCGCGCCACGGGCGGGGTGCGCCGGCTCGCGCAGGTGGGCGTGCTGCGGCTGGAGGGCGAGCACCTGGGCATCGAGGAGGTGCAGCCGTGGTGAGGCGCGTGAAGCGGTGGCCCGGAGCTGGCGGGCGTGTTCGGTCGGGGCATCGGCGTCTGCGAGGTGGAGGCGAACGCAGCGAGGCCGAGGTCGCGGAGGTCGTGCGCACACTGGCCGTGCTGCTGCAGGCGGGCGCGGCGCCGCTGACAGCCTGGCGGCACCTGGCGGAGAGCGGCTCGGCCGACGCCGTCGACGTGCTCGCCGATGTGGAGCACGGACGTGCGCTGGTCGATGCGATCCGCATCCGGGGCGGGGTGTGGCGCACGGTCGCGGCGGCGTGGGGGATCGCCGCGACCGTGGGCGCACCGCTGGGGGAGGTGCTGCGCGCGATCGCCGCGGCACTCGAGGGTGCCGGTGACATCAGGGCCGAGATCTCGGTTGCGCTCGCGGAACCTGCCGGCACGGCCCGGCTCATGCTGTGGCTGCCGCTGGTCGGCCTGCTACTCGGCACCGCCCTCGGCTTCGACACCGTGACGGTGCTGCTCACGCAGCCGGCCGGATGGGCATGCCTGGCATCCGGGTTGGGGCTGCTGTGGGCCGCGCGCGCATGGACCAGAGCCCTGGTACGGCGGGCCGCCCCGCAACCGGGGGTCCCGGGGATCCGCGCGGAGCTGCTCGTGGTCGCGCTCACGGGCGGAACCGCGATCCCGCGCGCCCGTTCGCTCGTGGAGCAGGAGAGCACGGCGGACGATGACCCTGCGACTGCCGAGGAGGCGATCGAGCGCGTGCTGCGTCTGTCCAGGGCTGCCGGAGTGCCGGCGGTGGAACTGCTGCGGGCCGAGGCGGATCGCGCGAGGCGGGATGCCCGCACCGCCGGTCGCACGGGCGCCGCGCGGCTGAGCTCGCGCCTGCTGCTCCCACTCGGGGCCTGCACGCTGCCGGCGTTCATGCTGCTGGGCGTCGCGCCCCTGATCCTGAGCGTGCTGTCGACGACCCCGCTGCCGTTCAACTGAGCCCGACGGCTCCCGACCTGGTGCCGTCATCCGCAAGAGAAGAGAGAAGGAATACCATGAACCAGATCCATCCCAGGGTCGACGTGACGTCGTCGTCGATCCGGCATGCCGACGCGGCCGCGTCGGCGTCGCCCATCGTCGCCCTGCCGCCGCTCACCCGGCGGCGGGCGGCCCTGCTTTTCGGCGACGAGACCGGCGCCGCCACGGCGGAGTACGCCATCGCGACGATGGCGGCGGTCGCCTTCGCCGGCTTGCTCGTCGTGATCATGCGCAGCGATGAGGTGCGCGGGATCCTGACGGATCTCGTGCGCCGTGCGCTGACGGTGGCATGACGCCACGGAGCCCGTTCGGTCGCCGTCCTGGTCGCGGGCATGCCCCGGCCGGGGCTGCGCACCGCGATCGGGAGCGCGGGTCCGCGACGGCGGAGCTCGCCGTCGCCCTGCCGATCGTCGTGCTGACGATGCTGCTCGGCGTCGGCGCGCTGGGTGCGGGCATGCGCATGGTGGCGCTGCAGGATGCGGTGGCCGACGCTGCGCGCATCCTCGGGCGAGGGGACGAAGCGGGCGGAGCCGGGGCTGCCGTGGCGCGAGCGGATCCGGCGGCGGGATTCGCGGTGAGCAGATCCGACGACCTGGTGTGCGTCACTGCGTCGGCCGAGACGCGCATCCTCGGCGGAATCGCCGTGCCGATCCATGCGACCGGGTGTGCCCTGGATGGGGGCCGGTGATGGCGGGCTCCGCACTCGCGGTCGGCGGGATCGCCGTGACGGCAGTGCTCGGGCTCGGCGCTGCCATGGTCGGCGGGGCCGGTGCGACATCGCAGCGGATGGCCGCGGCCGCCGACGCCGCAGCATTGGCCGCGGCCGACACGCTCTCGGGAGCGATCCCCGCGGCGGATGACCCCTGCGCCCTCGCCGCCCGGGTCGCGCAGGCGCACCAGGCGGCTCTGCGGGACTGTCGCATCGAGGGCGCTGTGGTCATCGTGCACGTCGCGGCGGCGTACGCTGGATTCCCGGCCGTCGCCGGATCCCGTGCAGGACCACCCGAACTTCCTGCGGGCGACGGATGATCGTGCTGAGTCCCCGACTCCGGTGCGGTGTGTATGGTGTGCTTCGACGAAAGGACGCACCCGTGGCGCAAGGCAAGAAGCTTGTCATCGTCGAGTCCCCGACGAAGATGAGGTCCATTCAGGGCTATCTCGGCGAGGGCTTCGAGGTGCTCAGCTCGGTGGGTCACATCCGTGACCTGGCCGACAAGAAGGACATCCCGGCCGCTGACAAGCAGGCGTACGGCAAGTACTCGATCGATGTCGACCACGACTTCGACCCCTATTACGTGGTCTCGGATCGCAAGACCAAGACCGTCGCCGAGCTGAAGCGCGCACTGAAGACCGCCGACGAGCTCCTGCTCGCCACCGATGAGGACCGCGAGGGCGAGGCCATCGCGTGGCATCTCCTGGAGACGCTGAAGCCCAAGGTGCCGGTCAAGCGCATGGTCTTCCACGAGATCACCAAGGATGCGATCCAGGCCGCGGTCGGCAACACCCGCGAGCTCGACCTCGCGCTCGTCGACGCGCAGGAGACCCGCCGGATCCTGGACCGCCTGTACGGGTGGGACGTCTCGCCGGTGCTCTGGTACAAGGTCAAGTCGGGCCTCTCCGCGGGTCGCGTGCAGTCGGCTGCCACCCGAATGATCGTGGACCGCGAGCGTGAACGCATGGCGTTCGTCTCGGCCGAGTACTGGGATGTGGACGCCACGGCATCCGCGTCGGGCTCGGCCTTCACGGTGCGTCTGGTCCGCCTGGACGGCGGCGCGATCGCCCGCGGCACGGACTTCGACGACAACGGCGCTCTGAAGAGGGCGGTCGTCATCCTCGATGAGAAGGCGGCCGCCGCGCTCGCCGCCGCCGTCGACGCCGTCGGATCCGGCACCGTCACCAAGGTCGAGGCGAAGCCCGGCACTCGCAGCCCGTACGCCCCCTTCACGACCTCCACGCTGCAGCAGGAGGCGGGGCGCAAGCTCTCGATGAGCGCGAAGCAGGCGATGAGTGTCGCCCAGCGTCTCTACGAGAAGGGCTACATCACCTATATGCGCACCGACTCGGTCGCTCTCAGCACCCAGGCGGTGCAGGCGGCCCGGTCGCAGGCGGTCGCGCTCTACGGCGATGCGGCCGTGCCGCTGAAGCCCCGCGTGTACAAGGGCAAGAGCAAGAACGCGCAGGAGGCGCATGAGGCGATCCGGCCGTCGGGCGAGAAGTTCCGCACGCCCGCTTCGGTGGCGTCGCAGCTCGATCGCGAGGAGTCGCGTCTCTACGACCTGATCTGGAAGCGCACGGTCGCCAGCCAGATGTCGGACGCGAAGTACGAGACCACCACGGTGACGATCGCCGTCGATGCCGATGGGCGCACGGCCGAGTTCACCGCGTCCGGCACGGTGTACACCTTCAAGGGATTCCTGGAGGCGTACGAGGAGGGACGCGACGAGAAGCGCCACGCCGCCGATGCCGCGGAGAACCAGTCGCTCCCGGCGGTCGCCGTCGGGGACGTGCTCGGCGTCGCGGAGGCTGAGGCGAAGCCGCACCGCACCACCCCGAAGCCGCGCTACACGGAGGCGTCGCTGGTCAAGGCGCTCGAGGAGCACGGCATCGGGCGCCCGTCGACGTTCGCCAGCATCATCGGCACCGTGATCGACCGCGGCTACGCGACCAAGCGCGGTCAGGCGCTCGTTCCGACGTGGATGGCGTTCAGCGTGGTGCGGCTGCTCGAGCAGCACTTCGCCGATCTCATCGACTACGACTTCACGGCCGCGCTCGAGGACGACCTCGACGCGATCGCCCGCGGCGAGCAGAAGCGCATCGAGTGGCTGCACTCCTTCTACTACGGCAACGACACCCAGGTGGGCCTGCGCCAGGTGGTCGACAACCTGGGTGAGATCGATGCGCGGGCGCTGAACGCGACGCGGATCACCGACACGGCCACGCTCCGGTTCGGCAAGTACGGCCCGTACCTCGAGGTCGCCGACCAGGCGCACCCCGACGCGAAGCCGCGCATCGTCAACGTGCCGGAGGATCTGGCTCCCGACGAGCTGACCGCGGCCAAGGCGCAGGAGCTCATCGACGCTCCCGTCGCGGGCGACCGCGTGCTGGGGGAGAACCCCGACAACGGCAAGGTGATCGTCGTCAAGGACGGCCGATTCGGCCCGTACATCCAGGAGAACGATCCGGTCTCCGACGATGACCAGGTCGATGAGGCGACCGGCGAGGTCGTCGAAGCGCCGAAGCCCAAGCGGGGCGCGAAGAAGGAGGCGGCGCCCAAGCCGCGCACCGCCTCGCTGTTCCGCTCGATGTCGGTCGACACGATCGACCTGGACACGGCGCTGAAGCTCCTCGAGCTGCCGCGCGTGGTGGGCGTGGATCCGGCGACGGAGGAGGAGATCACCGCGCAGAATGGCCGATTCGGGCCGTACCTGAAGAAGGGCGCCGACTCGCGCTCGCTGGAGAGCGAGCAGCAGATCTTCGACATCAGCCTGGACCAGGCGCTGGCGATCTACGCGCAGCCCAAGTACGGCGCCCGGCGCGCATCCAGTGCGCTTGCCGAGTTCGAGGCGGATCCCGTGAGCGGCAAGCCGATCCGGATCCGCGACGGCCGCTTCGGCGCATACGTCACCGACGGCGAGACCAATGTGACGATCCCGCGCGGACAGCAGGTGCAGGACATCACCTTCGAGATCGCCGTGCAGATGCTGGCCGACAAGCGCGCGAAGGGGCCGGCGCCCAAGCGCGGAACCCGGGCGGCCGCTGCGAAGAAGACGACCACGGCGAAGAAGGCCCCCGGCAAGGCGGCAGCGAAGAAGGCTCCGGCACGGAAGGTGGCGGCCAAGACCGACGACGAGAAGGCCGCCGCCCGCTCCGCCGCCGCGAAGAAGGCCGCCGCCACCCGGGCCGCCAACGCGGCGAAGAAGCAGGCCGGCGCGTGAGCGGGGGCCGCGGCCTCTGGATCACCCTCGAGGGCGGCGACGGCTCCGGCAAGACCACGCAGGCGGGGCTCCTGGAGGGCTGGCTGCACGAGCAGGGCTGGAAGACGCTGCGCACGCGCGAGCCCGGCGGTTCCGAGGTCGGCGTGCTGATCCGCGACATCGTGCTGCACCACCGTGGTGACATTGCCCCTCGTGCCGAGGCGCTGCTGTACGCCGCCGACCGCGCCCACCACGTCGCCACCGTCGTGCGCCCCGCGCTCGAGCGCGGGGAGGTCGTGATCCAGGACCGCTACCTGGACTCCTCGGTGGCGTATCAGGGGGCCGGCCGCGTGCTGGACGCGGACCAGGTGCGCGGGCTCTCCTTGTGGGGCGCCGAGGGCGCGCTGCCCGACCTCACCGTGCTGCTCGACCTCGATCCCACTACCGCACGGCGCCGGCTGGATTCAGCGGAGAAGCCGTTCGACCGGCTCGAAGCCGAGCGGGAGGAGTTCCACCAGCGCGTGCGTGCGTCCTTCCTCGCCCTTGCCGAGGCCGAACCGGAGCGCTTCGTCGTCGTCGACGCCGCGCAGGACCCGGACGCGATCGCGGAAGCGGTGCGCGCGCGTGTGGCGACGCTGCTGAACTGAGCCGCGCGCCCTGTGCACAGGGCGCGCGATGTCGCTCCCCGCGGTTAGGCTTGACCGCATGCCGGCCACCGTCTTCGCTCCTTTTCCATGGACGGACGTGTGGGGGCAGGATGCCGCAGTGGAGACGCTGCAGGCCGCGGTCACCGACCCGGCGGCGATGTCGCACGCATGGCTCATCACCGGGCCGCCCGGATCCGGCCGGTCCACGCTCGCCACGGCCTTCGCCGCGTCGCTGATCGCCTCGGGGCCGGACGATGAGCAGACCATGCGTCAGGTGCTCGCCGGCACTCACCCCGACGTGACGGTGCTGCGCACGGAGAAGGTGATCATCTCGATCGCCGAGGCCCGTGCGCTCGTCGAACGGTCGTACTTCGGCCCGTCCAACGGGCGGTATCGCGTGATCGTCGTCGAGGATGCCGATCGCATGACCGAACGCACCTCGAACGTGCTGCTGAAGGCGCTCGAGGAGCCGCCCGAGCAGACGGTCTGGATCCTGTGCGCGCCGAGCGAGGCGGATCTGCTGCCCACGATCCGCTCCCGCGTGCGTTCGCTGCGGCTGCGCGAGCCCGATGTGGCCGCGGTCGCCGAGCTCATCGTGCGTCGCACCGGGGCGGATCCGGTCGTGGCGGAGCAATCCGCCCGGCACGCTCAGCGGCACATCGGCATGGCGCAGCGGCTCGCGACCGACGAGGCCGCTCGCGCTCGCCGCGAGCAGACTCTGCGCGCCGTGCTGAGCGCGCGCGGGGTCAACGACGCCATCGAGGTCGCCGGGCAGATCGTGCAGGCCGCGACGGACGACGCGAAGGCCCTCACCGCCGAGCGGGACGACGCCGAGCGCCGCGCGCTGCTGCACACGGTGGGCATCGCCGAGGGTCAGGCCGTGCCGCCCGCCGTGCGCTCGCAGATCAACGCCCTGGAGGACGAGCAGAAGCAGCGCGCCAAGCGCAGCGTGCGCGACGGCCTCGATCGGGTCCTCACCGACCTGCAGTCGCTGTTCCGGGATGTGGTGATGCTGCAGTTCGGCCGCGGTGACGCGCTCATCAACGAAGAACTCGCGCCCGAACTCGCCGCCCTCGCTGCCGCGTGGGCGCCGGAGCGCACCCTGATCGTGCTGGATCATCTGGCCGAGACCAGGGAAGCGCTGGAGCGCAACGTCGCTCCCGTGCTCGCCCTTGAGAGCTTGCTCGTGACCGTCACGAGCGGGAGGAGACCATGAACACCCGTTCCCGCTCGCGCCTGCGTCGCGCCTCGGTGGTGGTGGCGGGTCTCGTCGTCGCTGCGATCGCGCTGTCCGGTTGCCTGTATGCGATGATCCCGGCCCACCCCACGTCAGCCGGACCGACCGCGACCCCCGACACCTCGGGCATCGCCGAAGACCTCAAGCCGTTCTATGGGCAGAAGCTGAGCTGGTCAGGGTGCGGCGCTGGGATGGACTGCACCACGGTGAAGACCCCGCTCGACTGGGAGGACCCCGGCAAAGGGACTCTCGACCTCGCCGTGGTGCGTCATCGAGCGACCGGCGCCTCGAAGGGATCTCTTCTGACCAACCCGGGCGGACCCGGGGCGAGCGGTCTCGACCTGATCAAGTCGAGCCTGGACTACGCGGTCAGCCCGACCCTCATCAAGAATTACGACGTCATCGGCTTCGATCCTCGCGGCGTCGGATCCTCCACCGCGGTGAAGTGCTTCGACGCGTCGCAGATGGACGACTACCTGTACTCGATCCGCCCCGGCGCGCGCGGCAGCGACGAGTGGACCACGGCGCAGAAGAACGCCAACAAGGACTTCGCCGACGCCTGTGAGCAGAACAGCGATGGGATCCTGCCCTACATCACCACGGTGAACTCCGCGCGTGACATGGATCTGCTCCGGGCCGTGTTGGGGGACAAGAAGCTGAACTACCTCGGCTACTCCTACGGCACGTTCCTCGGCGCCACCTACGCCGAGCTGTACCCGGAGCGCGTGGGCCACCTGGTGCTGGACGGCGCCCTGGATCCGGCGGTCTCCAACCTCGATGTCAGCACGACGCAGGCGATCGGATTCGAGTCCGCCCTGCGCGCGTACATGGCTGATTGCCTCAAGGGCAAGAAATGCCCTTTCCAGGGCACGGTCGACGACGCCATGAAAGATCTCGGCGCTCTCCTCGCGAGCGTCGACCGCTCACCGCAGAAGAACACCGACGGCCGCATGCTGGGAGCGGACTCCCTGATGACCTCGATCGTCGCGGCGCTGTACTCGCAGGACAGCTGGTCGTATCTCACGCAGTCGCTCACGGCAGTGCTGAAGGGCGACCCCTCCGTGGCCTTCCAGCTCGCGGACTTCTACAACAACCGCGAGAACGGCAAGTACTCCGACAACTCGACCGAGGCGTTCCGGGCGTACAACTGCATGGACTACCCCCTGGAGGACGACGCGGCGGCCAAGGCGGCATCCGATGCCAAGATCAAGGCCGAGGCTCCGACCATCGCCCCGTACTGGGATGGTCCCGACCCGTGCGAGCAGTGGCCGTACCCTCCCACGGGCAAGCGCGGCGAGATCGCCGCCGCGGGGTCCGGTCCCATCCTCGTCATCGGCACGACCAATGACCCCGCCACCCCGTACACCTGGGCCGAGTCGCTCGCGAAGCAGCTCGAGGGCGGCATCCTCATCACCCGCGTCGGCGAGGGGCACACCGGCTACAACAAGGGCAACTCGTGCGTGGACGATGCCGTGGACGCCTACTTCGTGGACGGCACCGTGCCGGACAAGGCGGGGATCCGCTGCGAGAAGTGAGATCCGGACGGAACGGCCGGATCCGCACGGAGACGGTGGTCGCCGTGACCGGGCCGCGCCCGGGGTGCGCGTGGTTCGCAGCACGCCCGCGGACAGGGTAAGATCGTTGATCGTGCGGTTCGCCCGCATGCGCATCCACCAGGGTGTGCGCCGCCCTAGCTCAGTCGGCAGAGCATTTCACTCGTAATGAAAAGGTCAAGGGTTCGATTCCCTTGGGCGGCTCGACCGGAAACCCCCTCCTCGGAGGGGGTTTCGTCGTTCGGCCTGGTCGCACCGGTGCTGACATCGTCCTCTCCTGCTGCGGTGTGCGGTCAGCCGACCCGGGGCAGGGACCGAGCGAACTCTGTGATGTCCGCGGCGAGGAGCGCCGGCTCTTCATGCGGCGCGAAATGCCCGCCACGGGGCATGACGGTGTACCGCACGACGTCATAGGTGCGCTCCGCCCAGCTGCGCGGAGGGCGGGCGAGGTCGAACGGGAAGAGCGCGACCGCGGTGGGCACCGAAACGCGGTCGACCCGAGTCGTGAGTCCTGCGGCGAACTCGTAGTACGGCCGGAGCGAGGTCGCGATCGAGTTCGTGGACCAGTACAGCGACGCGAGGGTGAGGAGATAGTCATCTGAGAATCGGGTCGAGAGGACTCCTCCGCAGTCGCTCCATGCGCGGTGCTTCTCCAGGATCCAGGAGAGCAGCCCGGCCGGCGAGTCGGAGAGCGCCGGGGCGAGCGTGAGCGGGCGGGTCTGGTGCTGGTGCTGGTAGGCGCCCTCCGTCGAGATCCATCTCTGCACGCGCTCGAGATGGTCGCGCTCGTCATCGGTGAGGGTCTCGGAGTCGACCTCACGCGGTGCCGCCACGGCAAGAAGATGGATGCCCGCGAGGTGTTCGGGGTGCGCCTGCGCAGACGGGAGGTGATCCCGGCGCCGAGATCACCGCCGTGTGCGATGTACCGCGGGAATCCGAGCTCGGCGGTCATCAGCCGGTGCCACAGCTCGTGCGTCTGTCCGGTGAGGGTCGGTCGCTGAGGCGAGAACGGGAAGCCGGGTAGGGCTGGCACGATGACGGTGCGGGCATCGGACGGGTCGCCCGCGAAACGGGAGGGGTTCGAGAGGCGCTCGGCCAGATCCACGAGCTCGAGCGCGCTGCTCGGCCAGCCATTGGTCAGGACGATCGGCAGAGCGGAGCCCGGCGTGACAGGGTCGAAGCGCAGGTAGCCGACAGGCGTGCCATCGAGGTCGGCCGAACGCCAGGGGAGCGCCTCGATCCGGTCCTGCTGTGCGTCCGCATCGAAACCATCGGCCCAGTGGGCGACGAGACGCTGCAGGTCGTCGAGTCGAGTCCCCGCCTCCCATCCGACCTCCGGCCACGGCTCGGGCCAGCGGGTCGCGCGAAGCCGGCGCCGAAGATCCTCGAGATCGGACGGATGGTTGAGACGAGGGATCATCGTCGCCCTTCCCAGGCGCGGACAGAACCGAAAGACACGGCGGACCACGGCACGGATGCGGGCCGCGGCGTGGATCTTGGAGCTGTCTCGAGCGTAAGGAACGCTTCCGTCGTGCACAAGACAGGCGAGTCAGCTCCATGGCGAGGAAGCAGGGTGCGCCGCACATCGGGCGTTCGACTCGACGGGAAACCCCCTCCTCGGAGGGGGTTTCGTCGTTCCGGCGTACGCTCGGAGCATGTCCCGTGCACTGCTGATCGTCGACGTCCAGAACGACTTCACCGAGGAGGGGGCCCTCGCCGTGGTCGGCGGTGACGCGGTCGCCCGCGGCGTCACCGCGCTGCTGCACGAGCACGCGGCCGACTACGACGTCATCATCGCCTCGCGGGACTGGCATGACGCGACGGGGGACAACGGCGGACACTTCTCCGAGGCGCCCGACTACGTCGACAGCTGGCCCGTGCACTGCGTCGCCGGCACCACGGGCGCCGACTACGACTCGCTGCTGGACACCGCCTCCGTCACCCACCACGTGCGTAAGGGGCAGGGCAAGCCCGCTTACTCCATGTTCGAGGGTGTGACGGAGACGGACGAGACGGTCGCCGCGATCCTGTCCGCGCACAGCGTGCTCACCGCCGACGTCGTCGGCATCGCGACCGACCACTGCGTGCGCGCCTCCGCGTCCGACGCGATCGCACACGGCGTGCACGTGCGGATCCTGACCGACCTCGTCGCGGGCGTCGGCGCCGAATCGAGCGCCGCAGCGCTCGCCGAGCTCGCGCATGCCGGGGCCGAGCTCGTGCCGAGCGCCGACCGACGGGATGCTCCGGCCGAGGGCACGGCGCCCGCCGGTTCCGCGGATGTCTCCGACCAGCCGACCGACGGCTCCGCCGAATGACCGTCGAACGCTGCGCGCTGCTGCTGCGCGCCGTGAACGTGAGCGGCGCGAACAAGGTGCCGATGGCGGAGTTGCGTGCGCTCATGAACGACCGCGGGGGGTTCGGCACGGTGACCACGTACATCGCGAGCGGCAACGTCATCTGCGATGCGCCCGCGGATCACGCGGCGGCCTGCGCAGAGGTGCGGACGCTGATCCACGACGCGTTCGGCGTGGACACCCCGGTGATCCTGCGCACGCACCACGAGTTGGTCCGTGCGATCGAGGAGAACCCGTTCCCCGATGCTGCGGCCGACAAGATGCTGCACGCGATGTTCCTCGAGGGAGTGCCGCGGGCCGATGCGGTCGAGACGCTGAATGAGCGACTGCAGCCCGGCGAACGGATCGCCCTGCGCGGAAACGACCTGTGGATCGATTTCGGCGCCGGGGGAGTGCACTCCAGCAAGCTCACGCGCCCGGTGCTCGATCGCGCGCTGGGTGTCGCCGGTACCGCGCGCAACCTCCGCACGGTGCGGAAGCTCGCCGAGCTCACGGCCGGCTGACGCCCTCGGCCGGCCCATCGGTCTCGCCGGCCCCGAGGGCGCGGCTGAGCGCGGTCGGAGCCGCAGAGTCTGCGGCATGCAGATCCACGCGTTGCGCGCCGCAGGTCACGCAGCGGACGTACAGCAGCGTGCCGTCGGACGTCCTGTGCCGGGACCGCGTCCTCCAGGCATGCTCGTGCGCGGGAGCGGGTCGGAGCGGATCCGGAGTCGTGAGGGGGATCGATGCGGTGTCGGGGGTGGATGCGGCGGTCATGATTCCACGATGATGTAATGCTCTTATGCATCTCAACCCTTACGGCGAGTACGCGGTTCTGATGGCGGCATCGCTCGCGAACGACTGGCCGTCCGATCGCGCCGGCATCGAGCAGCGCACCCGTGACTTCGGCATGACGATGCTCTTTCCGGACGATCCGCAGGACCATTCCGCGACCCGAGTCGTGATCGACGAGTGGCTGCGCGTCGTCGACGCGGCGACCGCGCAGGCGCGCGCATCGCTGCTGAACGCGCAGATGGCCACGGCGGCGGCGTACCCGCGGCTCACGGACCACGACGGCGAAGGCTGGCATCTGCACTATCGCGGCGAGGAGGATTCGCTGCCCCGTGTGCTGCGCGCCGTGATCGCCGTCGGCACCTCACTGCACCTGGTCACACGAGGGATGACGCGACTGGGGCGCTGCGCGGCGGCGCCGTGCACAAATGTCGTGGCCGATGTGACCCGCAACGGGCGGCAACGCTACTGCTCGGTGCGCTGTGCCAACCGCGACGCCGTGCGCCGGCACCGGGCTCGACGGGCTTAGCGCTCCGGGCCCGGTGCCAGCTCGATGATCAGTCGTACATGCCGACGTTGATCGGACCCGTCAGGTCGGGCGGGGCAGCACGGAAGCCGCGCGTCTTCACGAGCAGGTAGACGACCCCGATCGCCGTCCATGCGCCGCCGATGATCATCGAGATCCCGTCCAGGCTGAGCCAGAGCGCCACGTTGATCACGACCCCGATCGCGGGGACGACGACGAAGCTGATCCAGGATCCGATCGTGCGCTTCGTGATGAATCGGAAGAACACGAAGATCACCGACAGGTTCACGAAGGTGAAGGCGATGAACGCGCCGAAGTTGATCATCGACGACGCCTGCGCGAGGTTCACGAACAGCGCGGCCAGGGCGATCGCGGCGACGATGAGCACATTCGCGACGGGCACCCCGGTTCGCGGGTTCACCCGGCCGAACAGTCGCTTCGGCAGGGCGCCGTCGCGGCCCATGGCGTAGAGCAGGCGCGCTGCGCTCATCTGCTGCGTGATGCCGCAGCCCAGCACCGCCATCATGTAGCCGCCGACGAAGATCGCCTGGAACGCGGCGCCGCCGATGTACTTCGCGATCTCGGGGGAGGCGCCGACGATGTTCTCCAGCTTCGTCACGTCGGGGAAAAGTGTCTGCATGACGTAGGTGACGGTGAGGAAGAACGCCCCTGCCGCGGCCACGATGAGGAAGATCGCGCGGGGGATGTCCCTGGTCGGACGCTCCGCCTCCTCGGCCAAGGTGGAGACCGCGTCGAAGCCGAGGAACGACAGTGCGAGGATCGCGGCGCCGCCGGCGAGGGCCGCCGCCTGGACGTCGTCCGAGAAGAACGGGCGGATCGTGAACGAAGCGTCATTGGCGCCGTTCGAGATGTTCACGACCGCCAGCACGACGAACAGCACGGCGACGACGAGCTGGATGCCGACCAGGATCACGTTCATGCTCGCCGCGAGCCGCACGCCGACCAGATTGAGCGCAGTGCAGATGACCACGGTGAGCAGCACCCACACCCAGAACGGCACGCCGGGATAGATCGCGCCCATGTAGATGCCGGACAGGATCGCGTTGATCATCGGCAGCAGCAGATAGTCCAGGGTCGCCGCCCAGCCCACGAGGAAGCCCACGGACGGGTGGATCGTCTCCTTCGCGTAGGTGTAGGCGGATCCGGCGATCGGGAAGAAGCGCACCATGCGCGAGTAGCTGAACGCCGTGAAGAGCACCGCGACCAGCACCACCAGATAGGCGAGCGGCACGTGGCCGCTGGTCTGGTCGGCGACGATCCCGAACATGTCGAACACCGCGAGCGGCGCCATGTAGGCGAGGCCGATGAAGACCAGGTGGCGCAGCTTCAGGGTGCGCCGGAGCGCGCCCGGCTCATGCGTGACGGCGTGGGCGAGCTGATCGTCGCCGGCGGCGATGGCGGAGTGGGATGGCAGCGTTGACATCGTGTCGGGTCGTCCTCAGTCGTTGTGGGAGTGGCAGTGGTGGTCGGCGGCGGGTTCGGTGCAGCTCTGTCCGGCCCCGCCCGGGTCCTGGACCGTCGCCGGGGCTGCGGCTCCGCCGAGCTCGCCGCGATGGTCGTGCACTGCGGTGCCGCCCACGACGGTGAGGTCGGCGTGCTGGGCGAGGATCTCCGCGGGCTCCATGGCGTAGAGGTCGCCCGACCACACCACGAGGTCGGCGAGGTATCCGGCGCGCAGCATTCCGAGCGCGTCCTCATGGTGGAACGCTCCCGCCCCGCCCTTGGTGTAGGCCTCCAGGGTGCGGTCCAGGTCGAGGCGCTCGCCCTGGGTCCAGGGGTCGCCGCCGTCGAGGCGGGCGCGGGTCATCGCGCTGTAGATGCCGACGAGCGGATCCATCTCGCCCACCTGCCAGTCGCTGGAGAACGTGACCCTGGCGCCTGACTCGATCATGGAGCGGAAGCGCCAGGCGCGGTCCCAGCGTGCCTCTCCGACGTTCTCCATCCATGTGCCGGCGACGAGGTCCGGAGAGGCGTGCCGCGGCTGCATCGCCGCGACCACCCCGAGCTCGCGGAAGCGCGGGAGGTCCTCCGGGGACAGGCACTCCACATGCACGATGCCGTGGCGGGCGTCGCGCGCGCCGTTCGCCCGCTGGGCGGCCTCGATCGAATCCAGCGTCAGCCGGATCCCCCAATCGCCGGTGGCGTGGGTGTGCACCTGATAGCCGAGGCGGTCGAGCTCGATGAACAGCTTCGTGAACTCGGTCGGCTCGAGGCTGGTGTGCCCGCGGTGACCGGGGCGGTTCGCGTAATCCTCGAGCATCGCGGCGGTGTGCGGCTCGATCACGTCGTCGGCGTAGAGCTTGACGGCGCCCAGCCGGAATCGCTCGTGCTGCGGCGTCTCCCGGATCGCCTCGGTGATGCGGGTGCGGAAGTCGCCGTCGGCGCCGACGGGGTGGTAGATCGCGGCGATGGTGCGCGACGTCAGCTTGCCCTCGCGCTCGGCGCGATCGAACAGCGGCAGCTCCGCAAGCGGGACCTGCGGCTCGACCACGGTCGTGATACCGAAGCGCCGGGCCATCTCCAGGCTGTTCACGATCTTGCGATAGCGGCGATCGGGGGAGTACATCGGGATGTCGCGCTGCAGCTCTGCGAGCCCGTCCACGGTCATCGCGATGGTGTAGAAGTCGAAGACCCAGCCGGTCGGCTCGCCGGTGGTCCGGTCCATCTCGGGGTTCCCCCAGGCGATGTCGCCACCGTTCAGGATGCCGAGCTTGGCGAGCGCGGGACGGTTCAGCCAGACCGAGTGCTGATCGTAGGTCGTGATGAACACGGGGCGGTCGGTGACCCCTGCGAGGTCGTCGGCGTTCGGGCGACGGTTCTCGACCACCGAGTAGAGCGCGTTCTCCGCGCAGATCCACTCCAGCTCGGGGTGCGCCTCGGCGAACGCCGCGATACGCGAGCGCACCACATCGAGGCTCTGCACCTGGTCGAGGCTGACGGCGAGGTCGTCGTAGCCGAGCAGCAGGTGGTTGTGAGTGTCGGCGACGCCGGGGGTGACCAGGCGGCCCTCGAGCTGGACGGTCTGCCGCGCCGAGGGGGCTTCGGCGGCGGATCCCACATAGGTGATGCGGTCGCCCGTGACGCCGACGGCCTCGGCCCAGGGCTGCGCGGGATCGAAGGTGCGGACGCGTCCGCCGGTGTAGAGGGTGTCGACTGCCATGTCGTTGCTCCAGCGTCTCGGGGTGGGCGCGCGCTGAGGCGCGAAGAAAGAGTTCTTTGACTCAAGAGTAAATTAATTCACTCAAATGTCAAGAAACTCTTCGAATCGGATCCGGATCCGCCCGCGGGACTGCGATACTTGCTGCATGGCACGCCCCAGCACCCAGGAGCAGCGCCGCCGCGAGGTGGTCGATGCGGCGCTCGACGCCGCCGCCGAGCACGGGCTGCGCAATCTCTCGCTGACGGATGTCGCGAACCAAGCCGGGGTCACCCGGGGCGCGTTGCTGTACTACTACGAGGACCTGGACGCGATCCTCGTCGAGGCGCACGCCGCGGGCATGCGCCGGGTCGGCGAGGAGCGCGAGGCGCTCGTGGCACAGGCCGAGCGTCCGGCCGAGCAGCTCGCGATCGCCGTCCGCGCAGGACTGCCGAGCGGCCCGGATGATGCGCTCATGCGGCTGCTCTACGAGTTCGACGTGCTCGCGGGCAAGTCACCGCTGCACGACGAGCTGGTGCAGCGGCTCTACGGCGAGCAGCTCGCCCTGTACCGCCGGATCCTGGAAGCGGGCGCGGCAGCCGGCGACTTCGACCTGGCCGGGCCCGTCGAGGACATCGCGATGAACTTCGTCGCCCTCGAGGACGCCTACGGCCTGCACATCGTCGCCGGCGGCAGCATCTCCGTCGCGGATGCCGAGCGCGCCATCGCCCTGTTCGCGCGTCAGGCGGGCGCGCCGCTCGCGGAGTGACCGGTCGCTCCGGCAGAGCGGACCTGAAGGTCAGGAGCCGGCGGCTGCTCGCGCGATCGCCTCACTGCGCCAATCCGATTCCATTCGTTCATACGTGGCGATCGCGTGACAGTTGCGGCAGCGAACGTCACATTTCGCGATCTCGGCGACGAGCGCTGCAGCGCTGAACCCGTTTCTCACCAATTGCATGACTGCGTCCCGTTTGTCGCTGCCGGGGCGATGATCGAAATCCAGAATCCTCAGATCCCTCGCGCCGCAGTCGACACAGGGATGCGCTATGAGATAGTCCGCGATGAACGCACGGTTCTCGGCGCGTTGAGCCAGAGTGCGCGCCCGGATCGTAGCGATGTGCTGGTCGCGATTTTCTCGAAAGTACCGGCGAGAGGACTCACGATTGCAGTCGCGGCAGACCTCTTGACGTCCATCGGCACGGGAGGCTTTTCGGTTGAAGTCCGTGAGCGCCTTGATCGTTCCGCATGTGCCGCAGCGCTTGCTGAGCTCGGCGGCGGGACGTGCAGACTCCGAGTCCATCGATATCTCCTCGCGTGATGAGTTGCACGATACGCTCGGTCACGGACAACTCAGACGTGCGAAAGGCCCGGTCGTGATGACCGGGCCTTTCGCTGCGGTGGGCCCCGTGGGGCTCGAACCCACGACCCGCGGATTAACCTGCCACTTCGGCTTTCGCCGCCGCCCGCTGGGCGTTCGTGGTCTGGACTGTCCCTTCACCCTGGCTTGCGCTGTAGGTGCCACCCGTCCAGTCTCTACACCTTCCGGACTCGCGTCCGGCTTGGCTCGGGATTGCCAACTGGTCTCCCAGGAAGGGTTCCCCGACTTTGAGTGGTGTCATCCCCGGAGTTTCCTCCGAGGCGCTCCTATTGTGTTGAAGTCCGATGCTCTGCCAACTGAGCTAGAGGCCCGTACTCCCGAGTCTATCGGTCGCAACTGGGTGCCCGAGTCGGAGACCGCGCGTAGCCTGGGTCGGTGCCCGCACCCTTCCACCGCCCCGTCCGCGTCTCGCCGGAGACGCTCGACAACCTGCTCGGACCCCACGACCCGGCCGAGCAGACGCGTATGGCGCATGCCACGGCGTCGGCTCTGCTGGCGCGCGTGCGCGCGGATGACAGTGGCGTGAGCGCCGAGCGACTCGTGGCGTACGCGACCGAGCACGGCATCGACGAGATCGCCGAGCTCTGGGCGAAGAGCCCTGCGGTGTCTCTGCCGGGAACCCTGTGGCGGCTGTATCTGGTGCAGGCGTCGATCTACGCCGATCCGGCGCTTGCGGCGCTCCTGCACGAACGCGGACGCATCGAGCTGCCCTCCGTCGACGCCCTGGTCGCGGGCGCGCCGGTGCCGGCCGGTCCCGAAGAACTCGTCGCGCTCATCGACACCATCCTGCACGGCGCCTTCTCCGGCGACTTCGCGATCGCACTCGAGCGCGCCGCGGCTTTCTGCCGCGTGCAGGCTTCCGGTTCGACGCACATCGCCGACGACTACGACCCGACCGAGCCCGACAGGGCGAGCGACCTCACCGCTCGCGCCGCACGTCTCAGCGCTTTCGCGCAGGATCTGACCGCCTCCGCGGCCGCCTGGCGCGACGGATCGCTGAACTGACCGGATCCTCGAAGCCCTCCCGAAAGGGACCGGATCCGGAGACGAAGAAGCCGGGCCGCAAGAACGCCTCTCGGCGGAAGGCCGCTCGCAGCGGCGAAAAATGGAGCCCGGGGTTATGCGGCCCGGCCGATCAAGTGTAACGCGTCGCACCCGGAGGTATTCCCGGCGGCCGAGACCCCGGGCGCGTCGTATCCTGCGTCCGTCGAATCGCGTCATCCGGGGCCCGGGGCGTCACGGCTCAGGACACGACGCACGGCCTAAGCTCGTCCCATGGCCGCTGCCCGTTTCGCTCTGCTGATCACCCCCGCCGAGTCCACCGAGGAGGAGCGGGCCGATTTCAGCGACAGCTTCCGGCGGATCGACCCGGGCGCGCCCGCGCTCAGCGTGGGCGAGCTGAGCACGCAGCGCGGCGACGGCATCTTCGAGTCGATCGGCGTCGTCGACGGGCACGCGCAGGAGGTCGAGGCGCATGTGCAGAGGCTGGCGCATTCGGCCGCGCTGTGCGACCTGCCCGAACCTCACCGCGAGCAGTGGCGTCAGGCGGTCGCGATCGCAGCCGCCGAGTGCGGCCCAGGGGAGTGGGTGATCAAGCTCATCCTGAGCCGGGGCGTCGACCACGGGCCCGCGCCCACGGCATGGGTCACCGCCGCCCCCGCAGGCGACTTCGTAGCGGCACGCACGGAGGGGATCCGCGTGGTCACCCTCGACCGCGGTTATGACAGCGCCGCCGCCGAACGCTCTCCGTGGCTGCTGTTGGGCGCGAAGACGCTCTCGTACGCGGTGAACATGGCAGCCCTGCGCGAGGCGCACCATCGCGGCGCCGACGACGCGATCTTCATCACCACCGACGGCGTCGTGCTGGAGGCGCCCACGGCGTCGCTCATCCTGCGCTTCGGCGACCGCTTCGTGACGCCTGCGCCGCACGGCGGCATCCTGCAGGGCACCACGCAGATCAGCCTGTTCGCGCATCTCGAGCAGCAGGGCTTCGCCACGGAGTACGCCACGGTGCCGACGGCCGACCTCGCCACCGCGGAGCAGGCCTGGCTCGTCTCCAGCGTGCGCCTCGCCGCCCCGATCACCGCGATCGACGACAGCCCGCTCGCGATCGACCGCGCGTTCACCGACGGCTTGAACGCGTATCTGCTTTCCGCGCGGGACTGACGTTCCCCGCAGCACTGTTCCGCGGCGAGCGATGGTCGTAGTCTGCCCACATGGCAGAGCAGCCGGCCGCCCCCGCGGCCTACGACGACCTTCGTGCGGTGTTCGTGAACTGCACGTTGAAGCGCAGCCCGGAACTCAGCCACACCCAGGGGCTGATGGATCGCAGCATCGCACTGATGCGGTCGCAGGGCGTGACCGTCGACGACATCCGCTTCATCGACCACGACGTCGCGACCGGGGTCTACCCTGACATGCGCGAGCACGGGTGGGCGAGCGACGCGTGGCCGGATGAGATCTGGCCGCTGATCGATGCCGCCGACATCCTGGTGGTGGGCGGGCCGCTGTGGCTCGGTGACAACGCCTCGATCACCCGCAAGCTCATCGAACGCCTCTACGCGATGAGCGGCCTTTTCAACGACAAGGGCCAGTACGTCTACTACGGCAAGACGGGCGGCGCGATCATCACCGGCAACGAGGACGGCGTCAAGCACGCCGCGATGTCGATCCTGTACAGCCTGCAGCACATCGGATTCACCATCCCGCCTGCCGCGGATGCGGGCTGGATCGGTGCCATCGGGCCGGGACCGAGCTATCTGGATCCCGGATCCGGTGGACCGGAGAGCGACTTCACCAACCGGAATACGACGTTCATGACCTGGAATCTCCTGCACACGGCCCGCCGCATCAAGGATGCCGGCGGCATCCCCGCATACGGGAATCTGCGGCAGGCGTGGAACAACGGGGAGCGCTGGGGCTACGACGCCAACCCCGAGTATCGCTGACCCCGAGCGAGCAGCGCGGGGTCCATGGCGACCCGCGGTTCGCCGGGCAGCGCTAGCCGATCAGGTCGATCGCGAACTGGGCCTTGGTGCGCAGCTCGTCGGAGATCGGCGCACTGCCCGTGGCAGCGGCAGCCGCCTTCTGCCCTTCATTAGAGACGGCGATCGAGAAGAAGGCCTTCACGAGCGCGGCGGTTGCGGGCTTCTCATATCGGGTGCAGCCGATGAGATAACCGATCAGCAGCACCGGATAAGCACCTTCTGCGGTGGTTCCGCGATCGATCCTGGTCGCCAGATCGCCGGGGGCGCGGCCCTGTTCGATCCTTGCCGCATCCAGTGCGGCGCTCGCGCCCTGGGCAGAAGGCTTCCCCCAGTCATCGCCGACTCTGATCATGACGGAGGACAGTCCTTCGGCCGCTGACGCGTCGACGTAACCGATCCTGCCTTCACCTCCTCGCACCGCGAGGGCGATGCCGGATAACTTCTCGGCGGGTTCGCCGCCGAGACCCGCCGGCCAGCTCTCGACACTGCCGGCGGTCCAGACGTCAGGTGCCGTCTGATCCAGGTAGTCGGTGAAGTTGGCGGTGGTGCCTGACGCATCGGAGCGGTGCACGGGCGTGATCGGTGTCGCGGGCAGCTTCGCCTTCGGGTTGGTCGCGACGATCGCGGGGTCGTCCCATCTCGTGATGGCGCCCGTGAAGATGCCCGCGATGGTCGTCGGATCGAGCTTCAGGGAGTCGACCCCGCGGAGGGTGAAGACGATCGCGATCGGGGAGACGTACGCGGGGATCTCGACCGTCTCGGAGCCCTTGGCGCATGCCGCGAAGCCACCGGCCGTGACCTCCTCGGTCGTGAACGGCACGTCCGAGCCCGCGAAGGACGCCCGGCCCTCACGGAACGCCTGACGACCGGATCCGGAGTCTCGGGCGTCGAAGGTCGCGTGAGCATCGGGGTGGGCAGCGGTGAGGCGTGCGGACCAGGCCCCGATGGCACCCTGCTGTGCCGAAGACCCCGCGCCCAGAAGGGCGCCCGTGACGGGCGCCGACGGTGAGCTCGCCGGCGCGGTGACGCCCGGAGCGCCGGCGCCCGGCCCCGCGCAGCCGGCGAGCGCGAGGGCCGAGGCGGCAGTCAGCGCTGCGAGGCTCGCGAAGCGGCGCATCGTCACGGTGGATCCCCCTCGGTCGTCGGCCAGGATAACCCGGCGGGCGGGAGCCGAGCCAACGCGCCGATATCGAGGATGCCGGACGGATCAGCCCGGGATCATCCGAAGCGGCCGGAGACGTAGTCCTCGGTGGCCTGCTCCTTCGGCGAGGTGAAGATGGTCGCCGTGTCGGAGAACTCGATGAGCTTGCCCGGCTTGCCGGTGCCCGCGATGTTGAAGAAGGCCGTCTTGTCGCTCACGCGCGAGGCCTGCTGCATGTTGTGGGTGACGATCACGATCGTGAACTCGTTCTTGAGCTCGGTGATGAGCTCTTCGATCGCGAAGGTGGAGATGGGGTCGAGCGCCGAGCAGGGCTCGTCCATCAGCACCACCTGCGGGGAGACGGCGATGGTGCGCGCGATGCACAGGCGCTGCTGCTGGCCGCCGGACAGCCCTGCGCCCGGCTTGTCGAGCCGATCCTTCACCTCGTTCCACAGGTTGGCACCGCGCAGGGACTTCTCCACGAGGTCGTTCGCATCCGATGCCGAGATCCGCTTGTTGTTCAGGCGGACGCCGGCGAGCACGTTCTCCTTGATCGACATCGTGGGGAACGGGTTGGGCCGTTGGAACACCATGCCCACCTGGCGGCGCACCAGCACCGGGTCGACGCCCGGAGCGTACAGGTTCTCGCCGTCGATGTAGACGCTGCCCTGCACGGTCGCGCCGGGGATCACCTCGTGCATCCGGTTGAGGGTCCGCAAGAACGTCGACTTCCCGCAGCCCGACGGGCCGATGAAGGCGGTCACGGTGCGGGGCTCGATGTTCATGGACACATCCTCGACGGCGAGGAAGTCGCTATAGAAGACGTTCAGATCGTTGACTTCGATGCTCTTGGACACGGTGCGTGCCTTCCTGAGTTAGCGGCTCTTCGGCGCGAATGCCTTCGCGACGATCCGAGCGATGAGATTGAAGATGACGACGACGATGACCAGCAGCAGGGCGGCGCCCCACGCCTGCGCCTGCGAGGCCTCGATGTCCTTGCCCGGGAAGCTGTAGGCCGTGTAGGCCATGACCGGGAGGGTCTGCATCGGCCCGTTGAACGGGTTCGCGTTGAAGTTGTCGGTGAAGCTCGCGGCGATGAAGATCGGCGCGGTCTCGCCGATCACGCGGGCCACGGCCAGCACGACGCCGGTCACGATGCCGCTCGCGGCCGTGCGCAGCACCACCTTGATGATGGTCGTCGCGCGCGGCACGCCCAGGGCCAGGGAGGCCTCTCGCAACTCGTTCGGGACGAGCCGGATCATCTCCTCGGTGGAGCGGATCACGATCGGGATCATCAGCACGCACAGCGCGATCGAGGCGGAGAAGCCGCTGAACGCCTTCGGCCCGACGATGAGGGCCATCAGCGAGAACGCGAACAGACCGGCGACGATCGAGGGGATGCCCGTCATCACGTCGACCAGGAACGTGACCGTGCGACGCATCGGATTGTTGGGCTGCGCATACTCGGTGAGGTACACCGCGGCAAGGATCCCGATCGGCACCGAGATCAGCGCGGCGATCCCGGTGATGATGAGGGTGCCGACCACGGCCTGCAGGGCGCCGGGGGTGTTCGTCACGGCGAGGGTGTTCGGGTCGAAGATGGTGCCGCCGACTTTGGTGACGAAGTCCCAGTTCACCACCTTGAGTCCCTGCGCCACCACGGTCCAGAGCGTAGAGATCAGCGGCGCCACGGCGAGGACGAAGGCGCACACCACGAGCCCACGCACGACGCGGTCGACGGCCTTGCGACGACCCTCGACGATGCTGGATCCGACGCTGATCGCGATGAGGTACAACACGGCGGTGAGGACGAGCCACACGGCAGGGTTGAACAGCTGGGTCACCAGGAGCACGGCCGCCACGACGACGGCCGTGCCGATCGCGAGCACGGGTTCGATCCAGCGTGGCAGCTGACCGCTGGTGAGACTCAGCGGCTGCGCCGTCGCGGGGGCGGAACTGACGGCGGTCATACGCGCTTTCCAATCTTCGGCGAGGTGCGCGCCTTGCGCTCGGAACGGCCGAGGATGCCACGCGCGACCATGTTGACGGCGAGCGACACCACGAAGAGCATCAGGCCCGTGCCGATGAGGGCGGAGCGCTGCACGTCGGTCGCGATCGGGAAGTTCAGGGCGATGTTTCCCGCGATCGTCTGCGAGTTGTATCCGTCGGTGAGCAGCTTGACCGAGAACAGCAGCGACGGCGAGATGATCAGCGCGATCGCCATCGTCTCACCGAGCGCCCGTCCGAGTCCGAGCAGGATCGCGGAGACCATGCCGCTGCGCGCATAGGGGAAGACGGCCAGCTTGATCATCTCCCAGCGCGTCGCGCCGAGCGCGAGGGCGGCCTCCTCGTTCAGCCGCGGCGTCTGCAGGAAGATCTCGCGCGTCAGCGCCGTGATGATCGGCAGGATCATCACGGCGAGAACCACGCCACCGGTGAGGATGGTCGAGCCGGTGCTCGACACAGGACCCTCGAAGAGCGGGATCCAGCCGAAGTAGTGGTTGAGGAAGTCCGCGAGCGGCAGCAGGAACGGGCGCATCACGATGACACCCCACAGACCGAACACGATGGACGGAACGGCAGCGAGCAGGTCGACCACGTAGGCGAGGGCGCTGGCGAGCCGTCGCGGCGCGTAGTGCGAGATGAACAGGGCGATGCCGATCGCGACGGGAGCGCCGAGGATGAGTGCGATCAGTCCCGACCAGATGCTGCCCCAGAGCATCGGGGCGACGTAGTTCCAGAAGCTGCCCCAGTGCTTGTTCTGATAGCCGGCGAGGTCGCCATTGGTCTCCCAGTTCGCCGTGATGGCGGGGAGGCCCTTGAGGATCAGGAAGATCGCGACCCCGGCGAGGATCACCATGATCGAGGCGGCGGCGGTCGTCGACAGCCCCAGGAAGAATCGGTCGCCCGCCCGACGCTTGCCGACCAGTCCGACGGCGGCGACGGAGGTCGCGTCCTCACGCTGCGCGACGTCAGTCACGATGCCACTCTTGATCTCGCATGTGTCGCGTCTTTCTTTGTGCTCCGGCCAGTGGCAGGAGAGGGGATCGGGCCAGCACGGGAACTCGGCAGGGCCTCCGAGCGAGTCGGCTGCCCAGCCCAGCCCGGGTCGGCTCCGAAGAGCCGACCCGGACCGGCCTGAAGGTTACTTGATGGTCGCGAGCGACTCCTGAGCCGCCTTGAGGACGGAGTCCGGGAGCGGTGCCGCACCCGCGTTCTTCGCGGCGACCTGCTGGCCGAGCGTGCTGCTGACGAAGCCGATGTAGCTCTTCACGAGCGCGGCCTGCGCCGGCGTCTTGAAGGTCGTGCACGCGATGGCGTAGGAGACCAGCGGGATCGGGTAGGTCTCCGCGGTCAGCTTCGAGTAGTCGAACTTCTTCGACAGGTCGCCCTTGACGCCGTTGGAGGCGTCGACCGCGGCGACCTCGAAGGTCTTCGAGACGGCCTCGGCGCTGAACGGAACAGCCTTGCCGTCCTGCAGGATCGAGACGCTGGGGAGCTTGCCGATCGCGGAGTGGTCCGCGTAGCCGATCGTGCCGGTGCCGGCCTCGACGGCCTGCACGACGCCCGATCCGCCCTTCTGCTTGGAGACGTCGCCCTCGACCGGCCAGTCCTTGCCCGCGGGGAAGGTCCAGACGCTCTTCTGCGTGGCGGCGAGGTAGTTGGTGAAGTTCGCCGTCGTGCCGGAGCCGTCCGAGCGCGCCACCGTGGTGATCTTACCGGCGGGGAGCGCCTTGCCGTTGTCCTTGGTGATGGCCGCGTCGGACCAGTCGGTGATCTGCAGGGCGAAGATCTTCGCGATCGTCTCGCCGCTGAGCTTGAGGTCGGTCACACCCGGGATGTTGAACGCGATGGCGACGCCGTCGAGGTAGACGGGGATGTTGATGCCGCCCTCGGTGCACAGCGCCTGCGACTGCGTGGTCTGGTCCGCGTTCAGCGGGGAGTCGGATCCGGCGAAGTCGTAGGCGCCGCTGAGGAAGTTGGTGACGCCACCGCCCGAGCCCTGCGACTTGTCGTAGTTGATGGTGACGCCCTTGACCTGGGCGTTGTAGGCGGCGGTCCATGCGGCCTGCGCGTTCGCCTGAGCGCTGGAGCCACCCGCGGTGAGGGTACCGGTCAGCGAGGCGTCGATCTTCGAGGTGATCGCGCTCGAGGTCGGCGCTGCAGAGGGGGAGTCGCTGCTCGTGCTGCTGGGCGTTGCGGAACAACCCGCCAGTGCGATCGCGGCGAGCGCGCCGGCCGCGCCGATCGTGGTGATGCGGTTGAGCTTCACGGTGTAAGTCCTTCGCTGTGTCGAGTGTGCCCGGTGCAGGGCCACGCCAGACGATAGGCGGCGTCTGTTACGCGATCAAAGATCGAAGGTAAACGGGGGGTGAACGGCGGTCGGCGCCCGTTCAGATCTTCGGCAGGTGCGTCTCGATCGAGATGATGCCGGATCCGGGGTTGGTGGCGCTCAGATGCACGACGCTGAACGCGCCGACTTCGAGTGCCGAGGCGCTGCCGAGATAGGAGCCGTGCATGGTGCCCGTGGCCAGCGCGATCTCCCGGAGGATGTCGGGCAGCACGGGGCCGTGGCTGCAGAGCACGGTGGGCTTGCCGGCGCGGACGCGCTTGCCCACCACCGTGCGCGGGTCCGATTCGCCCTCGTCCCAGGCGTCCTGGCTGAGCAGCGGCGTCTTGGTGACCTTGAGCTCGAGCGACTTCGCCAGAGGCTTGACGGTCTCGACGCAGCGCCGCGCGTCGCTGGACACGATCTTCTGCACGCCGAACGCGCGCAGCGGGCCCACAATCGCCTTCGATTGCGCATGGCCTCGCGGAGTCAGCGGCCGGGAGGCGTCGGATCCCAGCCACACGCTGCGGCTCGCCGCTTTCGCGTGCCGGAGCACGATGAGCGGGAAGGTGCGGAGAGCGCCGTCGTCGACGAGCTTGGCGAACGCGTCGAGGATCTCGACGTCGACGGGGTAGCTGAGCCGGGCGCGCGCTTTCTTGACGCTCACCCACTCGAGGGCGGCGATCTCGCGGTTCGGCACGAACACCGATGCCCGGACGGCCTCTTCCGTCGCCTCCGCGGCCCAGTAGTGCACGACCTTCTGCTTGCGGTTGGCCATCGTGTACCGGGACACGCCCACCGGAGCCCCCAGGGCGACCCGGATCCCGGTCTCCTCGAAGATCTCGCGCACAGCTGTCTCCGCGAGCATCTCGCCCGGATCCACCTTGCCCTTGGGCAGCGTCACATCGCGGTACTTGGTGCGGTGGATCAGCAGGATCCGCAGCTTGTCCTCCACGACGCGCCACACCAGGCCGCCGGCCGCGTACACGGCACGATCGGGGCGCTCGGCGACGATCGTGATGCCGGTGGTGTCCGCGGTCGCGGTCGAGGGGCCGGTGGGGCTGGGGGTCATCGCACCGCCCGTGCTCTACGACGCTTCTGGATCTGCGACATGGTCCTATCCTGCAGGTCGATGAGCGGTGCGCCAACCTCGGAGAAGGCGCGCCGGGTCCATTCGCCTTCGGCGCCCAGGTGCCACGACGACGTCTCGGGCGAGAGCGCGAGGTCGAAGAACCCGACCAGTTCCTCGATGTGCGCGGGGTCGGTGACCCGCACCAGCGCCTCCACCCGGCGGTCGAGGTTGCGGTGCATCATGTCGGCGCTGCCGATGAAGACCTGCGGATCGCCGTCGTTGTGGAACGCGAAGATGCGCGAGTGCTCGAGGTAGCGCCCGAGGATGGAGCGCACGGTGATGTTGTCGGTGATGCCGGGCAGATCCGTGCGCAGGCTGCAGATCCCGCGCACCCACACGTCCACGGGCACGCCGTCGGCGCTCGCACGGTAGAGGGCGTCGATGATCTGCTCGTCCACCATCGAGTTCACCTTGATGCGGATGTGCGCCGGCCTGCCGTCGAGGGCGTTCTGGCGCTCCTTCTCGATCTGCCGCAGCAGGCCCTTGCGCAGGTGCAGGGGCGCGACGAGCAGGCGCTTGAACTTCTTCTCGATCGCGTAGCCGCTGAGCTCGTTGAACAGCCGGGTGAGGTCCTTGCCGACCTGCGGATCGGCGGTGAACAGGCCGAAGTCCTCGTAGATCCGGCTGGTCTTCGGGTTGTAGTTGCCCGTGCCGATGTGGCTGTAGCTGCGCAGCACGCCGTCCTCCTCGCGGATGACGTTGACGAGCTTGCAGTGCGTCTTCAGGCCCACCAGGCCGTACACGACGTGCACTCCGGCCTTCTCGAGCTTGCGCGCCCAGACGATGTTGTTCGCCTCGTCGAAGCGGGCCTTGACCTCGACGAGGGCGAGCACCTGCTTGCCGGACTCGGCGGCATCGATCAGGGCCTGCACGATCGGGCTGTCGCCCGAGGTGCGGTACAGCGTCTGCTTGATGGCGAGCACGTGCGGATCGCGGGCGGCCTGCTCGAGGAACGCCACGACGCTCGTCGTGAAGGACTCGTAGGGGTGGTGCACGAGCACATCGGCCTTGCGGATCGCCTTGAAGATGTCGATGCGCTCGTTCGCGCCCGGCTTGAACGCCAGCGCGGTCGTGGGAACGTGCGGCGTGTATCGCAGGTCGGGGCGGTCGATCCGGCCGAGCCCGAACAGACCGCGCAGGTCGAGCGGCCCGGGGAGGCGATAGACCCCCTGGTCGGTGATGTCGAGCTCGCTCAGCAGCAGGTCGAGCGTCACATCGTCCATGTCGTCGGTGATCTCGAGGCGGATCGGCGGACCGAAGCGCCGGCGCAGCAGCTCGGCCTCGAGGGCCTGGATGAGGTTCTCCGACTCGTCCTCCTCGATCTCCACGTCCTCATTGCGGGTGAGCCGGAACGCGTGGTGGTCGAGCACCTCCATCCCGGGGAAGAGATCGTCGAGGTGGTTGGCGATGAGCTCCTCGAGCCGGATGAAGCGCATCGGGCCGTTCTCGGAGGGAACCTCGACGAAGCGCGGCAGCATGGGCGGCACCTTCAGACGCGCGAACTCCTGCCGGCCGGTGCGAGCGTTGCGGATCCGGATCGCGAGATTGAGTGAGAGGCCCGAGATGTACGGGAACGGGTGTGCGGGGTCCACCGCGAGCGGCATCAGCACGGGGAAGACGTTGGCCTGGAAGTAGTCCGTCAGCTCGGCCTTGGCCTCGCCGTCGAGGTCGTCCCAGTCCACGATGGTGATGCCTTCGGCGGCTAGTGCGGGGCGGACCAGCCCGGTCCACGCGACGGCATGGCGCAGCTGCAGCTTGTGCGCTTCGGCCGAGATGTCGGCCAGCACGTCGGCGGGGGCGCGGCCGACGTTGGTGGGCACGGCGAGGCCGGTGACGATGCGGCGCTTGAGGCCGGCGACGCGCACCATGAAGAACTCGTCCAGGTTGCTCGCGAAGATCGCGAGGAAGTTGGCTCGCTCGAGCACAGGCAGGGTCTCGTCCTCGGCGAGTTCGAGCACGCGCTGGTTGAATGCGAGCCAGCTCAGCTCGCGGTCGAGGTACCGGTCCTCCGGGAGGAGTGAGTCGTCCGGCGCGACGAGTTCGTCGAAGTCGTCATCCTCGGCGTCGCCGAGTCCGGAGTCTGCCAGTGCGGGATCGATCATGCGCCCCATCATTGCAGGAGGACGTTGCCTGCAGGTGAACAGGATCGGGATCCGAATTCGTCATCCGCTCCCGCGGGCGGATCCGGCCTGGGCGGGGACCTGCTCAGCGGGTGCCGGGGGAGACGGGGCGGGTCTCGTCCTCATCGACGTTGAAGCGATAGCCGACGTTGCGCACGGTGCCGATGATGTGCTCCTGGTCGCCGAGCTTGGCGCGCAGCCGCCGCACGTGCACGTCGACCGTGCGGGTGCCGCCGAAGTAGTCGTAGCCCCATACCTCGCTGAGCAGCTGCTCGCGCGTGAACACCCGCGAGGGGTGCGTGGCGAGGAAGTGTAGCAGCTGGAACTCCTTGTATGTGAGATCCAGCGGGGTGCCGCGGAGCTTGGCGGAATAGGACTGCTCGTCGATCGTCAGGCCCGAGGTCTGCACCTTGACGGGCTCCGTCGCCGGTGCCTCCCGGGACAGGGCGAGACGGATGCGGGCGTCGATCTCGGCCGGGCCCGCACCGGTGAGCAGCACGTCGTCGATGCGCCATTCGCCGTTCACGGCGGTCATCCCGCCCTCCGTCACCACCAGCAGCAACGGCCCGCGCAGACCCGTGGTGCGGATCAGCGTGCACAGGGATTTCGCGGCGACCAGGTCGGTGCGCGCGTCCACGATCACGGCGTCGGCATCGGGCGCGGTCACCAGCTCGGCGGGCTGCGCCGGGATCACCCGGACACGATGGCCGAGCAGCTCGAGGGCGGGCAGAACCGGCCCCGCAGCGGGAGACGATGTCAGCACCAGCAGTTGCGCCACGCAGATCCTTTCCTGGTGACACCTTACTCAGGACTGCGAGCATCGCCGGGATAGGTGACAATGGGCCCATGGCCGATCCCGTCCTCGCTCCGCGCAGCCCCTTCGTCGGGCTCGTCGTCACCTGGGCCGCGGCCGCCGCGGGCGCGATCCTGATCGGGCTGCTCGCGCCCGACGCTCTGCTGATGACCTGGTACGTGATCGGGTTCGGCGTCTGCGTGCTGCTGTCGTTCGCCGTGCAGCTGTTCCGCGGTGAGACGCGGGGATTCATCCTTCGCGTCTCGGCCGGGAGTCTCGGTGCGCTGCTCGTGATGGGGATCGTGTCGGCGGGCTTCGGCATCGCCGCTCTGTTCGGCAGCTGACAGCGTGCCGTGTCGGCGCCGCCCGGCGCTGCGGGGGCCGCGGACGGCATAGAGTAGAGGCATGGACATCGTCGCGCTCGAACTCTTCTTCGTCGGCCTCCTGGTCCTCGCGGGTCTCGCGATCGCCTTCTGCGCAGGGGCCGTCCTGGTCAACCTGTTCCGCGGCCAGCGCTGATCAGCGCCCGCCCCGCGACATCTCCTGAGAGAAGGCTGCTCGTGCTCGATCTCCCCTCCGACCTGCCCGCCGACATCGTGCCGCTCTCGTGGCTGCTCGGAGTATGGGAAGGCACCGGCGTCATCGACTACGAAGTCCCCGGACCTGACGGCGACGACGACGCACACCGCTACCGCGGCGAGTTCGCACATCGCATGAGCTTCAGCCACGACGGCGGACCATTCCTGAACTACGCGGCTACCGCGACCTTCACGCCGGAGGACGGCGAACCGGTGGCGCTCGTGGCCGAGTCGGGATACTGGCGCCTGACGCGGCCGGCCGACGCGCACGACCCGGGTCCTGCGCTGCTGCCGCCCCGCGAGGTGCGCACCGCGCAGCGCACGGTGGATGACGTCGAGGCGCTGCGCCTGCCGGAGGGCGGCTTCGCGATCGAGGCGTCCATCGTGCACTCGGACGGCATGCTCGAGCTGTACCTCGGCCGCATCGACGGTCCCCGCATCGACATCGCCACCGACGCGATCGTGCGCGCCGAAGGCGCGAAGGAGTACGGCGCCGCCTCGCGCATGTACGGCCTGGTCGACGGTCACCTGCTGTGGGCGTGGGACATCGCCGCGCTCGGCGCCGGGCTGCGCTCGCACGCATCCGCCCGTCTTGCGAAGGTCTGATCGTGGCAGGCTTCCCCTCTCTGCCCGGCGTGATCGCGGACGGCGATATCGCGCAGCACTTCGGAGATCCGATCCGCGAGCAGCGCGCGCTGGAGCGCGGTGACGCGCTCGCACCGCTCGGCGATCGGACTGTCATCGAGCTGACCGGATCCGAACGGCTCACCTGGCTCGACTCGATCACTTCGCAGTCGGTCGCGCGTCTTCGGGCGGGGGAGAGCACCGAGCTGCTCGTGCTGGATCCGCAGGGACGGGTCGAGCATGTGGCCGCGGTCTTTGATGACGGCTCCGCGACGTGGCTCATCGCCGATGCCGCCGACGCCGACGCTCTCGCCACCTGGCTGCAGCGCATGGTGTTCCGCGCCGACGTGAAGGTCGCCGTGCGTCCGGATCTGCTCGTCGTCGGGTTCTTCGCCGGCTCCGGGGCCCAGCAGCGCGCCGAGCGCGTTGCGATCGCCCCGCACGGTGCCGCCGTGGTCTGGACCGATCCGTGGCCGACTGTGCAGCCCGGCGGACACCAGTACCACGTCGGCGAGCACCCCGGCTCCGGCTATCTCTGGCGCACTGCGGTGATCGATGAGTCCGGTGCCGGCGCGCTCGCCGCGGACGCGGAGGTCGTCTGGGCCGGTGCGCTCGCCGCGGAGGCCCTGCGCATCGCCGCCTGGCGTCCCCGCTGGGCCGCCGAGGTCGACGAGCGCTCCCTCCCGCACGAGACCGACTGGATCCGCAGCGCCGTGCATCTGAACAAGGGCTGCTACCGGGGTCAGGAGACCGTGGCGAAGGTGCACAACCTCGGTCACCCGCCGCGGAGGATCGCGGCCCTGCACCTGGACGGCAGCGAGAGCCTTCTGCCCGCCGCGGGTGCTCCCGTCCTGGCACGCGGTGCCGACGGCTCCGGCGAGGATGAGGTCGGGCACATCACCTCTGCTGCGCGGCACCACGAACTCGGGCCGATCGCCCTGGCGATCCTCTCGCGCCGCGCACCGGTGGGCGATCTCGTGGTCCGCACGCCGGACGGTGACATCGCTGCCGCGCAGGAGATCATCGTCCCCGCCGATGCCGGTGCGACGGCCGACGTACCCCGGCTGACGCGACTGTCGCGCCGCCCGTCCGCGCCGGATCCGCGCGACGCGCCCTGATCCGGTGCCTCCGGTGGGCGCGGAGTCGGAGAGCACGGAGGACGGCGCTGCTCCGAGCGGGGAGCGCGGCGCGCCTGGGCCCTTGCGCATCCTGCTGATCGACAACTACGACTCCTTCACGTACAACCTCGTGCACCAGATCGCGGCGGTCGCGGGGCAGGCCCCGGTCGTCGTGCACAACGACTGGGCCGACTGGGAACCGTCCGTCCTCGATCAGTACGACGCCATCGTGCTCTCGCCCGGGCCGGGGGATCCTCGGGTGCCGGAGGACTTCGGGATCTGCGCCGACGCGATCCGGATCGCGGCCGAGCGGCGCATCCCGCTGCTCGGCGTCTGCCTCGGGCATCAGGGCATCGGACACGCCTTCGGCGCCAGGGTGCGACGCGCGCCGGAACCGCGGCACGGGCGGCCCTCGCCGGTCGCGCACGACGGCACGGGACCCTTCCACGGGCTCCCGTCGCCGGTCGAAGTGGTGCGCTACCACTCGCTCATGATCGACGAGGTGCCCGACGAGCTCGTGGTCACCGCTCGCGCGGACGACGACGGCGTGGTCATGGGCGTGCGGCATCGCGAGCTGCCGCTGTGGGGCGTCCAGTTCCACCCCGAGTCGATCGGCACGCACGACGGCACCCGCATGGTGGCGAACTTCGTCGCGTTCGCACGGGCGACTCTCGCGGAACGGCTGCCCGCGCCCGGGGCGGATGCGGTGCGGGGCGACACCGGTGCGACCGCTCTCGCCGATGTGGCGGCCCGCCCGCACGAGAGGGAGCAGGAACGACTACACGGGACGGAGCGCGAGCGCCCGATCGCCACGGAGCAGGTGCGTCCTGCGCCCCGACCCGTGCTCCGTCGCACCCTGCCCTTGCGCATAGGCACGGCGGCGCTCTTCACCGGGCTCTTCGGCGACGCGGCGCAGGCGGTCTGGCTCGACGGCGGCCGCGACGGCGACGACCGCGCCCGGTACTCCATCCTGGGCGGCGGGGACGACCTGCCGACGGTGCTCGCCGACGTGCACGCAGGCATCGTGACCGTGCGCGACGGCGAGACCGAGAACGCGATCCGCTCGGGCTTCTTCGACTGGCTCGACGCCGAGCTCGGGGGCACCGTCACGGCGGGAGCCGATCTGCCGTTCGCCCTGGGCTGGGTCGGTGCGCTCGGCTACGAGCTGCGCGCCGAATGCGGATCCCCGCACCGGCATCGTGCTGCGACGCCCGACGCCGCCATGGTCCGACTCGATCGTGCCGTCGTCGTGGATCACCGCGAGGGGCTGATCCACCTGCTCGCCCTCGACGACGAGGCCTGGCTCACCCGGACGGCGGAGCGGATCGCGGAGATCGAGACGGCATCGTCCGACAATGATGACGACGTCACCGGACCGGATCCGGATCCGTCTGCCGCGCCGCTCCTACTCGCCGCGCGGCACTCCCGCACCGAGTACCTGCGGCTCATCGCCGAGGCGCAGGAGCAGATCTCGGCGGGGGAGACCTACGAGGCGTGTCTGACCAACCTGTTGCATGCGGACGTCCGCATCGATGCGCTCCCCGCCTATCTCGCACTGCGCGCGGAGAACCCGGCCCCGTTCGGCGCGTTCCTGCGCATCGGCGGGGTGAGCGTGCTGAGCACCTCACCCGAGCGGTTCCTGCGGATCACGACGGACGGCTCGGTCGAGTCCCGTCCGATCAAGGGCACCCGACCGCGCGGTGCGGACGCGGACGAGGACGAGCGGATCCGCGCGGAACTGGCCGCGTCGGAGAAGGATCGCGCCGAGAACCTGATGATCGTGGACCTCGTCCGCCACGATCTCGGACGCACGGCGGAACTCGGATCCGTGCGCGTGGACGGCCTGTTCCGCGTGGAGAGCTACGCCACCGTGCATCAGCTCGTCTCGACGGTGCGCTCCCGTCTCGCGGACACGCCCGTCGCATGCGTGCGTGCCGCCTTCCCGCCCGGCTCCATGACGGGCGCGCCGAAGCGGCGCACCATGGCGATCCTGGACGGGCTCGAGGGCGGCCCGCGCGGGCTGTACAGTGGCGCGCTCGGGTACTTCTCCTTCGACGGCGCCGTGGATCTCAGCGTCATCATCCGCACCCTCGTCGTGCACGACGGGGGCATCGACTACGGCGTCGGCGGCGCGATCGTCTCGCTGTCGGATCCCGACGACGAGTACGCCGAGACCGTGGTCAAGGCACGTCCGCTGCTGCGGCTCACCAGCGCGAAATTTCCCGAGGAGTGAGTGCGCCGCTGAGAGTCACCCAGCGCTCCGAGCGCAGCGGGGGAGACGGGCGGCGCCCTGAGCCCGGGGCGCGACGCACAGCGACGGGCGCACCGCAACCCTCTGTCGCCGCGGGATCACGTGACCTACTCTGCGGGAATGGGCACGGGTGAGGACGCGTCCGACCGGGCGAGGGACGCGGCGCGGATGACGCAGGGTTCGTCGGCGCTCCGGCGGGTCGCCCGGATCGGATTCGTGGTGCTCGGCGTCCTCCACATCCTGATCGGCGCGGCCGCGATCTCCATCGGGGTCGGCGGCGGCGGGAAGGCCGACCAGGGCGGGGCGATGGAGCAGTTGCGGCACAGCGCGATCGGCGGCCTGGTGCTCGTCGTCGTGGCCACGGCCCTCGCCGCACTCGCCGTGTGGCGGATCGCGGACGCGATGCTCGCGAGCGCCGCGGAGGACGCGACGAAGTGGGGACGGCGGCTCAAGAATCTCGGCATCGCGGCGGTCTACCTCGTGCTCGCAGGGATCGCGGTCGTGTACGCGGCCGGCGGGCGCGCGGATCCCTCCCAGAGCTCGCAGACGCTGAGCGCCCGGATCCTCTCGGCTCCCGGCGGCGAGATCCTGCTCGTGGTGATCGGTCTCACGGTCGTCGCGGTCGGCGGCGGGTTCGTGGTGAGCGCCATCACCCGCTCGTTCACGAAGGAGCTGCGCATGCCACCCGGAACGAGAAGGGCGGGGATCGAGCTGTTCGGCGTGGTCGGCTACCTTGCGAAGGGCGTCGCCGTGGCGTTGACGGGGGTGCTGTTCGTGATCGCGTCGGTCACGGAGGATCCGCACAAGGCGGCAGGGTTCGACGCCGCGCTGCGCGGGATCACCGCTCTGCCTTGCGGCCCCGCGCTGCTCTGCGCCGTGGGGGCGGGTCTGGTCGCGTACGGGGTCTTCTGCATCGCACGCGCGCGATACGAGCGGATGTGAGTTCGCGGCGGGCGCGGCTCAGCTCGGAGCGACCGCGTTCCACGGCACGGTGAGCTCACCGAGGCGCCAGCGGGCTCGCGTGCCGAGGACCGGGTATCCCGCGGCGCGGAGGGCGGACACCGCGGCGAGGAAGCGCTGAGTCGCCCCGAACGTGGACAAGGGTGCCGCACGTTCCCACTCGCGGTCCAGGTCCGTGAGCAGGGTGTGTATCCGCTCGCCCGGTACGTTGTGGTGGATGAGCGCCTTGGGCAGGCGCTCGGCGACGATCGACGGTCGTTCCAGATCCGCGAGCCGGAGCGACAGCGTGAAGCGCTGCGGGATGCCGTCCTGATCCACGTCGATGAAGCTCGCGATGCGGCCGATCTCGTCGCAGGTGCCCTCCACGAGCAGCCCTCCCGGTGCAAGGCGCGACGCCATCCGCGCCCAGGCGTCGGGCACGTCGGCCTCGTCGTACTGCCGCAGCACGTTCATGGCGCGGATCACCGCGGGCCTGCGCCCCGACGGCAGCGGCACCTCGAACCCGCCCCGTGCGAACGACACCGGCAGGTCGGCGGCGAAGTGACCCGCACCGTGGCGGAGCTCAGCGAGCTGGGCCTGCGCCGTCGCCACGCGCTCGGGGTCCAGTTCGAGCCCGAGCACCTCGGCGTCCGGGCGCACTCGGAGGAGGCGCGTGGCGAGCTCGAACGCGGTGACGCCACTGGCGCCGAAGCCCAGGTCGACGACGAGCGGATCCGCTGCCCGGCGGAACGCGAGTGAGGCGGCGATCCAGCGGTCGTTGCGCCGCAGCCGGTTGGTGCCGGTGGTGCCCCGGGTGGGCCTGCCGAGCGGAGAGGACGCCATGTGACCATCCTGCCCGGTCCCGTCGTCCTAGGCTTGTCGCTGTGGTGACGATCGAGGTCGGGTTCCCCGGGACGGCGGAGGCGGACGGGATCGTGCGCACCTATCTGACGACGTGGTCTCGCGTTATCACGGCAGGCCCGCCACGGACGGCGAACGCGACACGGCCCTGGCCGACGAGCCGTACGACGACCTCCAGGGCGATACCGGGATCCTGCTTCTGGCCCGGGACGGGGATGCCGTCGTCGCCTGCGCCGGGGCGCGCTTCGTGGAGGGCGACCTCGAGCTCACCAAGGTCTTCACGATGCCGGCCGCGCGGGGGCAGGGGATCGGACGCCGGCTGATCCTGGCGCTCGAGGAGGTCGCTCGTGATCGGGGCGCTCGCGCACTGCGGCTGGACACCCGTTCCGATCTCGTGGAGGCGTGCGCGATGTACGAGGGTCTCGGCTTCCGCTCGGTGGAGGCGTTCGACTCCGGGCCGTACGCCGACCGCTGGTACCGGAAAGACCTGAACCCGACGGTCCACACGCTGCCGACGGGTCCGTAGCCCCTCGTGCCGGTCAGCGCGGCCCGCCGCCCATCGAGCCGGCGGTCGGAGCCGTTCGGGTGTCGACGCGTACGGTGAGCGTCGCTGTGTAGCCCTTCGCGCTGTCGCCGGTCATCGCCGCGATCTGCAGGGCACCGCCGTCGTCGCCGAACACGTTGTCGGCGGAGAGCGACGTCTGCGCCAGGTTCGCCGTCGACCCGTCGTAGCCTGCCGTCGCGTACACCGCCTCGCACGCCGACTGCGGCAGCGCGATCTGCGAGGTGGCGATGGCGTTCGCGGAGTCCGTGACGTCGGCGGCGCTCGGATACACCTCGAAATGGATGTGCGGCCATCGCCCCGAGTAGCAGCCGGGGAAGACCGACGTGAACGACACCCGTCCGTCCGCGTCGGCGACCTGCACCCCGCGCAGGTAGGTCTCGTCCTCGATGCCCGACGAGTACATCGAGTATCCGCCGGAGGCGTCGCAGTGCCAGGCATAGACGGCGACTCCCGCGAACGGCGCGTCGCCGGATGCCTCGTCGAGGACGTTCAGGGAGAACGTCAAGGGCACGCCGGTTGCGGTGGTGCCGCTGCCGATCGAGGAGCGGATGTCCTGGCGCACGATGCCCGACTCGGCCAGGGCGTCCGGGCCGTTGGAACCATCGCCGGGATACGGCCCCGCTGTCTCGTCGGGGATCTCCGCGGCGGGCACCGCGGTGGTCGCCGACGTCGCGGAAGGGCTCGGCGTGCTGGTGACGGTGGGCATCGCCGTCGCGGCGGCAGTGCTCGCGGCGTTCGAAGCCATCGGTGCGCACGCGGCGAGCACCGCGCCGCCCGCACCCAGCCCGACGAGGCTCAGAACCACACGGCGGGACATCAGGGTGCGGATGTCGAACGGCGCCCCCTGATCGACGACCTCCTCGTCGGGGCGGTCGAGCAGACGGCCCTCATACGCGGGACCGTGCGGAGTGCGGGTCGGGTCGGGGAAGGTGCTCATGTCCGGATCCTCTCGTGGCTGACAGGAGGATTCTCTCGAGCCCGTCGAACCACGACCTTTGCGGCTGCTATGCGTCGAATAAGCGATCTCCGTCATGCGGAGACCCGACTTCGGAGCGGCACGGCGCACGCCGTTAGGCTGAGAACATGACGCGCACCCTCATCCTGCTCCGCCATGGCCAGAGCGAATGGAACGAACTCAATCTGTTCACCGGCTGGGTGGACGTCCGCTTGACCGAGCAGGGCAAGAACGAGGCCCGCCGGGGCGGAGAGCTGCTGGCGGAGTCGGGGATCCTGCCTGACGTGCTGCACACCTCGCTGCTCAGCCGCGCGATCCAGACCGCGAACATCGCGCTCGACGCCGCGGACCGGCTGTGGATCCCGGTGACCCGCTCGTGGCGGCTCAATGAGCGCCACTACGGCGCGCTGCAGGGCAAGGACAAGGCGCAGACGCTCGAGGAGTTCGGTCCCGAGCAGTTCCAGCTGTGGCGCCGCTCCTTCGACGTGCCGCCGCCCCCGCTTGATGACGCGAGCGAGTACAGCCAGGTGAACGACCCTCGCTACGCGGGCATCGACGGCGACGTTCCGCGCACGGAGTCGCTCAAGCTCGTCATCGACCGGCTGCTGCCCTATTGGGAGTCGGCCATCGTGCCCGACCTCGAGGCCGGCAAGACCGTGCTCGTCACGGCGCACGGCAACTCGCTGCGCGGCCTCGTGAAGCACCTCGAGGGCATCGGCGACGCCGACATCGCCGAGCTCAACATCCCCACCGGGATTCCGCTCGTCTACGAGCTCGACGAGAACAACGTGCCCACGGGCCCTGGCCGGTACCTGGACCCCGAGGCCGCTGCGGCCGGCGCCGCAGCCGTGGCGAACCAGGGCAAGAAGTAACCCCGGACCGACACCGATCCCGCTCCGAACCGGTCATCCGACCGGCTCGGGGCGGGATCCGTCGTTTCGGGCGTGCGCCGGGACCTGCTGATCGCAGCCCGCCGGAAACGAGAAGATCCGCCCCGACCGGAACGGCAGGGGCGGATCTCCGAAGGTTGGGGGTCAGGCGTGGCCGGATCCGGCCTCGGCCTGCGCCTCGACGGCGAGGGCGATGTCCTCCTCGTCGACGACCCAGTCGCCGGTGGCCAGGTAGACGACCTTCTTCGCGACGGCGACCGCGTGGTCGGCGAACCGCTCGTGGTAGCGGCTGGCCAGGGTGGCATCGACCGTCGCGCCCGCCTCGCCCTTCCAGTTGTCGCTGAGCACCTTCTCGAAGACGCTGGCGTGCAGTTCGTCCACGTCGTCGTCGGCGTTGCGGATCGCGTCGGCGAAGCGCAGATCCTGCGTGCGCAGCAGCTCCGAGAGGGTGCGGGCGATCTCGACGTCCAGCTCGCCCATACGGGTGAAGGTGCCCTTCAGGCCCTTCGGGATGGCCCGCTCGGGGAAGCGCAGGCGCGCCAGCTGGGCGATGTGCTCTGACATGTCGCCCATGCGCTCGAGGGATGCGCTCACGCGCAGCGCGGTCACGACGATGCGCAGGTCGCGGGCGACGGGCTGCTGGCGTGCGAGGATCTCGATGGCCTGCTCGTCGAGGGCGACGGCGAGCTCGTCGATGCGGGCATCGTCGGCGATGACCTCCTCGGCCAGGGCGACGTCGCTGGTCGCGAACGAGCGGGTGGCCTTCTCGATCGACACGGCCACGAGGTCGGCGATCTCGACGAGCTGCGACTGCAGATGCTCGAGGGACTGGTGGAAGACTTCGCGCATGGCTGCGCACCTTTCGTTCTGTGACCCGGGGCACCGGATGGTCTGAGTCGCACGGCGGCCCGCAGAACGGGCACGGGACGGTGCCTGTCACGGTCGTGACACGCACGTGGCGATTCTCTTCGGCGAAGGTTAACGGCTGGTGCCGTGCTCGTGAACACTAGCGCGTGAGGGCATGCGGAGGGCGTTCACCCGCCGTTCAGGAGGGCGAACGCCCTCTACGCTGGGGGCATGGACAGCACTCTGCTCGCGCTGCTCGCCCTCGGGCTGGGGGTCGCGATCGGCGCGGGCATCGCGGCGATGATCGTGGCGGCGATGCGGGCGAGGACTGCGGCGGAGCAGCAGGCGTCCACCGACCTTCCGGACGGTCTCACCGATGTGCTGGCGGCCATGGACGACGCCGCCTGCGCCGTCGATCCGTCCGGCCTCGTCACGGCCGCGAGCACGGCGGCTGCGCGCTTCGGCATCGAGGTCGGCGCCACGCTGGAGAACCCCGAGCTGCGCCAGCTCGTGCGAGCGGTGCGCGAGGGCGGATCCGAGACCGCGACGATGCGCCTCGCGCGCGGCGGGCGCCAGCTGGACCCGCGCCTCGTCGCCGCAAGGGCCAAGCGCATCGGGCCGCGTCTGAACCTGCTCATCATCCGCGACATCACCGAGCAGGAGCGCCTGGAGCAGATGCGCACCGACTTCGTGGCCAACACCAGCCATGAATTGAAGACTCCGGTGGGTGCGGTGAGCCTGCTGGCCGAGGCGATCGAGTCGGCTGCCGACGACCCCGCGCAGGTGCGGGCGTTCGCGACCAGGATCCAGGCCGAGGCTGCGCGTCTCGGTCAGCTCACCGGCCGCATCATGAGCCTGTCCCGGCTGCAGTCCTCCGACGGGTTCGGCACGTTCGGTGCCGTCGCGATCGACGAGGTCGTTGCGACGAGCGTGGAAGGGCACGCCGTGCAGGCGGCCTCGGCGGGCGTCGAGCTGAGTCGAGGCGGTGACCGCGGCGCCTGGGTGCGGGGAGACGCACAGATCCTCATCGAGGCGGTGGGCAACCTCATCGCGAACGCGATCGTGTACTCGCCGCGAGGATCCCGCGTGGGCGTCGGCGTGCGCATCGACGACGGCGTTGTCGAGATCTCGGTCTCGGATCAGGGCATCGGCATCGAAGAGGCCGACCGCGAGCGCATCTTCGAGCGGTTCTACCGCGCCGACGAGGCCCGCTCGCGTCGCACCGGCGGCACCGGGCTCGGGTTGTCGATCGTGAAGCACGCGACTCAGCGTCACGGTGGCGAGGTGCGGCTGTGGTCGCGCCCGGGCCGCGGGTCCACGTTCACCATGCGCCTGCCGCAGATCGCGGGCCCCGATGCCGACGAGGACATGGCCCCGCGCAAGAACAAGAAGCCGAAGAAGGACAAGAAGAAGCGCCAGGAGCGCAAGGCTTCGCGCCTCGCCCCGTCGCCTGCGAACCCCGCGGAAACGACCCGCGCCGATACCGGAGAACTCGTATGACCCGCATCCTCCTCGTCGAAGACGAGCCCGATCTCGCCGACCCGCTCGCATACCTGCTGCGTCGGGAGGGCTACGAGGTCGAGATCGCCGAGGACGGACCCACCGCCCTCGCCCTGTTCCGTGAGAGCGGTGCGGACATCGTGCTGCTCGATCTGATGCTGCCCGGCATGCCCGGCACCGAGGTGTGTCGTCAGATCCGCACCGCCTCCGCGGTGCCGATCATCATGCTGACCGCGAAGGACTCCGAGGTGGACATCGTCGTGGGCCTCGAGCTCGGGGCCGACGACTACATTACCAAGCCGTACTCGTCGCGCGAGCTGCTCGCCCGCATGCGCGCCGTGCTGCGGCGGGTCGTGCAGGCCGAGGAGGACATCGACGAGCGCATCCTCGAGGGCGGCCGCGTCACCGTCGACATCGATCGGCACACCGTCGCGGTCGACGGCGAGGTCATCAACATGCCGCTCAAGGAATTCGAGCTGCTCGAGGTGCTCATGCGCAACTCCGGACGCGTGCTCACCCGCGGCCAGCTGATCGACCGGGTCTGGGGCAGCGACTACTTCGGCGACACCAAGACCCTCGACGTGCACATCAAGCGGATCCGCTCGCGCATCGAGCAGAACCCCTCCGAGCCGGTGATGCTCGTCACCGTGCGCGGGCTCGGGTACCGGTTCGAGGGCTGAACGCCTTTCGCACACGCGAGAGCCCCCGGAACCTCAAGGGTTCCGGGGGCTCTCTGCGAGTGCGGCGGGGCTCAGCCGACCGGGGTCTCGCTGGGCGTCGGGGTCACCTCGACGGCCGGGGCGACCGGCGTCGAGGTCGGGCTCGGCTGCGCGGTCGGGACCAGCGGAGCATAGTAGGGGAGCGTTCCGTCGAGCACGGGGATCGCGTACTTGACACCCTCGGCGTCACCGGACTGGAAGTAGACCTCGATGGTCTCGCCGGCCTTGGTGTCGAGGTCCTCGAAGGTCATCGGCTTCGCGTCATCGCCGCCGAGACTGACCGCCTTCTGTCCGGCGATGCGGACGCTCTGGCTCGGGCCGTCGCCGATGGAGATGTGGATCGTCTGCGCATCGGAGCTGGTGTTGACCAGGCCGGCGACGAGGTTGCCGAGCGTGCCGGCCTCGTCCACGACGACGAAGGCGTTGCGGACCTCGATCGGGCCCTTCTTGGGAACGTTCGCGCCGTCGGAGGCCGAGTAGTCGATGGTGGTCGCCTGCGGAGTGATCCCGGCGCACCCGGTGGCGCCGACGATCACGAGGGCGCTGAGGGCGATGGACGCAGCAAGGCGCGATTTCACGGGTCCTCCAGAAAATTCACGTGATGATCCAGCACCATTCTAGGGGCACGGGTCCGCGCCGCAGGGCCCGCCTCACGGGCGCGGGGGACAGGTCTGTCGGCGCGGGGGGCGCGAACCTTATCGCATTCCGGCTGTGGTATCCTGGAGGTTGCCGAAAGGACACGACTTTATGCTTTTTGAGGTTGGTGAGACCGTGGTCTATCCGCACCACGGCGCCGCGACGATCATCGAGGTCAAGGACCGTGTGATCAAGGGGGAGACCAAGAAGTACCTGAAGCTGAACGTCACGCAGGGAGACCTCATCATCGAGGTGCCTGCGGAGAACGTCGACCTGGTCGGCGTACGCGACGTGATCGGCCAAGAGGGGCTCGACCGGGTGTTCGAGGTGCTGCGCGCCCCGTTCACCGAGGAGCCGACCAACTGGTCGCGCCGTTACAAGGCGAACCTCGAGAAACTCGCCTCGGGCGATGTGATCAAGGTCAGCGAGGTCGTCCGCGACCTGTGGCGCCGCGACCAGGACCGCGGACTCTCCGCGGGTGAGAAGCGCATGCTCGCCAAGGCCCGTCAGATCCTCACCTCCGAGCTCGCGCTCGCGGAGAAGATCGACGAGGAGAAGGCCGGAGCGCTGCTCGACGAGGTCCTCGCCTCCTGAGTTCTGCTGACGAAGGGGCGGATGCCGATGGCATCCGCCCCTTCGTCGTGTCTGCGGCCGGGATCGAAGCCGGTCAGATCGAGCGCTGGTAGCTGCGGATCGCGCGCAGCGCCCAGGCGAACGCGAGTGCCGCCAGCAGGGCGAGGCCCCCGGCCTGCCACCAGCCTTCGGCGGGGTAGGCACCGGTGAGGCCGCCGCGGCCGAGTTCGACGGCCCAGGTCATCGGGTTCCACCGCGACATGTTCTGCACCCACTCCGGCATGGCGGCGGCGGGCATCATCGTCGTCGACAGGAACGTCGCCGGCAGCACGATCAACTGGGACAGGCTGATGAGCGCGATCTGGCTGCGGGCGGTGAGCGCGACCGCCGTCGACGCGCAGCAGAAGATCGTCGCCAGCAGTGTCGCGATGCCGAGCGCGACGAGCATGCCGCCCGCGCCGCCGGGGTAGCGTGCGCCGCCGAGCCAGCCGATCCCGAGAACCACGAGCGACTGCAGGACGTTGATGACGAGCTGCTGCAGAAGCTGCCCCGCGATGATCGACGAGCGCCGCAGGGGTGAGGTGAGGTACTGGTCCATCACTCCCGATTCGATGTCGTCGATGTAGCCCGTGCCGGCCCAGGCGCCCGAGTACAGCACGGTCATCATCAGGATCCCCGGGACCAGGTAGTCGATGTAGCCGTGGCCGCCGAACTGCGGAAGGGCGCCCAGCGTGCGGAAGACCTGCCCGAACAACAGGATCCAGATGACCGGCTGGATGAGGCTCATCACGGGGCCCCAGGCCTGGCGGATCGAGACGATCGACCAGCGCCGCAGCACCTGCCCGGTCTGGGTGAACCACCCGGCGGGGCGCGTCGTCGTGGCGGGGGCGGGGGAGAGGGCGATCGCGCTCATGCTGCGACTTCTTCCGTGAGGGCGGACGCCGGGGCGTCGCCGAAGGTGTGGCCGACGAAGTGCAGGTACACGTCGTCGAGGGTGGGGTGGGACGCCGCGACCTGGCCGTAGCGGATCCCTGCGCCGTCGAGCGCGGCGATGACCGCTCCGACCGCGGAACCGGCGTCATCGGTGCGGGCGACGAGCAGGCCGTCGACCCCGGCCGCTTCGACGAGCACGTCGCGCAGGCCCGGGAGCGAGGAGACCGCGGCGCGCACGGCGACCGGATCCGGTTCGATGAGGGTCACCCGGACCGCGTCGCCGTGCAGCGCGGCCTTGAGCTGATCGGGTGTGCCCTGGGCGACGGCACGCCCGCGGTTGACCAGCAGCAGCTCGTCGGCGAGTCGGTCCGCCTCCTCCATGTAGTGCGTGGTGAGCGCCACCGTGAGAGCCTCCTCGCCGGCCAGGCGCCGGATCTCGGCCCACATGGCGGCTCTCGCCTCGGGGTCCAGGCCCGTGGTGGGCTCGTCGAGGAAGAGCACCTGCGGACGGTGCACCAGGGCGGCGGCGACGTCGAGGCGCCGCCGCATCCCGCCCGAGAACGTCCGCACCGGCCGGCGGGTCGCGTCGGCGAGCCCGAACTCGGTCAGCAGCCGGGCGGCGCGGGCCTTGGCATCGGAGCCGCCGAGGCCGCGCATGCGCCCGGCGATCTCGAGATTCTCGGTCGCGGTGAGGTTCGGATCCGTTCCGGTGCCCTGCGAGACGTACCCGATCGCCGCGCGCACGTCGCCGGCGGCGTCGGTCACGTCATGCCCGGCCACGCGAGCTCGGCCCGCCGTCGGGCGGGACAGGGTGGTGAGGATCTTGGTGGTGGTGGACTTGCCGGCTCCGTTCGGGCCGAGCAGTCCGAACACGCGTCCGGCAGGGACGGCGAAGCTCAGGCCGTCCAGGGCGCGGACAGCGGGGCGGCGGCCGCGGCCGCGGTACTCCTTGACGAGGTCTTCGGCGACGATGGCGTCGCCGTCGAGGCGCTGGTGTGCGGGCATGACGAACATCCCTTCCGTTCTGAGGGTTCTCTGCGTTGTGAGGGAGGGCGGATCCGGACTCAGCGAGGCGAAGAGCCAGGACCGGCCGGACCGGTCAGCGGCGGTCGCCGCTGCGCGGTGCGTAGAGCATGCGTGCCAGGAGCAGCATCATCGCGGCGAGGCCGCCGACGAACGCCACCGGCGCCCACCACCAGCCGACGGTGAAGACGAGCACGACGATCACGGCGAGGGTCAGGAACCAGATCGCCGCCGTGTAGATCCCGAAGCGGGCGGCGGACTCCGGATCCGTCTCGAAGCGGTTCGGCGGCATCTGCGTCATGGCGCTGCGGGTCCAGGCCTTGTGCCGATTCGTCTGCGTCGCGCCGAGGTAGGAGAACAGCGCGAGAGCGCCGACCAGGAGCACCGCCGCGAGGATCACGAGCCAGAGCTGATCCAGCGCCAGCGCGAAGGCGCCGCCGAGTCCGAGTGCGAGCAGGGTGCCGCCGGTCGCGAGGCCGAACCCCACGGCACGGGCGGCGGGCAGCGGGTGATTGGTCGTGGTCTCCTGCAGCAGTGCGTCCGCCGTGACGATGCCGAGCGCGACCGCGACGACCGCGCCGAGTCCGGCGACGGCCAGCGGCGCGGACGGCGGCACGAGCAGCACCACGAGGAGGATTCCGACGAGGGCTGCGGTCGCGACGAGGCTCAGCAGCACCGTGCGCACCACGAAGCCGGGCTTCGGTCGCACCCGGTTGCGCGCGGTGAGCGCCTCCCAGCCCGGCGCGTGCGTGCTGCCCGCGGCCGGCTCATCCTCGAGCAGGGCTCGCACGTCGCCGAGCTCGGCGATCGCGCTCTGCGCGGCTTCGGCGGGTGAGGCGCCTGCGGCGATCCGCTCGTCGACCTGTGCGGCGAGGTTCGCGCGGATCTCCTCCTTCAGGTCCTGTGCGGCCGGCGTCATCTCGATCCCGGCGAAGGCCTCGTCCAGGAGGCGGTGGATGTCGGTGTTCATGTGCTCAGTCCTTCGCGTCCAGAAGCGTGTCGATCACGCGGCGGGTGGCGACCCAGGCCGCGACGTTGCGCCGGTACACCGCGCGGCCCGCGTCGGTGATCCGGTAGTACTTGCGACGGCCACCCTGCGTCTCGTCGCCCCAGTACGACTCGACCAGGCCGTCCTTCTCCAGACGGCGGTAGGTCGCGTACAGGGTGGCCTCCTTGATCTCGTGGTCCCCTCCGGTGGCGTCCCGGATGGTCTTGTAGATCTCGAAGCCGTAGCGATCGCCGCCGCGCAGCATGCCGAGCACGATCGTGTCGGTGTGCCCGCGCAGGAGGTCCGCGGAGAAGGCGTCATCGTTCATGTCAAGTACTGTATCAGATCAAGTACTCGTTCACGCAAGGTTTTTGCAGAACGATCCGGGCGCGGGGGAGCGGAGGATCCGGCGCTAACGTGAGAGCGTGAACGACCTGCCCCCGCCTTCGTCCCTCGCGCACACCGCGGTGATCGTCGTGGCGGCCGGATCCGGTACGCGCCTCGCCGCCGGAGCACCCAAGGCGTTCGTGCCGCTCTGCGGTCGCGCGATTCTCGAGCATGCGCTCGACGGCGTCTTCGCCGCGGCCCCGGCACAGGTGATCCTCGTCGTCCCGGCTGGACTCGAGTCCGACGCGCGCACCATCCTCGAGGCCGCGCAGACGACGTTCACTGGTCGCGAAATGCCGCCATCCGAGGTTCGAAGCGACAATCCGCGACCAGCGAGCGACGAGGGGGCGCCGGTGGTGGCGGTGATCGTCGGAGGCGAGACCCGGCAGCGCTCCGTGGCGGCCGGACTCGCGGTGCTCGCCGACGGCATCGACACGGTGCTCGTGCACGACGCAGCTCGCGCGCTGACTCCACCCGCGCAGTTCGCGGCGGTGTCCGCAGCGGTGCGCCCCGGCGTGGGCGTGATCCCCGCGCTGCCCGTCGTCGACACCCTCAAGCGCGTGCACGGGGAGGAGGTCGTCGCCCCGGTCGACCGATCAGAGCTCGCCGCCGCGCAGACGCCGCAGGGCTTCCCCCGCACCGAGCTCGTCGCCGCCTACGGGCACGCCGAAGCTCAGGGCATCGAGTACACCGACGACGCCGCGCTGTTCGCCGCCGCCGGAGGAGCGGTGCGGCACGTGCTCGGATCCGAGGAAGCCTTCAAGATCACCACTCCGCACGACCTGGAGCGCGCCCGCATGATCCTCACGTCCTCCGCAGTGCCCGACGGCCCCGCCATCCCGCGCATCGGCATCGGCACCGACGTGCACGCCTTCGCCCCGGGCGGCACGCTTCGCCTGGCAGGGCTCGACTGGCCCGGCGAGCCCGCGCTCGAGGGGCACTCCGATGGCGACGCCGTGGCGCACGCGATCGTGGACGCCCTGCTGGGGGCGGCGGGCCTCGGCGACATCGGGCAGCACTTCGGCACCGCGCATCCGGAGTACGCCGGTGCGCACGGCGATGTTTTCCTGGCCCGCACGGCGGAGATCCTCGCGGAGGGCGGATTCGCGATCGGCAACGTCTCCGTGCAGTTCCAGGGCAATCGCCCGCGGTTCAGTGCGCGCCGCGCTGAGGCCGAGCGCGTGCTGTCCGAGGCCCTCGGCGGCGCTCCCGTCGCCGTCTCCGCGACCACGACCGACGGGCTCGGCTTCCCCGGCCGGGGCGAGGGGATCGCCGTCACGGCTGTGGCTCTCGTGCATCCGATCGCGCTGGGCTGAATCCATAACGCAGGGTCCTCCGGATTCGGATCCGATTCCTCGCGCACGTGCCTACGCTGGAGGACGCGGCCACCCGCCGCATCCAGCAGACGTCGTAGAGAGGTCACCGCCATGCGCGCACTCGTCCACTCCTCCTTCGGGGATCCCGCCGAAGTCCTGTCCGTCCAGGACGTCCCGCTGCCGGAGCCCGGTCCGGGGCAGGTGCGGCTGCGCGTGCTGCTCGCCGCCGTGCACAACCACGACCTGCTCACGGTGCGCGGCCTCTACGGGTACAAGCCCGAGCTGCCGGCCGGATCCGGCACCGAGGCGGTCGGTGTGGTCGATGCGGTCGGCGAAGGCGTCGATGACGCGCTGGTCGGGCGTCGCGTCACCGTCGGCGGCGCGTTCGGCGCCTGGGCCGAGTACGTGCTCGCCTCCGCTGGCGGGCTCATCCCGGTGCCCGACGACATCCCCGACGAACAGGCCGCCCAGCTCGGATCCATGCCGTTCAGCGCCATCAGCGTGCTGGACTCGCTCGGGCTGGCCGCGGGCGACTGGATGATCCAGAACGCGGCGAACGGCGCCGTCGGCCGTATGGTCGCCCAGCTCGCCGCCGCTCGCGGCGTGCACGTGGTCAGCCTGGTCCGTCGTGCGGACGGCATCGCGGAGCTCGCCGCGCAGGGGGTCGGCAACGTCGTCGCGACCGATGCCGAGGACTGGCAGGACCAGGTGCGCGCCCTCACCGGCGGTGCGCCGATCCGCGCCGGCATCGACTCGGTCGGTGGCGACGCGAGTGGCCAGGTCGCCGCGATGCTCGGCGAGGGCGGCCTGCTCGTGGTGTTCGGCGCGATGGCATCGCCGACCATGCGGATCTCCTCGGGCGACGTGATCTTCAAGCAGCTGACCGTGCGCGGCTTCTGGGGCTCGAAGGTCGCGGCTGCGATGCCCGCGGACCAGCGTGGAGCCCTCTTCGGCGAGCTGCTGCAGCGCATCCGCGAGGGCGTGCTCACCCTCCCGGTCGAGGCCGTGCTGCCGTTCGAGCGGATCGCGGAGGCGTCGGAGGGCAACCTGCGCGCGGGGCGCGAGGGCAAGATCCTGCTGCAGCCCTGACCACGTCCTGTTTCGAGGAGCGATGTCCGCCCTGCCGGATCCGATTCCGGCGCCGACATCGCTCCCCGAAACTGTCAGGGCCGCCCCGGTAGGCTTGAGCGGTGACGATCCGCCTCCATGACACGCGCGCGCAGGAACTGCGCGAGTTCGTTCCGCTCGATGACTCGAACGTGACGATGTACGTGTGCGGACCCACCGTGCAGTCCGGCCCGCACATCGGGCATGTGCGCGCGGCGCTGAGCTTCGACCTGCTGCGGCGCTGGCTGCAGCTGCGCTACGGGCGGGTCACCGTCGTCCGCAACGTCACGGACATCGACGACAAGGTGCTCGCGAATGCGACCGACGCCGAGGCGTGGTGGGGCCTGGCGTACCGGATGGAGCAGGAGTTCTCGGCCGTGTACGCCGCCGTCGGCATCCTGCCGCCGACCTACGAGCCGCGGGCGACGGCGTCGATCCCGCAGATGCAGGAGCTCATCGAGCGCCTCGTCGAGCGCGGTCACGCCTACCCGGCGGCCGACGGGTCCGGCGACGTCTACTTCGACGTGCGCAGCTGGTCCGCCTACGGCGAGCTCACCCACCAATCCGTGGACGCGATGGAGGCCGCGGAGGATGCGGATCCGCGTGGCAAGCGCAACCCGCAGGACTTCGCCCTGTGGAAGGGCGCGAAGCCGGACGAACCCGCCGACGCCACCTGGGCCTCGCCCTGGGGCGCTGGGCGTCCCGGCTGGCACATCGAGTGCTCCGCGATGGCGCGGCGCTACCTCGGTGCCGAGTTCGACATCCACGGCGGCGGTCTCGACCTGCGCTTCCCACACCACGAGAACGAACTGGCGCAGTCGACCGCGGCCGGTGACGCGTTCGCCCGGTACTGGGTGCACAACGGCCTCGTGACCGTCGACGGGCAGAAGATGTCCAAGTCGATCGGCAACTTCACGCTTGCCGCCGACGTGCTCGCGCAGCACGATCCGCTCGTGGTGCGCTATGCGCTGGCCGCCGCGCACTACCGCTCCAGCCTGGACCTCTCCGAGTCGTCGTGGCGCGAGGCGGAGGCGGCGCTGGGCCGGATCCGGACGTTCCAGGAGCGCGTTATCCGAGCGTACGGTCCGCGAATCGGGTGGGCCGACCGTGCTGTGCCACAGGCCTTCGCTGCCGCCATGGACGACGATCTCGGCGTGCCGCAGGCGCTCGCCGCGCTCCACGAGACGGTACGCGTGGGCAACGCTGCGCTGGACCGCTCCGACCGTGATGCCGCGATCAATGCCTTCGCGGACGTCCAGGCCATGGCCGGGATCCTCGGCATCGATCCCTTCGCACCCGAGTGGGCATCCGCCGGATCCGACACGAAGACCACCACCGCGCTGGATGCGCTCGTGCAGGCGATGATCGCCCAGCGTGCGCAGGCCCGCGCCGACAAGGACTGGCCCGCCGCCGACCGCATCCGCGATGCGATCGGTGCGGCGGGCATCACCCTGGAGGACACTCCAGACGGAACTCATTGGAGTATCGATGGCTAAGCCGAGCAGGCCCGGAGCGGGCAACAGCAAGAAGAAGGGCGCCACCAAGGGCACCGGCGGCCTCGGCCGCAAGGCGCTCGAGGGCCGCGGGAACACCCCGAAGGCCGAGGACCGCGCCTGGCACGTCGCCGGAAAGCGCAGGGCGGCCCAGGAGCGCTATGCGGCCGCAGGCGGCAAGGGCCGTCCCGGCGCGCGATCGGGCGCGGGCCAGAAGCCGCAGAGCGGATCCAATCCGAACCGCCGCGTGTCCTCGTCGTCGGCCTCGAACGACACCGAGACCGTCACCGGGCGCAACTCGGTGCTCGAGGCGCTGCGCACGAAGATCCCCGCCACCACGATGTACATCGCGCAGCGCGTGGAGATGGATGACCGCATCAAGGAGATGCTCGCGATCGCACGGCACCGTGAGATCCCCGTGCTCGAGGTCACCCGTCAGGAGCTGGATCGCATGGCCGGCTTCGACGGCGTGCACCAGGGCGTCGCCCTCAAGGTGCCGCCGTACGAGTACGCGCACCCGCAGGATCTGCTGGAAGAGGTCATCGACCGCGGCCAGACCCCGCTGTTCGTGGCGCTCGACGGGATCACCGATCCCCGCAACCTCGGCGCGATCATCCGCTCCACCGCCGCCTTCGGCGGACACGGCGTGATCCTTCCGCAGCGTCGCTCGGCGAGCGTGAACTCCGCGGCGTGGAAGACCAGCGCCGGGGCGGCGGCCCGCATCCCGGTCGCCCTCGCTGCGAACCTCACCAGCATGCTCAAGGAGTTCAAGAAGCAAGGCGTCTTCGTGCTCGGCCTCGATGGCGGCGGCGACGTGTCGCTGCCCGCGGTCGAGCTCGCGGACCGTCCCGTCGTCATCGTGGTCGGATCCGAAGGCAAGGGGCTTTCGCGCCTCGTCACCGAGACCTGCGACCAGATCGTGTCGATCCCGATCTCCGCGGCGACCGAGTCGCTCAACGCCGGCATCGCGGCCTCTGTCGCGCTGTACCAGGTCTCGACGGTCCGCGCCGCCAAGGGCTGAGGTTCATGCGGAGCACGGCGCCCTGGCGCTCGGTGCTCCGCATGACCGACCGCGCATGCCGTTGACCGGAGGCGCACATCCGTGCAGGATCCGGCTGAGGCGGAATAGACGACGGCCGTGGGTCCTTTCACCTGCCGTACCCGGTGCAGAAACAGCCGGGATCGGAACGGAAGGAACGCGCATGGCTCGCATCGTCGTCATCGGAGGGACCGGCTACGCCGGCCGCCACATCGTCCAGGAAGCCGCGTCGCGCGGGCACGAGGTCGTCTCGATCTCGCGCTCCGAGCCGTCCGCTCCCGTCGACGGTGTCACCAACGTGCAGGGTTCGGTGACCGACCTCGATGCGCTCGGCGACGTGTTCGAGAACGCCGATGTGGTCGTGTCTGCGCTGTCCCCGCGCGGCGACATGGAGCAGGCGGTCATCCCGGCACTGACCAACCTGGTCGACAAGCTCAGCGGCACGGGCACGCGAGTGAGCGTCGTCGGCGGCGCCGGCGGCAGCCTTTCGGCGCCCGGCGGTCCGCGTCTGATCGACCTCGACTTCCCCGAGGAGTACAAGCACGAGGCGCAGGTCGGCATCGATTCCCTCGCCGTGCTGCAGAACGCCGACGCGTCGCTGGACTGGTTCTTCGTGCACCCGGCCGAGGTGTTCGGGCCGTGGGCCGAGGGCGAGCGCACCGGCTCCTACCGGGACGGCGGCGACGTGGTCGTGCGCGACGCCGATGGCAACTCGACCATCTCCGGCGCCGATTTCGCGATCGCGGTCGTCGACGAGATCGAGAACGGCAAGCACCGCCGCGAGCGTTTCACCGTCGGCTACTGACGGCATCGTCCCCCGGGCGACCGCACCTGACCGCGAGACTTCAGTGGAGTAACGAGACTGCACGCCAGCGCTGCAGTCTCGTTACTCGGATGGAGCCTCGCGGCCAGTGTCGCGCCGTCTCAGACCAGATCGCGCCAGTCGATGTCGCCGGTGTCGTCCGAGACCGGGACGGATCCGGTGATCACCGGCAGTGACATGGTCTCGGTGGGCGGCCCCATGATCGTGGCCTCGTCCCGCCGGTGCCGCAGCACGTCGTTGATGTACGAGGTGAGCACCTCGGCCAGCGGCACCGACCGGCCCTGCGCCTGTGACATGTACCAGCGGTGCTCGAGCACCTGGTGGAACACCTCGGCCGGTTCCAGCTTGGCGCGCAGGTCGTAGGGGATCGCGCGCACCACCGGTTCGAACACCCGGGTGAGCCACTCGTGCGCGTACATCTCCTCGTCCGCCCACTGCTTGGTGGAGCGGGCCCGGAACTCGTCCAGGTCGTTCAGCAGTCGCCGGGCCTGGTTCTCCTCGACGTCCAGGCCGGTGAGGCGGATGAGGCGGCGCTGATGATGGCCGGCATCGACGACCTTGGGCTCGATCTCGACCCTGGTGCCGTCGGCGGTGGTCTGGATCGACATCTCGCCGATGTCGAAGCCGAGCGCGTTCAGCTTCTCCACGCGCTCCGTGATCCGCCAGGCCTCGCCCGCAGCGAAGGACTCGTGTGCGGTGAGCGCGGCCCACAGGGCGCGGTAGGACGACACGATGCCGTCCGCGATCGCGACCGCGTCCACGCCGCGCTCGAGCCTCCCGCCTGCGGCGAGGTCCAGGATCTCCCCGGCGATGTTGGTGCGGGCCAGATCCAGGTCGTACGCGCGCTGACCGTCGGTCAGGCCCTCCTCGTGCAGCTCGCCGGTCTCGGCGTCCACGAGGTAGGCGGCGAACGCCCCGGCGTCACGGCGGAACAGCGCGTTCGACAGCGACACGTCGCCCCAGTAGAAGCCGACGTTGTGCAGCCGCACCAGCAGTAGCGCGAGTGCGTCGACCAGGCGGGTCGCGGTGTCCGGCCGCAGCACGCGCGTGAACAGCGCCCGGTACGGCATCGAGAAGCGCAGGTGCGAGGTCACCAGCGCCGCCGGCAGGTGCTCGCCCTTGCCGTCGGTGCGGCCGGCGATGACGGCGACGCGGGACACGCAGGGCACATCGAGGCGGGCGAGGTTGCCCAGCATGTCGTACTCGCGGCGCGCCATCTGCTCCGTGGTCTCCTTCACGGCGACGACGGATCCGGACAGATCCGCGAAGCGCACCAGGTGCCGGGACAGGCCCTTGGGCAGCGACACGATCACGTCGGACGGCCACTTCGACAGCGGCTGCGACCAGGGCAGCGACAGCAGACCGGGATCCACGGCACTCGCCGTGATGGTCAGAGCGTCCTTCAACGGTGCTCCTCGGGGGATCGACGGGGAAGACGACGACGCGGCGCGGGGGAGATCCCCCGCGCCGCGTCGATCAGACGGTGATCAGGAGGCGACGATCGGCTTGTCGTTCAAGCGGGCGCCGGACTCGACGTCGAAGGCGTGCACGTGACCGGGGTTCGCGGCGAGGGTGACCGTTTCGCCGGCGTTCGGGTGGTTGCGGCCATCGACGCGGGCGACCAGGTCGGCGCGCTTGCCGTTGATCTCGGTGTGGCCGTACAAGTAACCGTCAGCGCCGAGCTCTTCGACGAGGTCCACCACGACCGACAGGCCCTTGCCGTCGGCGGGGCCGACCGTGATGTCCTCGGGGCGTACGCCGACCGTGACCTGCGAGCCGTTCGCGCGTCCGACCGTGTCGCGGTCCAGCGGCACGACCTCGGTGCCGAAGCGGACGCCGCCCTCGGCCAGGTCGGCCGCGAACAGGTTCATCGCCGGAGAGCCGATGAAGCCGGCGACGAACAGGTTGTTCGGCTTCTCGTACAGGTCACGCGGCGTGCCTACCTGCTGCAGCAGACCGTCCTTGAGCACCGCGATGCGGTCGCCCATGGTCAGGGCCTCGGTCTGGTCGTGCGTGACGTAGACCGTGGTGACGCCGAGGCGGCGCTGCAGGGACGCGATCTGGGTGCGGGTCTGCACACGCAGCTTCGCGTCGAGGTTCGACAGCGGCTCGTCCATGAGGAACACCTGCGGCTGACGCACGATCGCGCGGCCCATGGCGACACGCTGACGCTGACCACCCGAGAGGGCCTTCGGCTTGCGGGTCAGGTACGGCTCGAGGTCGAGGAGCTTGGCGGCCTCGAGGACGCGCTGGGCGCGCTCCTCCTTGCCGACGCCGGCGATCTTGAGCGCGAAGCCCATGTTCTCGGCCACGGTCATGTGCGGGTACAGCGCGTAGTTCTGGAACACCATCGCGATGTCGCGGTCCTTCGGCGGGACGTCGGTCACGTCGCGGTCGCCGATCAGGATCCGGCCGGCGTTGACCTCTTCGAGGCCCGCGAGCATGCGGAGCGAGGTGGACTTGCCGCAGCCGGAGGGGCCGACCAGAACCAGGAACTCGCCATCGGCGATCTCGATGTTCAGCTTGTCGACCGCGGGGCGGGTGCCGCCGGGGTACAGACGGGTGGCCTCATCAAAGGTCACAGTTGCCATTGTCTTCTCCTTCACCGGCAGGTACGTGCCGGACGATCCGTAGTGAAAAAGCGACGAGGATGAACCCGCCGTGGCCCGCCATCGGGCCGGGATCAGTATGACATGAGAGCTCCGGCGAGGTCCAGCATCGTCGGTGAAGCGCTTTCCGGGTCAGATCTCGCAGGGTCCGGCCAGGGGCCGTCTGGTCATTTCTCAGCCTGCCTGGCTAGCATCGAACCCGTGCCGCGCCGCGCCCGTCGGCAGCAGGCCACAGGGACGCCAGTCCCGAGAAACCAAGAGGAACGATGTCGAGCGACGAAACGCCGAACGTCCCCACTCCGCCGCATTCGCGTGCGGCCGTGCGGGAGAAGGCCCAGCAGGTGAACGCCCAGCAGTCCCGCGCCCGGATCATCCGACGTGTGATCATCGCCGCGGTCGCGGTCATCGTGGTCGGCGCCGCGGGAGGCGCCGTGGCCTGGGCTGTGGGCTCCGCCGTGTCGAAGCCGTCGCTCACACCGTCGAACCTGCAGGACGACGGTGTCGTCGTGACCAAGGAGGATCTGGCCTCGGTGCGCGCCGGATCCGGGAGCACGCCCACGCCCTCGCCGAGCACGGCGGGCAGCGCGGCGCCGACCGGATCCGCCTCGCCGACTCCCGATCCGACCGCCACGGCCGACGCTGTCGACATCCATGTCTACGTCGACTACCTCTCGCCCGGCGCCAGCGACTTCGAGCGTGCGAACGCGAAGCAGCTCGCGACCTGGGTCGATCAGGACGCGGCGACCGTCACCTATCACCCGGTCGCGTTGCTGACCGCGAACTCCAACGGCACCAAGTATTCGCTGCGCGCCGCGTCCGCCGCCGCCTGCGTCGCCTCGATGCAGCCCGAGGTCTTCTACGCGTTCAACCACGCCCTGCTCGTCGACCAGCCGAAGCAGGACACCGACGGCAAGAGTGACAAGGAGCTCATCGCACTCGCGATCTCGAGCGGAGTGAAGGATGCCAAGGGCCTCCAGACCTGCGTCGAGGAGAGCACCTACGACTCCTGGGTGAAGGACGTCACGCAGCGCGCCGTGGACGGCCCGCTGCCCGGCTCCAAGAAGGGGGCCCTGAGCGGCGCGCCCACGATCGTCGTGAACGGCCAGGTCTACGCCGGATCGCTCACCGACGCCGCCGAGTTCAGCCAGTTCGTGCTCTCGGTCGCGAGCGACTCGTACTACGGCACGCCCGGTCCGACGCTCTCGCCCACGCCGTCGCCGTCCGCCGCGAAGTAGCGCGTGCGGCCGTCCGGCTCCGGACGGCGTGCACGCCGACAGCGCGGCGAATTGCTACGCTGTGGAGCGGTCGCGCCCTCACGGCGCCGGCCATTCCTCGCCTCCTTAGCTCATCTGGTAGAGCAGCGGCCTTGTAAACCGCAGGTGGCCGGTTCGAGTCCGGCAGGAGGCTCCGATTCTTCCTCCGCGGGCATCATGGTGCGGACATGACGCATCCGCGGTGCTCAGAACAGTCGATCCGTGCCCTTGTCATCCGCGCGCGGCGTCGCGGCCACCCGCGCGGTGATCGCGGCGGAGGCCAGCAGCGCCTCGTCGATGAGCTCGCGCGTGGCGTCGCCGTTCAGCCAGTCCCGGGCGAATGCGGCCGGCAGCAGCACCGGCATGCGGTCGTGGATCCCGGCGAGGCGCTCGGGCGCCGGCTGCATCACGATCGAGTAGCACGTGTACCAGGAGCCGTCCTCGGCGCGGCCGCGCTGGGTGATCGCGGCCATGCCGAACAGGGCGCCGTCCAGCCCGAACTCGTGCCACGCCTTCTGCGGCTTCTGCATCTCGTACCAGCTCGTGGCGGGGACCAGCGCCCGCCCCTTCAGGCTCCCGGGACGCTCCTGCAGCCGTTCGGAGCGGGTGTTGATCGAGGGGAACCGCGACGGCCGGCCGTCGACGAGGAATCCCCACCAGGCCTGCTCGAGCTGCGGTTGCGCGGACTCCGAGGGCAGCAGGATCGGATTGAGGTTGCGCAGCAGCCGTCCGGTGGGGCGCAGAGTCTCCTCCGCGTTGCGCCGCGCCCACGCGCGGATCCCCTCCATGAGTTCGTCGTCGGCTTCCTCGATCAGCTGCTGATCGCTGAATCGCGGATCCAGGCCGTAGCTCGCGCACATGGCTGGAGCGTACCTCGGGCGGGGGACGTCGGTGTGCTCGAGAGCGATTCCGCGCCCGAGTAGGCTCATAACGGTGACTGTGCCCCCTCCGAAGCCGCGCCGCGGGCGCACCGTGCTGGCGCTCGGCGGCGCGGTCGCCATCGGTGCGATGACGGCGATCCAGGCGCGCGTGAACGGGCAGCTCGGAGTGCGTCTGGACAACGGGATACTCGCCGGGTGGGTGTCGTTCGCTGTCGGCCTGGTGCTGCTGAGCTTCCCCGTGCTGCTCACTCGTTCGGGACGCGCGGGGCTCGGGCGTCTCTGGCGGGGGATCCGCACCGGCGGCGTGCGCTGGTGGATGCTGCTCGGCGGCGCCTGCGGTGCGCTGACCGTGTCGACCCAGGGCCTGGTCGCGGGCATCCTCGGCGTCGCCCTTTTCACGGTGGGCGTCGTGGCCGGCCAGACGCTGCACGGACTGCTGCTGGATCGGGTCGGATTCGGCCCGGCCGGCGTCGTCGCCATCACCCCGGGGCGACTGCTCGGCGGTGCGTTCGCGCTCGTCGCCGTCGGCGTCTCGCTCGGCGGCGACGTGCTCGCCCGGGCGCCGCTGTGGATGCTGGTGCTGCCGTTCCTCACCGGAGCGGGCATCGCGTTCCAGTCCGCCGTGAACGGCCGGCTCGGTCAGCGCATCGCCTCGCCGCTCGGCGCGACCTACATGAGCTTCTTCGGGGGCGTGCTCGTGCTCTCGGCGTCAGCAGGTGCGAGCCTGCTCGTGACCGGAGCTCCGGAGCCGTTCCCCGCCGTGTTCCCCGCAGACCTGTGGCTGTACCTGGGCGGGCTGCTCGGTGCGTCCTACATCCTGCTGGGTGTGATCATCGTGGCCCGCACGGGAGTGCTGCTGATGGGGCTCGGTGCTGTCCTCGGTCAGCTCGTGGTGTCGGTGCTGATCGACGTGATCTGGCCGCCCGCGGCCGGCCCTGCCGCATGGCAGGTGGTCGTCATGGTGCTCGCGGCGGTGCTGTCCGTGCTGGCGGCGCTGCCCTGGGGGCGTCGCCGGATCAGCCCTGTTCCTCGGTCTTCCTGAGCCGCCGCTGCTTCTTCGCAGCCTTCTCGGCCTTCTTCCGGGCTTTCCTGGCCGCCTTCTTGGCCTTCTTCTTCGCCTTCTTCTTGGTGCGCTTGGTGCACTTGTCGGGTTCGGTGGAGTCGTCGGGTTCGCGCGGAATGTCGGACGGCGCAGCGTCGTCGGGCGCGCTCTGGACGGGCATCCGGCTCAGCACCGATTCCGCGTCGAGCACCTGGCGCCGCCCCGGTTCCTTGCCTGGCTTGCCGCCCACGTACAGCCAGCCCAGAAGCTCCTCGTCCGGACCGAGTCCGTGCGCTCGGGCCACGGCTGCGGTGCGGGTGTAGCCGCCGGTGCGCCAGATGACTCCCCAGCCGGCCTCATCCAGCAATAGGCTGAGCACGTGCGCGACACCGGAGGCGACGGCCTCCTGCTCCCAGCGGGGCACCTTCTCGCTGTCCCGGTAACTGGCGACGACGGCGATCAGCAGGGAGGCGCGCAGAGGCTTGGACGAGGGGGAGTCGTCGCCCGTCGTCGCTGCGATGGCCGCACCCAGTCGTTCTCGGTCCTGTCCACGCAGCTCGATCAGGCGCCAGGGCCGCAGCGAGGAGTGATCCGCGACGCGGCCGGCGGCCGCGATCAGCGGCAGCAGCTGCTCGCGGGTCGGCGCGTCCGGGGTCACCTTGGACCAGGACTGCCGACGGCGAACGGCTTCGAGTGCGCTCATGCCCCGGTCGCGGAATCGTCCGGCTGGAACGACAGCGCGATCGAGTTCATGCAGTATCGGTCGCCGGTCGGCGTGCCGAATCCGTCCGGGAAGACGTGGCCCAGATGCGAACCGCAGTTCGCGCAGCGCACCTCCGTGCGCAGCATGCCGAGACTGTTGTCCTCGATCAACTCCACGGCTTCAGGCCGGACCGACTCGTAGAAGCTCGGCCAGCCGCAGCCCGAGTCGAACTTCGTGCCGCTGCGGAACAGCTCGGCGCCGCACGCGCCGCAGGTGTAGAGGCCGGCACGGTGCTCGTCGAGCAGCTCGCCGGTCCACGCCCGCTCGGTCGCGGCCTCGCGCAGCACGGCGTACTGCTGCGGGTCGAGCTCGGCCCGCCATTCGGCGTCGGTCTTGGTCACGCGGTGCGACATGGATCCTCCCGGGGTCGGATCCATTCTCGCGCGTTCCTGGCCGTGGAGGGGCGGCGGCCGGGCGCGCCGTCCGGGCCGGGCGCCGACGGCGACGTAGCCTGATGGGGTGACCGACCTCCTCAGCGACCGCGAACGTGTGATCCTCGCGTTCGAGGCGCGGCGCCCCGGGCACTCCAGCGCCAAGGAGGAGGCGATCCGCGCCGAGCTGGAGCTGACGCCGGCGCGCTACTACCAGCTGCTGGACCGGGTCATCGAGTCCGAGCAGGCGCTGATCGCGGATCCGATGCTGGTGCGTCGACTGCGCCGGATCCGAGACGACGCGGCAGCGCGGAGATCGGGTCGCACCGCGCTGTCCGCCGGCTGAGGCGCAGCCGCGCTCGAGATCGACGGCCTGTCGTTCACCGAAACCGCAGCAGGACCCCGGATAACATCGGGGGATGCCAGAATCCGCCCGCGACCGATTCGACGTGATCCCGCACGCGCAGGGACGCGTCGGCGCCCACCGTGCCGAGAACCCCGGGATGCGCGGCTGGTTCGTGCTGCTGTGGGCCGCAGTGGCGACGGCGGTGCTGATCGCCGTCGGGATCTTCGCCGCGATGCTCGCCATGGGCCGGATCAGCTTCGACGGCGGTGCGCCGGTGCCCACGGCATCGCCGACCGCTACCGTGGCGGCGCCGACGCTGGACACGTCGTACGCCGTCCTGGTGCTGAACGCGACCGGCGTGAACGGGCTCGCCGCGAGCACGCGCGACACGATCGTCAACGCCGGGTTCGCCGGCGGCTCCGTGGCGGCGAGCGATGCCGACACCCAGGACTTCCCCGCGACCACGGTCTACTACAAGACCGAGGCGGACAAGCCTGCGGCCCAGGCGCTGGCTGCCCTCATCGGCGCGACGAAGGTCGCCCTGAGCGATCGGTACGGCGACGACGTCGTGACCGGCCAGAAGCAGCTCACCGTGGTGCTCGGGCTCGATCTCGCGAAGAACGCACCGACCACGGAGCCGACCCCCGCCGACACGTCGGGCGACGGCTCGGCGGGCTGAGCCCGGACGCTCTCTCTACGGCTTGCACTCACAGGGGTCGAGTGCCAGACTGGGTTTAGCACTCGACTGATCTGAGTGCTAAACCCAATGTCTACGTCCAGGAGGGACGACAGAACTCATGGCAAAGATCATCGCTTTCGATGAGGAGGCCCGTCGCGGTCTCGAGCGCGGCCTGAACATCCTGGCCGACGCGGTCAAGGTGACCCTCGGCCCGCGTGGCCGCAACGTCGTGCTCGAGAAGAAGTGGGGCGCCCCCACGATCACGAACGACGGCGTGTCCATCGCCAAGGAGATCGAGCTCGACGACCCGTACGAGAAGATCGGCGCGGAGCTCGTCAAGGAGGTCGCGAAGAAGACCGACGACGTCGCGGGTGACGGCACCACCACCGCGACCGTGCTCGCCCAGGCGCTGGTCCGCGAGGGCCTGCGCAACGTGGCCGCCGGTGCCGACCCGATCAGCCTGAAGAAGGGCATCGAGAAGGCCGTCGCCGCCATCACCGCCGAGCTGCTCGCCTCCGCCAAGGAGATCGAGTCCAAGGAGCAGATCGCCGCTACTGCGTCGATCTCCGCCGCCGACCCGGAGATCGGCGAGCTCATCGCCGAGGCCATCGACAAGGTGGGCAAGGAGGGTGTGGTCACCGTCGAGGAGTCCCAGACCTTCGGCACCGAGCTCGAGCTCACCGAGGGCATGCGCTTCGACAAGGGCTACCTGAACCCCTACTTCGTCACGGACCCGGACCGCCAGGAGGCTGTCTTCGAGGACCCGTACATCCTCATCGCGAACCAGAAGATCTCGAACATCAAGGATCTTCTGCCCGTCGTCGACAAGGTGATCCAGGACGGCAAGGAGCTCGTCATCATCGCTGAGGACGTCGAGGGCGAAGCCCTTGCGACCCTGGTGCTGAACAAGATCCGCGGCATCTTCAAGTCCGTCGCCGTCAAGGCTCCGGGCTTCGGTGACCGCCGCAAGGCGCAGCTGCAGGACATCGCGATCCTCACCGGCGGCACCGTGATCACCGAGGAGGTCGGTCTCAAGCTCGAGAACGCGACCCTCGACCTGCTGGGCCGTGCGCGCAAGGTCATCGTCACCAAGGACGAGACCACGATCGTCGAGGGTGCCGGAGACGCCGAGCAGATCGCCGGTCGCGTGACCCAGATCCGTCGCGAGATCGAGAACACCGACAGCGACTACGACCGCGAGAAGCTGCAGGAGCGCCTCGCCAAGCTCGCCGGCGGCGTGGCCGTCATCAAGGCGGGCGCGGCCACCGAGGTCGAGCTCAAGGAGCGCAAGCACCGCATCGAGGACGCCGTCCGCAACGCGAAGGCCGCCGTCGAGGAGGGCATCGTCGCCGGTGGTGGCGTCGCCCTGATCCAGTCCGGCACGAAGGCCCTCAACGGCCTCGAGCTCACGGGCGACGAAGCGACCGGCGCGAACATCGTGCGCGTCGCGATCGAGGCGCCGCTCAAGCAGATCGCCCTCAACGCCGGTCTCGAGCCGGGCGTCGTCGCGCACAAGGTCTCCGAGCTCCCCACGGGTCACGGCCTCAACGCCGCGACCGGCGAGTACGGCGACATGTTCGCACAGGGCATCATCGACCCGGCCAAGGTCACCCGCTCGGCGCTGCAGAACGCCGCGTCGATCGCCGGCCTGTTCCTCACCACCGAGGTCGTCGTCGCCGACAAGCCGGAGAAGGCTTCGGCCATGCCGGCCGACCCGTCCGGCGGCATGGACTTCTGAGTCCAGCCCCCTTTCGAGAAGGCCCCCGGGATTCTGAACTGACCCCCGGGAGTTGGACTGAGAAATCAGTTTCGACTCCTGGGGGTCAGTTCTTTGCATCCGAGGAGTTCACTTTCTGAGGCGCAGCGGTTGGCGGCGGTAGCGTCGTTTGAAGAGGGTCTCGCTGACAGGGCGGTATCGA